>CALFYG010000239.1 GCA_937952095.1 uncultured Micrococcales bacterium | reverse complement strand
CAGCCTTTTCGAGGTCGCGTGCCTCGGTCACTGCCGTCGGCGTCGTGCTCGTGCAAGCCGCCAATGCGAGACAGGCAACGGCCACCCTCCACACGGTTCCAGGCTATGGCGTGCGCCCGCCTCCGCGTCAGTTGATCGAGTTCACCTTCATGGCGGTGATCCAACGCTGGAAGGTCGAGACGGCTCCACTGCCGGTCTTGAGGCAGCTGACGCTGATCGTGCCGGGGCTGTCCAGTGTGAAGGTGCTGTTCTGGGACAGGGCGATGTTGCCCGTGCCCACGGTGGTGTTCTGAGCGGCATCCTCACCGAATCCGCAGATCACGGCGTTGTCGACCGACGACCCGTCGATGTTGACGCGGCTCATGGCGACGTACTTCCCGGCCGGCAGGTCGAGGCTCGCCACCTCGGTGAAACTACCGCTGAGCACCAAGGAGGTCGCTACCACGGGCGTCGTGTAGGCGCGGACCTGCGCGGAGTCGCCAGCCGGTCCCTGAGGTCCTTGCGGGCCTTGTGGTCCCTGGGGCAGTTGCCCGTTCTTGAAGTCTTTGGCGAGCAGGCTGCGGTCCTTCACCTTCTTGGACGTCACCGCATTCTTCTTCAGTTGTTTGGTGCCCACCGAGTTCTTCGGGATCTGCAGAGCGGCGTAACTGGCCCCGCTTGTGGCGATGAACAACGCCAACAGCGAGATGATCAGCGACGGGGTGATGTGTTTGCGCATGCAGGCGAACCTACGCCGCACACCGCATCAAGATCAACCAACCAGTCATACCGCGGCTCACGCAGCGGTGGAGGTATGTCGTCGACGCGGTATCGCGATCCGCCGACCCGGACTCTCGGGGTCTTCCACCAGTTCGGCCCTGCCGAGGTGAACCATCCTGTGGTGGTAGGCGCAAAGGAGCACCAGATTGGACAGGTCTGTGGCGCCGCCGTCGCGCCAGTCGATCACGTGGTGGGCGTGGCAGCGGCTGGGCTTGCGGGTGCAGCCCCGATGGACGCAGCGGCCGTCACGGATGCGCAGTGCGGCCCGCTGTGCAGGGGTGGCGAAACGCGTGAGCATCCCGACCGCCAGGGGCCTCCATCCGATGCCACTGCGGTCGGCGACCACGAGTTGGATGCGGCTCTGGCAGGTGGCCATGGCGAAGTTGGTCAGCCCGACCGGCATCCCGGTGTCGTCCCACCGGGCGCCACTGCCGTCGAGCCGTTCGGCGTCGGCCACGATCGTGACGGTGGAGATGCCAGACGTTTGTCCATCCAGGCTCGCGTCGGAGATGTCCGCGATGGCGTCGGCCCGCCGCTGTTTCGGGGTGCGCAGATCCGACGGATCGGCGCTTGCCGCGAACTGCTCGAGTGCGGCAGACAGCCGAGCACCGATGTCAGGTGGCAGGTGTCCGTCGACCGCCCACCAGCCGTCCTTCGTCTGTGAGACATCGAGGTAGCGCCGTTCCCGCTCCTTCTCGATGTCGCGGTCGAAGTGCTCGGGTTCCAGCAGTTCTGCCATCCGGTCCACTGCGGCCCGCACCATGCTCGGTGAGCCCACGCGTGCCACCTCCAGGAGCACAGGCTGCGCCTCTTCCACAACGTCCGAGGGCAGTTTGCGCGCCGCCCGTGTGATCGCTGTGGCGTGGGCACTGCTGATCTCGCCGTCGGCCAGAGCGTCCCGGGTAGTACCGAACGTGGAATGCAGAGCGCGGGCGGTCTGGACCATCGCCTGCCCTTGACCTGGTGACAGCCGCAGCCCGTCGGTGAGCATCGAGCCTGTGGTCGCGTAGCCGGCGAGGTGGTGGCCGCCATCGGCATCACAGGTGCGGATCAGGTCGAGCATCACCGATTGCAGCCGCTGAATCTGGGAGTGCAGGACCGCGATGTCTGCGACGGTGTCGGCCAGTCCGGCGCTGCGCGGATCCATCTGCTGCAGGTGGTCGACAGTCGCTTTCAGTTCGTCGAGCATGCCTGAGCCCTCGCCCTGGACACCCCCGATTTCGAACATGTGTCCAGTCTAGATCCGGGGTGCGACATGACACGACGACCGACCAAATCTGTGGACAACCGTCAGGCGGTCCCGATGGTTCGCAGGCGTGCCAGGCGATACACGATCCCGACGGCGAACACCGCCACCCCGCCGACGACGGCCTGCCAGGGCAGCGTCACCACAAGTACTGCACAACCCACGACGCCCACGACCTGCAGCCACTTGGGATAACGGCGGTGGGCCGGGTCCTGGGTGATGGCCGAGGCGTTCGCGATCAGGTAGTAGAGCAGGACTCCGAACGACGAGAATCCGATCGCTGTGCGCAGATCCGCCACCAGGATCAGGCCACTCACCACGACGGCGAGGGCAACTTCGGCATGATGCGGAACGTGATAGCGCGGGTGCACCGCCGCCAGCCAGCGGGGGAGATCGTCGTGACGTGCCATCGCCAAGCTCGTGCGGCCGATGCCGGCCACCAGCGCCAACAGCGCACCCAGGCTTGCGGCCGCCGCGCCTATCCGTACCGGCAGTGCCGCCCACTCCCAGCCGGACTGCGTCACGGCGAGCGCGAGTGGCGCCGAGGTCGACGCCAGCCCGTCCGGCCCGATCGCGAGCAGGGCGGAGATCGCCACCACGGCGTAGATGGCCATCGTGAGGAACAGCGCGATCAGGATCGCGCGGGGGATCGTGCGCTGCGGGTCGCGCACCTCCTCGCCCATCGTGGCGATCCGCGCGTACCCGGCGAAAGCGAAGAACAGCAGGCCCGCCGACTGCAGCACGCCGTACGAGCCTGCCGGCCACCAGTCCCACGTGCTTGGTGCTGAACTCGACCCCCCGAAAAGGCTCGCGGCCACCACCACGGCCAGGGACAGCAGCACGATTGTCACGATGATCCTCGTGAGCTTCGCGGTGCGTGTGACACCGCGGTAGTTGACGGCCGCGAGTGCGATGACTGCGGTGATGGCCACTGGCTTGCTCCATGCCGGCGGCGCCGCGTAGGCCGCGAAGGTCAACGCCATCGCGGCGCAACTGGCGGTCTTTCCGACGACGAACCCCCAGCCGGCTAGGAACCCCCACCAGGGGCCGAGGCGTTCCCGGCCGTAGATGTAGGTCCCTCCCGAGGTCGGGTACTGCGCGGCCAACTGGGCCGACGCGGTGGCGTTGCTGAAAGCGACGATCCCGGCGATGACGAGCCCGATGAGTAGCCCTGCGCCGGCGGCTGCGGCGGCGGGGGAGAAGGCAGCGAACACACCCGCACCCACCATCGAGCCGAGGCCGATGATGATCGCATCGCCGGTCGACAGCCTGCGTGCGAGTTGTGGACTGCTCACCGCCGTGAGCGTATCGCCCCCGCCGGACTTCGTCACCGACTGTGATCGGGGCCCGCAGCGTGACCCGCGGCGGATCGCTCAGGTCTGAATGCCCAATGCCGCCGGGGGATCATGGGCAGGGCGAGGAACAGGGGTGGATCGTGAAGAGGATCGTGGCCGTCGTGGCAGGTGTCGGAACCGTCGTCATGGGAGTGGTGGTCGCTTCACCCGGCGTCGCGATAACGCCGGCCGCGACACTCTCAGTGGCCAGCGCCAAGCAGTACATCGTGGTGAGGTCGGCCGAGGTGGCCAAGGACCGCCGCAGCGTCAGTGGCGAGATCAGCTGGCACACCAAGACCCTCAAGAAGGGTGTCAACCGCTTCACGGTCTGGGCGGGCGTCGATGACGGGTCGCAGCAGGTGACCACCCTCGGACAGGTCGATCTGCGACAGAAGAAGCTCGACAAACGCGGCAGGACTGGATTCGTCATCACCTGGGGCACACGGAAGGCGAAGAAGGTCGGCCGGGCGAAGAGCATCCGCATCAGTGCCACACAGCGCTTCGACAGAGCAGGCACCAGCGGACAACATGATCGGGCGATGTTCCAGACCGTCGAGGTGAAGGCGGGTGCCAAGCGGCAGGCGCCGGTCATGGTCCAGGGACCGGGCTGTGCAGCCAGCGACCTGCACAAGGGCGCTGATCTGAAGGGCTGCACCTTCGAGGGCCTCAACCTGCAGAGGGTCAACCTGGAATCGTCGAATCTCGCCGATGCACAGTTCATCAACTGCAACCTCAAGATGGCTTCGATCCAAGAGAGCCGTGGACACAACCCGAAGTTCTTCTACAACAACCTCTACCAGGCGGACTTCACAGCGGCCGAGTTCGATCGGGCCTCGTTCGGAGGAAACATCTACACGAACTCGTGGATGTTCTATACCGACCTGAGCCACGCCACGTTCTCGCCGGTTCCGAAGGGCGCGGACGTACCGATCACGGATACAGGCACCAAGTGCTGGCCCGACGGACACGCGGGACCCTGCACGTTCACCTACATGTGAGCCGCGGTTTCCCTCGCGCGTACCTGACGACGCAGCGCGGCGTTGAAGCCTGCCGCGCACAGCAGTGAGATGAGCGCGCCACCCACGACCACCGCATGCAGCCCGTCGATCATCGCCTCCGCCAGGTCATCATCGATCGCATCGACCTCGTCCACCGGTACGGAGTACTGCGACGACAATTCCTCAGAGGTGGCCCCGTCGATGATGCCGTCGACCACCTCCAACGTCTGCTGGGAGGCGAGGTCGTCGGCGGTGAGGCTCCCGGTCGCGGAGAAGGTCGTCACGGTGACAAGGATCGAGGTGGTGAACACGACGCCGAGGGCGTTGCCGAGGTGGGAGGCCGCCGACCGGAACGCCGACGCGCTGCCTTCCTCACCGCGCGCCGCGGTGTTCATGATCGCGTTGGTGATCGGGATGGAGGTGGCCGTGAGCATCATCGCGTAGATGCTGAACGCGACCGCGGGAACCCACAGCGGCGAGGTTTCCTGGACGGTCAGCACGGTCAGCAGGCTGAATGCGAAGAGGATCAGCCCAACCGTTCCGGTGAACCGGACTCCCTTCTTCTGTAGCACCTTGCGGGTGGCGATCGCGCCTGCGACGCCGGCGGCCTGCGCCGGGATCATCATCAGTGCGGTCTGCAGCACATTCAGCCCGTACACGTACTGGTACCCGACTGTCGCGTAGTACCAGATGTTCGCCAGCGGGACGAGCAGGACGACGGCCAGCAGGATGATCATGCCGCCACGCCGTAGGGCATCCAGGGACAGGGAGCGTTTGCCCGGGCGCCGGAAGAGGATCACAAGGGCAAGCAGGCCGAGGAGGCAGATCCCGGCGCGGATGAGGGTGTCGGTGGATGTCAGACCGGTGCTGGTCGCCATGTTGACGGCTTGAACGCCGGAGGCAAGGACGACGCCGGCGACCACGGGTGTGACCATCTCGCCGCCGCCACGCACACTGCCGTCAACCGGGAGCAGGCGGCCGCTGGACCACAGCATCACGAGCCCCCACAGAGCCCAGATCCCGGCGACGAACCGCCAGGAAAGCTCTCCCACCAGGACGCCGGCGAGGATCGGCATGGCCATGTATATCAACGGACTCACGATCGCGAAGACGGAGAACGCCGAGGCTCGCTGCTGCGGGTCGGAGATCTTTGCGCCGAGCAGTCCCAGGGCGATGACGCCGCCTGCGGAGGCGGCGATGCTCTCCATCACCAGGCCCAGGGAGGCGACGGCGAACACGGGCGCGAACGCGACCAGTGCGCACCCCACGAGGAACAGTACGCTCGCGATCCGCAGGACCTTCCGGTCTCCGTAGCGATCGCCGAGGACACCGCCGAGGAAGACGACGAGCAGAGCAGCGATCGACGGCAGTTGCCGCAACAGGGAGGTCTGGCCCTCGCTGGCGTTCAGGCCTTCGAGCATCGGGTTGAGGATGTAGTTGTACGAGGCAGTGACCATCACGAACCCACCGACGATGAGGCACACGCCGGCCACGAATCGGCGTTGCTCGGCGGTCAAGGCGACGGTCACGTGACGACTCCCCTCAGGTCCGGTCGGAGCCTACTCCCGTGGGACGGTTCGAGTTCAGCCGACGAATTCGCTGATGGCCTCGGCGATGTCACGCGCGTGGGTCTTCTGCACGTTGTGGCCACCGTCGGCGAACTCGAGTCGCGGTCCAGGGGGAACACTCGATGCGAGCGCGCGGAAGGTCTCAGGGGTGATCACGGGGTCGTCGTCGGCCCACGCGACCAACGTCGGGGCGCGCATCCCCGCGAGGTTGCCGCGGTGGGCACTGAAGTCGAAGGCCGCCGCGTCGAGCAGTGCGAAGGCTCGTTCGTCGTCGGTGAGGTAGCTGGGGAAGCCCTGCATTCTGTAGAGCTGTCGGACAGCGGGTGCCACCGCTCGCCTGAGAAGGCGGACGCGCAACGGTTGCGCGATGAACCGCAACGGATGCTTGGCGAAGTGCGCGGTCGGTCCGGTGGACGAGAGCATGACGCACGCCCGCACCATGTGCGGCCGGTGACGGGCTATGTGGGCGACCACAGCGCCGCCTGCGGAGTGGCCGATCAGGACCGCCTCGGTCAGGCCCAGATGCTCGATCACAGTCATGACCGACTCCGCGCGGTCCTCTGTGGTCATGGGTTTCCACGTCGACCGTGGCGAGGCGCCGTAGCCCGGTGGGTCGATCCGTATCACCCGGAATCGATCGGCCAGCAGGGGTGCGAGCCAACGGAAGTCGCGGCCGCTGCCGGGCAGGCCAGGGATGGCGACGATGGCCGGCTCGCCGCTGCCTTCGTCGGTGTAGGCGAGGGAGTCGTTGACGAACTGCGCGGGTGGGTCGCTGGGCTCCAGGCCGGTCGGCATGACTCCACGGTAGGGCGTCGTCATCCCCGGAGTCCCTCGGCGATGAGCCACGCGCCGAAGGCGAAGAACAGGATGGCCGCCCCGATCCGCACGGTCTTCTCAGGCAACTTCTTCCCGAGGTAGGCGCCGACACCGATGGCCAGGGCATCGGCCGCGACCATCCCCAAGGTGGAGCCGATCCATGTGCCCAGCCAACCGTTGTCGGTGGCCAACGTGACCGTGGCCAACATGGTCTTGTCCCCCAACTCCGCGAGGAAGAAGGCGCTGGCAACGGCGAAGAACGCGGATCGTGTGGACCGCGCGGCACGGGTCTGTTCGTCGTCGGACAGTTCATCACCGCGCAGTGTCCATAGCCCGAAGCCTAGGAACGCCAAGCCCGCGATGATGTTGATCGCGGTGGTCGGCAACGAGGCTCCGACCAGGGCGCCGACGGCAACGGAGAGCAGGTGCACGACAGCGGTGGCTGCCGTGATCGCTGCGACAACGAGCCAGAAGCGGTAGCGGGTAGCGAAGGTCATGGCCATCAGCTGCGACTTGTCCCCGAGTTCGGCGACGAAGATCACGACGAAAGACAGAAGGAGCGCGTCGATGGTGGCGTCCTTTCGGTTCGGAGGCTGGACGCCGCGTGAAGACGCTTCGACCAGCCCAAGGGGCACGGTCGAAGGTCTCGTCCACCTGCGGGTTTCGCAGGTTCGTGACGCCGGGCCGGAGCCAGTGTGTCGACGTCTCGATTGGGGACTACTCCCCTTCGAGGAACAATGGTACGCGGTCAGTTGTGGGGGTCACGCTAGCGAGGGTCGGCGAGCATCCCGTTAGACCTTGAGCACTCCCGTTAGACCTAGGTCGGCGTTCCCGGGCTAACGGATGAGCCGGGGACTAACGGATTGCACAACCTCTCACCGACTGGGGCTCAGTAGCGTGGAATGGTCGGTCGGAAAGGGAATCGTGAACGCTGTGGGACAACGCGCGCGGAGGCCTGTGCTGCTCGTGCTCGTGGCCGGTGTCCTGCTCGGAACCGCCGGAACTGCGGCGGCTCTCGGTCCGGACGAGGCAACTCCCGTCGCGGTGGGAGGCCTGCGGTTGGCCGTGGGCGCTGTCGCGTTGCTCGCCGTCTTGCCGTTTCTCGGCGGCTCCTGGAGCAGCATCCCCACGCTGGTGAAGCGGCCGACCGTCTGGGTCATGGCCGCCGGTGCCGCGGCGTATCAGCCCTTCTTCTTCGGTGCTGTGGACAGATCAGGGGTCGCAGTGAGCACGTTGGTGGCGGTCGGATCCGGGCCAGTCTTCACCGGCTTGCTCGGCTGGGCCTTCTTGCGCCATCGGCCCAATCCGGCGTGGGCTGCGGCGACGGGTTTGGCGATTCTCGGATTGTTGCTCAGCGCGTGGGGTGACCTTGCCGTCGACGATGTCCTGGGTCCCCTTATGGCAGTGGGCGCCGGTCTGAGTTCCGCCTCGTACGTCGTCGCGGCCAAGGCCGAACTGAACCGGGGTGGGCACGTCGTCGAACTGCCGGGCGTCGCGTACCTGCTTGGAGCGCTGATGCTCGCGCCACTTCTGCTCTCGCAGCCCTTGGACTGGCTGTCCACTCCAGCGGGCTGGCTGATGGTCGCCTACCTCGGCATCGTCACGATGGCACTGGCCAATGTGTTCCAGGTGGTCGGGTTGCGCGGGATGCCGCCCGGGCCGGCGGCCACGCTGCTGCTCGCCGATCCAATGACCGCCACTGTTCTCGGCGTCGTGATCCTCGGGGAGGCGGTGCCGCCGCTCGGCATCGTGGGTCTGGGGTGTGTGCTCGCCGGACTCGTGCTCCAAGCGCGGGCTGTCAGCGGCGCTCGTCGTGAGGAGCCGGAACCCCAGCCGGCCCTGTGAGCCTGGGTGCAGAGGTACCTGGCGGTCTTCGAAGCACAGGGGATCACCACAGCAGTGGACGTCGGCTGCGGGCCTCGCATTCCGCTAACTCTGCGGACCCGCCACGTGGCCGGAAACGTCAGTCAACCGATCCACAGTGACTGAGTCCACCAGAGCCCTCCTGGCGTTCAGGAAGGCCCTGACATGAGGCTGTTGTTCATGACGGTCGAAGGCGTCCTGATCCCGATACACCTCCAGGAACACCCTGACGCCGGCTTCTGACGCGGGGACGCTCGTCAGGTACACGAGCGTGTCGGGCTCATCTGCGGCGATGCCGTTGATCGTCTCAGCGACTAGCGCGTCGAACCGCTCCTCGCAGCCTTCCTTCACGCCGAACCTCACGAAAAGAGCGAACATCACGATCCTCCTTCGGGTCGGTGCACTCACAGCCCCCAGAACGTGCCGGACAGTCCGACGTTGCGCAGGTAGTCGGCGGCCGCGGAAGGTTCCCGCCGGACGTAGCCGCGGGAGAGGCGACCGTCGTACCAGTGGGCGGCGAGGTGCCAGAGGGTGCTCAGGTCCATCACGTAACCCTCGTCCTGACCCGTGTCATGAAGCCACGCGTCAACACAATCCCGGGAGCAGAAGATCCGCTGGTTGCCGCATGTGTGCACGACGTCGTCCCACATGTGTGCCGCCGGTACCAGGAAGTGCGCCACCTGGTCGCCCGGTGGTGGGCTCTCTGTGCCCACCGACCAGGCATGGGGCGTTGCGCACGAAGGGCAGCGGGTCGCCACGAGGACCTCGTCCTCCCACGGGAGCAGGTGCGGCAGTGCGAACGAGTCCCAGGCGCAGCCTCCCCACCAGAGGGTGTTCGTGCCCATGACGGAGAACCCGAGCGGCACTGACGAGAAGGGGTGCGCCATGACGATGCTTCCGTCGGCCGCCAGCGCGAGATGACGACTGTCGGCAAGTCTCCGCAACGCCTTGTCGATCTGAGCCACGGATGCCGAGAATCGTTCAGCAAGCAGACCGCGGTCCGGTGCGGTGCCGGTACGGCTGAAAGAGTCGTAGACAGCCAACCGCACTTCTTCGACATCCACCGGTTCAGCATAAGGACCGGCGACGGGACCGTGGGTCACCTGCTGTCGCGG
Source organism: uncultured Micrococcales bacterium (assembly GCA_937952095.1). Taxonomy (GTDB): domain Bacteria; phylum Actinomycetota; class Actinomycetes; order S36-B12; family UBA10799; genus JADKAV01. The sequence continues at coordinate 1,288 of CALFYG010000239.1, read as the reverse complement.
GTCAGATAAGGGTCGTGCAGGTACGCGTCGTACAGCGCGTCGATTTCGGCGTGAAGCGCCGGTGATTCGGCCGGTGCGACGGAGAGTCGTGCCAGCAATTCGCGAGCTAATCGCGCCTGATCGGCACCACCGTCGGCGATGATCTGCTCGAGTTTGGCCTGCACGTCCCCATTGTCACCCTCAGCCGGTCACACGTCGAGGTTGTGTTCAGGCGATGCGTCAGCCGAAGATTCGCACCTGCGCGTGTGGCAGGAGTGCCTGGAGCGACTGGCCCGGGAGGAGCCCTGAGCGAGGCCTACAGCGGCAGCGCCACCCCGGTGTTCGCGTGGCACCGGTACCCATGAGGCACCTTGTGGCCCCACGTGGTGTCTGCGTGTATGGCGGGTTGTCTGCTCGTCAGCCACGCGTGCCTTTGGTGTAGGTGGCGGTGCGGGTGAAAGCGGTGTAGCCGGTGGTGGCGGGTGCTTTCTGGGTGACCTTCAGCCGCAGGTTGGGGTAGCCGTAGGTGCGCACCGAGGTCTTGCCTTTGGGGCCTCGTACGACGGTGAAGTAGCGGACCTGTCCGGCGGCGGTGGGTTTGACGGGTCCACCGCGCACGAGGGTGCGCACGAGCTGCCCGGCGTTGGTGCGGGTGTTGGCCGGAGTGATCACCGTGAGCCCGGAGACCTTGATGCGTTTGGGCAACTTGGTCTTCAGGGTCTGCTTCTTCGTCACCGACGGGTCCGGTTGCGGTGTCGGTGCTGCCGGGGTCACGGGGTTGCTTGGGGTGCTGGCCGCGCTGGTGCCAATGCTGTTGGTCGCCGTCACAGTGACCGTGTAGGCGGTGCCGTTGGTCAGCCCCTCGATGGTGCAGGTTGGCGCCCCGCTGGTGGTGCAGGTCTTCCCGCCCGGCGATGCGGTGGCGGTGTAGGACGTGATCGGCTGGCCGCCGGTGAACGAGGGCACGGACCAGGAGACGTTCGCCTGCGCGTCGCCCGCCGAGGCGGACACCCCCGTCGGCGGGGAGGGCTGCAACGCCAACACCGACACCGTGTTGCTGAGGTAGTTGGTGACGTAGGCGCGGGTACCGTCCGGGGACACCGCCACCCCATTGGCGCCGTCGCCGACGGCGATGGGGGTTCCCTGCACGGCTGGCGGGTTCGTGGTGGTGTCGATCACCGACACCGTGTCGCTGACGGCGTTGGTGATGTAGGCGCGGGTGCCGTCCGGGGACACCGCCATACCTAGGGGGTTGTCGCCGACGGCGATGGGGGTTCCCTGCACGGCTGGCGGGTTCGTGGTGGTGTCG
>CALFYG010000238.1 GCA_937952095.1 uncultured Micrococcales bacterium | reverse complement strand
CGTCCAATAGCGATCTGACCTATTACGCGCTGAAAAACCGGCTGATCGACTGACAGGCGGGGCCTGTGCCCCCGGCAGCGCTTTGGCAGCGCCTTGTCAGGGGTGCCCCGGCACAGTCTGTGCAGGGCGAGGGGCGTCACGGCGCGTCCGGTCCAGGCGTTCGGGCACAATCTGACGCCTTGCTGCTGTGCTCGATGCAATAGTCCACCAGGGCATCGATTTCCACGCCGAATGCACCATCACCACCCTCCTCAAGGACGGGGATCGGGTGTCCGGCGCGTTCGGCTACGACCGCGAGCGCGGCCGGTTCCGGGTGTTCAAGGCGTCGGCGGTGGTGCTGGCGACCGGCGGGATCGGACAGGTCTTCACCGCCTCCACGAATCCCAGCGTCGCGACCGGTGATGGGATCGGATTGGGTCTGCGGGCAGGCGCGATCGTCGCCGACATGGAGTTCGTGCAGTTCCACCCGACGGTGATGTACCTCGGGCCCACGGTCTCCGGGCAACAGCCGCTGGTCTCGGAGGCGGTGCGAGGTGAGGGCGCGGTCCTCCTCGACGACCGGGGGCAACGCTTCATGGTCGGGGTCCATCCCCTGGAGGAGCTCGCGCCGCGCGACGTGGTGGCGAAAGCGATCATGCGGCAGATGCGGGCGCGGGGGACCGACCACGTCTGGCTGGACGGGCGCCGGATTGACTGGGCCACACGCTTCCCCACGATTCTCGCCTCGTGCCTCGAGCACGGCATCGACCCCACGGTGGACCTCATCCCGGTCGCGCCCGCGCAGCACTACCACTCCGGGGGCCTACGCACCGACCTGTGGGGACGTACCAACGTGCCCGGTCTGTATGCGTGCGGCGAATGCTCCTGTACCGGAGTGCACGGCGCGAACCGGCTGGCCAGCAACTCCCTGCTCGAGGGACTGGTGTTCGCGGACCGGATCGCTGACGTCTTGGCCAAGGAGTCCTTCACACGCCGCGATCCGGTGGCCAAACAGCGGCCGTGGACGGCCGATCCGGGCGGCCGCCGCCGCTTCCAGACCGCGATGACCGAGGGCGCCGGTGTGCTGCGCAGCGCGGAGTCGCTGTCGGCGACCATCGGTGCGCTCGACGATGTCACTGCCGGCGAGCCTTCCACCAGTTCCTGGGAGATGACCAACCTGCTGTTCGTCGGCGAGGCGCTCGCGAGAGCGGCACTGATCCGCGAGGAGACCCGCGGCTCACACTGGCGCGAGGACTTCCCGGAGGCCAGCGACCGGTGGCTCGTGCGCCTGCAGACTCAGGTGCGGGACGGCGTGATGGTGACTGAGGAGGCGGCTTGTGAGTGTTGATGAGGTCATCGAGGTGGCCCTTGCGGAGGATCTCGCGGACGGTCCGGATGTGACGTCCACGGCGACGATCCCCGCGGACCACCGCTCGCAGCTGGATCTGGTGGCCCGCGCCGACGGGGTGGTGGCCGGTCTCGATGTGGCCGAGCGCGTGTTCGAGATCGTGGGCCCGATCGAGGTCACCGTGCACTGTTCCGACGGCGATCGGGTGCGCCGCGGCGATGTGCTGCTCAGCGCGGTGGGGCCCACACGCGCCCTGCTGACCGCTGAGCGCACGGCGTTGAACCTGTTGACGCATCTGTCCGGTGTGGCCACAGCCACCGCCCAGTGGGTCGACCTGCTCGGCCCCGACGGCCCGAAGGTGCGAGACACCCGCAAGACGCTGCCCGGTCTGCGTGCCCTGCAGAAGTACGCCGTGCGGTGCGGCGGCGGCGTGAACCACCGGATGTCGTTGTCGGACGCCGCGCTGGTCAAGGACAACCACGTGGTGGCGGCCGGCGGTGTCGCAGAGGCGTTCAACGCCGTGCGGACGATGTATCCGGGGCTGCCGGTCGAGGTCGAAGTCGACTCGTTGGAGCAGTTGGTCGAGGTCCTCGGGGCGGGCGCGGACCTTGTGCTCCTGGACAACTTCACTCCCGAACAGATGCGGGAGGCGGTGGCGATCACCAGCGGCCGCGCGCTGCTCGAGGCGTCCGGCGGCCTGACCCTCGACAACGCCGCGGAGGTCGCCACCACGGGGGTCGACTTCGTCGCGGTGGGGGCGTTGACCCATTCTGTGAAGGCCCTGGACATCGGGGCCGATCTACGGGAGGTGACTGATGCTGCTCACGATTGACATCGGCAACACCAACACGGTCCTGGGCCTGTTCCAGGGCGAGCAGTTGCAGCGGTCCTTCCGGGTGAAGACCGATCCTCGGGCGACCGCCGACGAGATGTTCATCCTCTTCCGGGCGCTCCTGCGCGGGCATCCGGAACCCGACGGCATCGCCTTGTGTTCCACGGTTCCCGCAGTGCTGCGTGAGATCCGCTGGATGATCGGCGAGTACTACCCGGACACCCCCACGGTCATCGTCGAGCCGGGCACCAAGACCGGGGTCCCGATCCTCACCGACAACCCCAAAGAAGTGGGGGCCGACCGCATCGTCAACACGCTGGCCGCCCACACCCTCTACGGCGGGCCCTGCGTGGTGGTCGACTTCGGCACGTCCACGAACTTGGATGTGGTGTCGGCCAAGGGTGAGTTCCTCGGCGGAGCATTGGCCCCCGGGATCGAGATCTCCCTGGATGCTCTCGCGGCCAGGGCTGCCGCACTGCGCAAGGTGGAACTCGTCGCGCCCCGTTCGGTGATCGGCAAGAACACCGTCGAGGCGTTGCAGTCCGGTGCCCTGTACGGGTTCGCCGGACAGGTGGACGGTCTGGTCGACCGGATCAATGAGGAGCTTCCGCTCGGCGCCGTCATCGCGACCGGCGGGCTGGCCGAGGTCGTCCTGCCGGAGTCACGCACCATCACCGCGCACGAGCCGGACCTGACCTTGATCGGGCTGCGGCTTGTCTTCGAGAAGAACGTCTGACCCCGCGCGTCGGCGACGGGCGGCGCACGAAACACTGGGGGCATGGAGGTCCGGCCGGCGCGCACCCAGGACGTGAGAGTCATCCGTGAACTGATCGATCAGTACGCCCCGGACCGCCGCCTGCTCTCGAAAGCCACCGTGACGCTGTACGAGGACGTCACCGACTTCTTCGTGGCCGACGATGCCGGAGCAGTGGTCGGTTGCGGTGCACTGCACGTCATGTGGGAGGACCTCGCGGAGGTGCGCACGCTGGCCGTACTTCCCCATCTCGTGCGGCAGGGCATCGGATCGGCGGTGCTCGCGGCACTGGTCCAGCGGGCTCGTGACCTCGGCGTCTCGCGGGTCTTCTGCCTGACGTTCGAGACCGACTTCTTCGCCTCGTTCGGGTTCCAGCAGTTCGACGAACGAGGGGTGGAGGCGCGGGTGTACGAGGAACTGTTGCGATCTCCTGACGAGGGAGTGGCGGAGTTCCTCGACCTCGAGCGGGTGCGGCCGAACACCCTGGGGAACACCCGGATGGTGCTGTTCCTATAGAGCCGGTATGGGCGATCTCGCGTACTGAACTGGTTGCGCCGCGTGCTGCTGAGGCAGGAACTCAACCAGTTCGGTGCGCGACACTCCGCAGTGGAGCGCCGACGTCCGTGTGTATCTGGTTGGGAAGTGGAGCGGGGAGCAGGACCTCAACCAGTTCAGTACGCCCCCGGCGCGCGGCCGCCTAGAGCAACCGCAGCTCCCACGCGAGCGGGTCGTTGACGGAGAAGTAGTACATCGCGTCCCGCGTACTCACCGCCAGCATCGGCTGGGCGGACTCACGGTCCGGCAGGTTCTTGGTCACCGTGGCTCCTGTGATGTCCAGCCGCTCGATCGTCAACACCCGCCCCGAATTGGCGGCGAACACCAACTGGCTGGGAGTCAAGCGGAGAATCCCGTAGCCGCGGTCGGGCCCGTAGGCGATGGCGGCGGCCTCCTGAATATCGGCGGGATCGAGGGCGGGCAGAGAGGATTTGGCCACGGACGGAGACTGGCCCTGCGCGATACGCATGATCACGTAGACCGCAATCGCGGCCACCACCAGAGCCAGGACGATCCTCGTCACGAGTCGAGCCTATTCGCCGACTACCGGACCGGCAGAACGGTCTCCACCGCCGGGTCGCGCTCTTCGAGCAGTGCCAGGAAGTACCGGGAGATCTCGCTGGGGGACAGTTCGGTCCCCTCCTTGATCACGCCCATGATGGTGATCATGGCCACCCGCAGGTCGGGAAGTTCCTTCGCAGCGGCGTGGACCATGTTGCGAAGGGCGGCCTTGGCCGAGGCCAGGGCGCTGGCCGGGGGCCATGGCTCCAGCGCGAGACCGCCGCCGGTGACGAAGAACGCCGAGCCATCGTCCATCAGCGGCACGGACGCCTGCAGCGCTGCCCAGGCCCCCAGGCACCCGACCCGCCACGAGGTCTCCACCGCGTCGAGGCTGACCTGGCTCGGGGTACCTTCCAGCAGGACCGAAGCGTTGTAGTGGACGATGTCGGGCGCTCCGAGTTCCTCGGCGGCGCGACGCACGACCTCCATCACGGCGGCGGGGTCCCCGAGGTCGGCCGCGTACCCGACCGCATCCGGCAGGTCCGCCGCGAAACCGGCCGCGTCGTCCTGCCGGCGCGAGACCACTGCCACCTTCCTGCCCGTATCCGCATAGGCATGTGCCAGCGCCAGTCCGAGCCCTGGGCCCACTCCCAGCACGATGGCGCTCATGCCAGCGTCTCCGTCACCAGGTCCCGCGCTGCCGCCTGGACTTGTGCCAGGTGCTCGGCACTGACCCAACTCTCCGCATAGATCTTGTAGACGTCCTCCGTGCCACACGGGCGCGCGGCGAACCACGCGCGGTCCGTCTCCACCTTCAGCCCGCCGATGGGGGCGCCGTTGCCGGGTGCTTCGGTGAGAACCCGGGTGATGGGATCGCCGGCAAGTTCCGTGGCGCTGACCTGGTCGGCGCTCAGTGCAGCCAGCTTCGCCTTCTGTTCGCGGGTGGCAGGAGCGTCGATGCGGGCGTAGTGGGTGGTGCCGAACCGCTGCGTGAGAGCGGCGTAGTGGCGGCTGGGGGACTCGCCGGTGACCGCGATGATCTCGCTTGCCAGCAGTGCCAGCAGGATGCCGTCCTTGTCGGTCGTCCACGTCGTGCCGTCCTTGCGCAAGAACGACGCCCCGGCGGATTCCTCACCCCCGAAGACGACCTCGCCGCTGCGCAGACCGGGGACGAACCACTTGAAGCCGACGGGGACCTCCAGGACGCGACGACCGTGGTCGGCGACGACCTTGTCGATCATCGACGAACTCACCAAGGTCTTCCCGACTGCGGCCTGCGGTGACCAGTCGGGCCGGTGGGACAGCAGGTAGTCGATGGCCACGGACAGGTAGTGGTTGGGGTTCATGAGCCCGGCGTCCGGCGTCACGATGCCGTGGCGGTCGGAATCCGCGTCATTCCCGGTGGCCACCTGGTACTGGTCCTTGGCGGCGACCAGGGACGCCATCGCCGACGGTGACGAGCAGTCCATCCGGATCTTGCCGTCCCAGTCGAGGGTCATGAACGCGAACTGCGGATCGGTCCGTGGGTTCACGACGGTGAGGTCGAGGCCGAATCGTTCGGCGATCGCCGCCCAGTAGGCCACGCTTGCCCCTCCGAGGGGGTCGGCGCCGATGTGCACCCCGGCGGCCTTGATGGCGTCGATGTCGAGGATCGTCGGCAGGTCATCGACGTAATCGGCGATGAAGTCGAACGTCTGGACCGACTGGCGCGCACGCGGCAGCGGTACCCTGCGCACCCCCTGCATGCCGTTGCGCAGCAATTCGTTCGCGCGGTCCTGGACCCACTTGGTGATCGCGGTGTCGGCCGGGCCGCCGTCGGGTGGGTTGTACTTGAAGCCGCCATCCGACGGTGGGTTGTGCGACGGCGTGACGACGATGCCGTCGGCGTGACGGCCCGCGGCGTTGAGTGTGAGGATCGCATGGCTGATCGCGGGGGTGGGCACGAAGCCGTCCCTGGAGTCCACGAGTACGTTGACGTCGTTGGCGACCAGGACCTCGAGTGCCGTGGCGTAGGCGGGCTCGGACAGGCCGTGGGTGTCACGACCGATGAGCAGGGGGCCGTCGATGCCCTGGCCGCTCCGGTATTCGCAGATCGCCTGGGTCGTGGCGGCGATGTGGTCGTCGTTGAAGCTGGTCTTGAAGCTCGACCCGCGGTGGCCTGAGGTGCCGAAACTCACCTGTTGCGCAGGATCGTCGGGGTCCGGGTGTTCGGTGTAGTAGGCGGTGATCAACCGGGCGACGTCGACGAGGTCGTCGGGTTGGGCGGGGGTGCCAGCACGCGGATCGCTCATGACTCGCAGGGTAGTCGGCTGCGCTGCTTGAATGAGCGTGTGGATGCGCAGGGATGGGACGAACGGTACGCGGACGCCGAGTTGGTCTGGAGTGGGGAGCCCAACGTGTTCGTGGCCACCCATCTCAGCGGTCGCCCGGTGGGGGTCGCACTCGACCTCGGAGCCGGTGAGGGGCGCAATGCCGTGTGGCTGGCGATGCAGGGGTGGGACGTCACCGCCGTCGACTTCTCCGCCGTGGGCCTGGAGAAGGCCCGCCGGATGGCGTTCGACGCCGAGGTCGAACTCGCGACGGTGGTCAGCGACGTGGAGACGTACGAGCAGGTTCAGCCCGTCGACCTTGTGCTGCTGTCATACCTCCAGATCCCTGACAACCACCAGCGGCGGTTGCTGAGGCGCGTGACGAAGTGGCTGAATCCCGGTGGCCTCGTGCTCGTCGTCGCGCACGACAAGTCGAACACTGTGGGCGGGCCGCCGGACCCCTCGGTCTGCTACTCGGTGGAACAAACGGTGGCGGCACTCGAGGGGTTGCGCATCGAGGTCGCCGAGGTCGCGCAACGGGAGACGCCGGCCGGGATCGCGCTGGACACCGTGGTGCTGGCGCTCAAGGACTAGCAGGCTCCTGCGGGGGCGCCGGCCCGCCAGCGGCGCTCTCGACCACATCGTGGCGGGGGAAGAACGCCGTGGCCACGCTCTGGATGACGGCTGCTGCGGGCAGCGCCAAGAAGGCGCCGAGGGCCCCGAAGAGTGCGCCTCCGGCGAGCAGGGAGATCAATGCACTGGCGGGCGACAGCGACATCGTCTTGGCGGAGACCCGCGGACTGATGATGTAGTCCTGGAACGGGATCCATGCCGCGAGCACAAGCAGGAAGATCAGGGCGTGCATGGGGTTGCGGGTGAGCAGGATGATCAGCGGGAGGGCGGCCGCCACGTAGGTGCCGATCATCGGCAGGAACTGTGACACCAATCCGTACCAGATCGCGAGCGCGACCGCGTAGGGGCAGTCGAGCAGCCACAACGCCACCCCCACCACGCTGCCTGCCAGGAACGAGGTGAGGATCCGCGAATACAGGTAGCCGCCGGTCTTGTAGATCGCGATGTCCCACGCCTGTCCCACGACGGCCTGGGTGCCGGGAGAAAGGAACGACAGCACGAAGCGGCGGAACTTGTCCTGGTTGGCCAGCAGGAAGAAGGTGAACAACAGGACCACGAAGAACTCGAACAGTCCACCGACCAATGCACTGGTCACGCTCACCGCGCCGCCGGCGATGTCCGGGAGGTGCCCTTGCAGCGCGGATAGGGCCTGTTGCACCTGCTGGCTGTTTGAGGAGGTGTCGATGTTGACCCCGACCTTGCTGGCGAAATCCTTGATCGTGTTCAGCAGCGATGGCGCGTCCTTGATCGCGCTCTCGATCTCGCCGACGATCAGCGGGGTCATCGCGATCAAGAGGCCGAGGATGCTGACCACCAGGCCGAGCATGACAACCGCCGTGGCCAGACCTCGTTTGAGTCCTTTGCTGACAAGCCAGCCCACTGCGGGTGCCATGGCGAAGTACAGGAACGCGGCGATGATGAACCACCACAGCAGGTACCAGACCCTGCCCAGCAGGGTTGTCGTCAGCCAGGCGAGCAGGACAAGGATGATGCCCACTGTGAAGGCGTGCGCACTCCAGGGCGACAGCGACCGCTTGAACCATTCACCCAGCGGTCCGCTCAGGGCACCGGGCTCCAGATCCTGGGGCGGGGCCTTCTTCGTCGTCGACATGAGACCTCCCGACTCCGGACGCTAGCGGTCGTAGCGGCCCGCTTCGGGGAGGCTGGGCGCGTGTTCACTCGAAACGGAGGTCGAGCCGGGTGTCGAGGAAGGCCGCGTACTGTTCGGCCGGAACCGTCAGGGCTTTGCGCTGGGCCGGTTTCAGACTGTCGAAACCGGTGACGGTCACCCGCACCGAGGTTGCCATCACCTTGCGGCCCCAGGTCCCGATCACCCTCCCCCGTTCGACGACGGTGGGCCGGAAGATGCCGTTCATCCCGGGCACCACGCGACGCAGGTGCTCGGGTTCCATGAACAGCGAGCGGTCCTTGTACCCGAGCATGAACTCGTCGAATCCCGGCAGCAGCATCATGTGCGGCAGGTCGGCGGTCTCACCCGGGACGGTCAGGAGTTCCTGGCCGTCGAGGCTGACGGCCTCGAGGTCGGCGCCGGCGATTGCCTTCTTGGAATCCGTCGCGGTCAGTCCCGTCCAGCGTTGGAAATCAGCGCGGCTGGCAGGGCCATGGCTCTGGAAGTACATGCGGGCCAGCAGCGCGAGTGCTTCGTCACGGCTCGGGGTCCGTGGGTCGGTGGCCCAGTCGTCGAGCAGGACGAAGGTCTGCTCCTTGCCCTCGTTGGGGCCGATGCAGGTGACGCCGATCTGCGAGGCGTACCAGAGCAGGTGGTAGGCCCGCTGCCCCGAGGTGTCGATGCCGGCGTCGTTGAGAGTGGTGAGGCACTGCGAGCGCGTCATGCGGATGCCCGGCAGTGCCTCTCCGAGAACTTCCGCGCCGCGTTCCACCGTCGCCTTGTCGAGGCCGAGGTAGTCCCAGCGCGCCTGCAGCCCGTTCAAGGCCCGCCGGCCGGTCAGATCCAGCATCCAGTGGGCGTTGGCGGGGTGGACGATGTGGATGGTCCCTCGCATCGGCCAGGTGCGCAGAACCTCGCCGATGGCCAGGGCCTGGTCCACGTCCGCCTCGGTGGCTCCCGGCAACCGTGCACCCAGCGACCACTTGCCGCTGCTCAGGTCCTGGGCCTGCAGTGCGCCGCACCAGTCGGCCACGTCGGCTGGGCTGTCGCCCGGCACGCTGAGCCGCAGGTTGGCCAGGCGGGCCGTGATGACCTCGGTCGCATCCACTCCGCCATCATGCCTGCTCCCGCTGGAGGCGCGGGCATGGTCTTGAGCGCGTTTGGCCGCCTTCCCGTGAGAGGTTGTGCACTCCGGTGAGAGCTTTGCAGCTGTTTTCGACTAACGGATGGACGGGGGACTAACGGATGGACGGGGGACTAACGGATGGACGGGGGACTAACGGATGCGCCAGTCGCCGTTCGCCTCAGCCCGAGAGCCCCTCCAGCGCGGCGACCACCAGTCCCCCCAAGGTCGGCAGGTGATAGCCGCCCTCCTGCACCGCGACGACCGGTACACCGAGTCCGGCGACATGCTGACCGGCGTGCTGATAGCCCGCGGCCGTCACGCGCAGTGGGCTCTCGGGATCGTCTGCCGCGGCATCCACGCCCAACGACAACACGACGGCGGTGGGGTCGAACCGCGCCACCACCTCGACCGCCTCCCTCACGGCGGCCAACCAGCCCTGATCGCCGGTCCCCTCCGCAAGCGGGAGGTTGAGGTTCGCACCCTCCCCGGATCCCCGCCCCCGCTCGTCGGCGAAACCGAGGTAGTGCGGGAACCAGCCGGCACTGGGGTCCACGTGCACCGACGTGACAAAGACGTCCGAGCGGTCGTAGAAGATCGATTGCGTCCCGTTCGCGTGGTGCGCGTCGATGTCGATCACGGCCACTCGCTCATGCCCGGCCGAACGCAGCGCCTGTGCCGCGATGGCGGCGTTGTTGAGATAGCAGGAGCCGCCGAAGGCGTCCCGTGTGACATGGTGTCCGGGAGGTCGACAGGCGGCGTAGGCCGCGGGCACACCGGAGAGCACCAGGTCCACCGCGGTCAGCGCCACGTCGGCCGAGGCCCGTGCGGCCCGATAGGTGCCCGGTCCGACCAGCGTCATCGTGTCGTAGCAGAATCGCCCCGCGCGGGCGTGGGCTGCGGAGGGTGTGCGCATCGCAAGGCCGGACAGCAGTCCGGGTGTGGGGAACAGGTAACCGACCACCCGGTCCTGACCGGGGTCCTCCGGAAAACCGGCATCGACCCAGCCCGTGTAGGCGTCCGCCAGGTAGTCCAGCAGGGCGGCGTCATGGACGGCCAGTACCGGTTCGTCGCCATGCGTGGTCGCCGCCACGAAATCGTGGTCGGCCTCGGTGAGGGCGACCCGCAGCACCTCGAGCCGTTCGGGCACCTCGGTCCCCGGCGTCAGGACCCCGACCCACACCTCTCCGCCGGGCGCGTGCAGGAGGCAGTCGTCCGACCAGACCACGGGCACTGTCATGTGCGGCATGATGCCAGCATGCCGCCTGCATCCCCCATCCCACCCTTCGGCCGATTCCCCACCGGGCCCACCGACTCAGTTCTCGACGTGCCCGGCGCCGGATTGGGACACGCGACGATCGTGCGTGATGAGGCTGATCCGCCGGCCGGTGGCGGCATCGCACGGACCGGGGTGACCGTGATCGATCCGGGGGGTGATGTGTGGGCCAGCCCGGTGCCGGCGGGTGTGGCGGTCCTCAACGGCGCCGGTGAACTGACGGGCAGCCTGCAGATCCGGGAGTGGGGGGTGACCGAGACCCCGGTGTTCCTCACCAGCACGATGCAGGTCGGCCGCGTGTACGACGCCGCCTGCCGGCTGCTGATGGCTGAGCAGCCCAAGATCGCGGACTCGGTCGTGATCCCGATCGTGGGGGAGTGCGACGATTCCTGGCTCAACGACCCACGCACCATGCATGTCACCGATGCAGACGTGGCACAGGCCCTGGCGCAGGCCCGGCGGGCGTCCACCGAGGGCCTCCCGCTCGGTGGAAGGACGGCCCTGAGCGGCTGCGTGGGCGCCGGGACCGGGA
>CALFYG010000237.1 GCA_937952095.1 uncultured Micrococcales bacterium | reverse complement strand
AGGCGCTCCTGGGCGCCTACGGCGGCAGCGAGGCTGCGGAGCCGGCGCAGAGCACGGCCCGCGCGCTGGTCTTCGAGCTGGCGTCGCGGCGGCTCCTCGGGCGCATCGCGCGCCGCGGCGCGCCGGTGCACGCGCTGGCGTTCCTGCCGGGCACGCGGTGCCTGGCCACGGGGGACGGCGCGGGGCACCTGGACCTGTGGCAGCTGCGGGATGGCGCGGAGCCGGAGCGCCTCGGGGGTGATACGTTCCCCAAGCGCCCCGAGCCGCAGGCCGCCCTCCGCGCGCGCCTCCACCCCCGCCAGGAGCGCGTCCAGCATCGCCTCGAACGCGGCATCGGGATCCTCGGCGAAACCGATCCCGAGCAGTTCCAGGCTCACGGCGCCGTGCAAGGCCGACCAGATCTGTTGGGCGACATCGACGTCGGACCCGACGCCGAGGGGACGCAGGCTGCGGGCGGCTGACACGTTGCCGACGAGTTGGTCGAAGGAGGCGAACGCCTCGAGCATCCCGCGTTCGGTCGGCTCGATCTCATGCATGCGCTCGAACATCAGCCGGTAATGCTCGGGATGCGCGATCGCGAACTCGCGGTACTTCACGCAACCGGCGCGCAGACGCGCCACAGCATCCGGGCCGTTGGCGGAGGCGACCATCGCCTGCAACTGCTGGAACCCCCTGATGAACAACGCTTCGAGCAGGCCCTGCTTGCCCTCGAACCGGTTGTAGACGCCCATCGGCGCGACGCCTGCGCAGGTGGCCACCTTGCGCACCGTGATGGCCTCCGGTCCCTCTTCGGTGAGGATCTGCTCGGCAGCGCGCAGCAGACCCTCCTCCACATCCCGACTTGGCGTTCGTCCCATGTGTGTAGTATAACGTTCTACATATCTAGAACGTTGTTCTATAGAAAGGAAAGCCGCGCATGTCTGTTCTTACGGAGGTCCCCTCCCCGCAACGGACCCGCACGAGGTGGTGGATCCTCGCGGTCCTGTGCCTGAGTCTGTTCATGGTGGTCGTCGACAACACGATCGTGAACGTGGCTCTGCCCACTCTCAGCGAGGAGCTGTCGGCCACCACGGCGAACCTCCAGTGGATCGTCGACGCATACACCTTGGTGTTCTCGGCGCTGCTGCTGGCGTTCGGCTACTTCGGCGACCGGACCGGCAGGCGCCGCGCCCTGCAGTTCGGGCTGGTCATCTTCGCGATCACGTCCGGGCTGGCAGCGCTGTCGCAGACGACGGAACAACTCATCGGCGCCCGCGCCCTCATGGGGGTCGGCGCCGCGATGATCTTCCCGGCGACGCTGGCGATCATCATCAACGTCTTCACCGACGTCCGCGAGCGGGCGATGGCCATCGGCATCTGGTCGGGCGTGACCGGCCTCGCGGTGGCCGCAGGTCCAGTCACCGGGGGTCTGCTGCTGGAGCACTTCTGGTGGGGGTCGATCTTCCTGGTCAACATCCCGATCGCCCTGCTTGCACTGGTGGCGGGCCGGCTCCTGATCCCCGACTCGCGCGACCCGCGGCCCGGTGGCCTTGATCGGATGGGCCTGTTCCTGTCGATCACCGCAGTGGCAGCCATCGTCTGGGCCGTCATCGAAGCCCCCCACCGGGGATGGACCTCTCCCGAGATCGTGATCATCGGTACGACCGGGCTGCTGCTGCTCGCGGCGTTCGTGGTGCACGAACTGCGCACCAGCTACCCGCTGCTGGACGTTTCCCTGTTCGCGAACCCCCGGTTCTCCGCGGCGAGCGTGGCGATCGCGTCGGCGTTCTTCGGGCTGTTCGGATTCATCTTCCTGATCACGCAGTACATGCAGCTGGTGCAGGGTTACAGCCCTCTGCAGGCCGGGCTGCGCACAGTGCCCTTCGCCGTTGTCACCGGCGTCTTCTCGCCATTGTCAATCGCGATCATGCACCGGGTCGGAAGCAAGGCGGTGGTGGCCTTCGGGCTGGCCCTCATGAGCACAGGCTTCGTGATGGCTTCGACTCTTGAGGCAGACAGCGCGTACTTCGGGCCTGTGCTGGCGAGCATGGTCGTGATGGCGGCGGGCCTGGGCTTGACCACCAGCCCGGCGACGGAGGCGATCATGGGCGCGCTTCCCGCGGACAAGGCCGGCGTCGGGTCGGCGGTGAACGACACCACCCGCGAGCTCGGCGGCACGCTCGGTGTTGCGATCGTCGGGTCGGTGTTCGCCAGTCTCTACGGACCACAGATCGTCGACGGGCTCAACGGATTTCCGGAGCAGGTGGTCGCGCTGGCCGAGGAGTCGATGGGGGCCGCAGTGGTGTTGTCCGAGCAGCTCCCGCAGGGCGCCGTGCTGCTGGAGGCCGCCCGGTCGGCCTTCATGTCTGGCTTCCAGGCGGGCTCGCTCGTCGCCGCCGGGGCGACGGCGGTCGGTGCTGTGCTCGCGCTGCTATGGCTTCCTGCCCGGCACCGCGTCACACCAACGACGTGAGCTTGCGGGTCGCGATCTGGACCGGGTCCCACACCGGGGAGAACGGCGGCGCATAGGCCAGGTCACAACTGGTGACCTCCTCCACCGTCATCTCGTTCCAGATCGCGACCGCTGCGGCGTCGATGCGCTTGCCTGCGCCCGCCTGTCCCACGATCTGGCATCCCAGCAGGCGACCCGTACCTCGCTCGGCCACGGCCTTGACATGGATCGGGCCGGCGCCGGGCGCGTAGTGCGCCTTCGTCGTCGCACGGATGGTGGCGCTCACCACGTCGATGCCGAGATCCTTGGCCTCCTGCTCGCGCAGGCCCACCCGGGAGATCTCCAACTCGCAGATCTTCGATACGGCCGTTCCCACGATCCCGGGAAAACGCAGATCGCCTCCCGCCAGATTCGCCCCGATCACCCGCCCGTGCTTGTTCGCATGGGTCCCGAGCGGAACATGCAGCCGCCGACCCGTGATCCGGTCGACGACCTCGACACAGTCACCGCCGGCCCAGATGCCCGGATGGTCGAGCACCTGCATCCGGTCATCTGTGAGCAGACCCCCACGCTCCCCGAGCGGCAGCCCTGCGGCGGCCGCGAGTCCAGTGTTCGGCCGGACCCCGAGACCGAGGACGACGATGTCCGCTGGATACGTCCCCCGCTCGGTCACCACCGCAGCGGCCCGCCCGCTGTCACCTGCTTCGATCGCCTGTACCGGCTCCCCGCCCCGGTACGAGATGCCCATACCTTCCATCGCCTGGGCGATCAACGCTCCCATGTCCGGGTCGAGGGTCGTCATCGGCTGTGGCGCCTGATCCACCACGGTCACCTGAAGACCCCGACGCTTCATCGCCTCGGCCATCTCGATACCGATGTAGCCGGCTCCGATGACAACAGCGCGGGTGGGGTCGCGATGCATGCTGTCCAGTACCCGCAGGCCATCGTCGAGCGTCTGCACACCGTGCACACCGGGCAGGTCGATACCCGGGATGGGCGGGCGGAGGGGAACGGCTCCGGTGCCGATGACCAGTTGGTCGAACGGCACCACCTCCTGGCCCCCGGTATCCGTGGTGGCACTCACGGTCCGGTCCGCGAGGCCTATGGCCGTGACCGTCCAGCCGGTCCGCAGATCCAGACCGTTCGCCCGGTGCTGCTCGGGGGTACGGGCCACCAGTCCGTCCGGGCCGTCGACCTCGCCGGCCATCCAGTACGGGATCCCGCACGCCGAGTAGGAGGTCCACGGCTGCCGTTCGAGCACGATCACCTCGGCTTCGTCACCCAGTGCCCTCTTCGCGCCCGACGCTGCGGAGGCACCGCACGCATCACCGCCGATCACCACGATTCGCATGGCCGTATCCTCCCCGGCCGGTATCGGAGGTGGCCATTCGGCGACGCTGCCCTGGGCACGCACATCCGTTAGTCCCCGGTCCATCCGTTAGTCCCAAACAGCCGCCAACCTCTAACCGGAATGCTCAAGCTCTACCAACGGCCCCAGCCCGGACCCCCGGTGCAACAGTTGGTCGAAAACATCAAGGTCTAATGGCTGAGCCGGCCAGAACGAACCCAACCGCACCGAAACCGCGCCAACCGCCCACCGACCCTGGAAGAATCAGCCCCGTGGCCCGCCCCATCGCACTGATCGTCGAGGACAATCGCGAATACACCATGATCGCCACCCGCCTGCTGGAGAACGAGGGCTTCGAGGTGGTGGCGGCAGGTGACGGCGAAACCGGGATCGGCCAGGCCCGCGCCCGCCGGCCCGAGGTCATCCTGCTCGATGTCAGCCTCCCCGGTATCGACGGCTTCGAGGTGTGCCGCAGGATCCGGGAGTTCAGTGACGCCTACGTGATCATGGTGACCGGACGCACCGACGAGGTGGACCGGGTGGTCGGCCTGACTGTGGGCGCCGACGACTACGTCACGAAGCCGTTCTCGGCTCGCGAACTCGCCGCTCGCGTCGCGGCCATGCGCAGGCGACCCCGCGCGGCCGGACCGAGCGACAACCTCGAGTACGACGGGCTGTCCATCGACATGAACGCACGCGAGGTCCGACTTGACGGCGAAATCCTCGACCTCACGAAGATCGAGTTCGACCTGCTGACGAAGTTGGCTTCCGAGCCGCGGCGAGTCTTCGCACGCCAGCAACTGCTCGACGCGGTGTGGGGCTCCGACTGGTACGGCGACGACCACGTTGTCGACGTGCACATGGGCAACCTGCGCAAGAAGCTCGGGGAATCAGGTAGCAACCCCCGCTTCATCCACACTGTGCGCGGCGTGGGCTTCCGGTTCGAGGCCACATCTTGAACCCTTCTTGAGCCGTGGTTCAGACAGCTCCACCACACTTGATCGACCAGGAAGGGGAGGGGCCATGAAAGGCATCATCTTCAACCTCGTCGAAGAAGTGGTCACCAACGATCACGGTCACGACGCGTGGGACGACATCCTCGCCTCCGCAGACGTCGACGGGGCGTACACCGCTGTGGGGTCCTACTCCGACGATGAGTTGTTGGCCATCGTGGGCGCGGCGGCAGCAGCCACAGGATTGTCAGAAGATGACGTCCTGCGCCACGTCGGCCGCTACTCGATCCCCCCGCTGGCGCAGCGGTATCCCGAGTTCTTCTCGCTGCACCGCGGGGTGCGCACATTCCTACCGACGTTGAACAGCGTCATCCATCCCGAGGTCCGCAAGTTGTACCCCGGGGCGCAACCGCCGCACTTCGCCATCTCAGACGATGCGGACGGCGGGATCCTGATGGAGTACCACTCGCAGCGCGGGATGTGCCGCCTCGCCGAGGGACTGACTGTTGGCACCGCCGATCACTTCGGCGAGTCCGTCGAAGTGACCCACCTGCAATGCAAGCGCGACGGCGCGCCTCACTGCCTGATGCGGATCAACGTGGAATGACCGATCACGAACTCCTCGAGGCGCGGGCGCAGATCGCGCGGCTACAGCGCCGCGTGGAGCGTGAGCGGTCAGCCCGCCGGGAATCCGAGGAGGTCGCCGAGCGCTCGCTGCGTCGGCTGTACGCACGGCAGCGGGCCCTCGACCTGCTGACCCGGTCGGCTGCGGCGTCGAACTCAGCTTCCGACGACCAGGCCGCCTTCACCGAGGTGATGACGATGCTGGTCGAGGAGTACGAGTGGAACGTCGGCCATCTGCTCATCCCCGCCCGTGACGACCCGAGTGTTCTCGTCTCCAGTGGCCTGTGGGTGGGTAAGCCGGAAGACCCGTTCTTCCGGGAGGTACGGGCGGCAACTGTGGCGGCCCGCTTCGGGCCCGGCGTGGGCGTGCCCGGAAGGGTGATGGTCTCCGGACCACGGTGGGAGAACCAGCCCGAGAACGTGATCAACTCCCGCAAAGCGCTGCTGTCCCAGGGGAGTGTCTTCGCCTTCGGCGT
Organism: uncultured Micrococcales bacterium; assembly: GCA_937952095.1. Classification (GTDB taxonomy): domain Bacteria; phylum Actinomycetota; class Actinomycetes; order S36-B12; family UBA10799; genus JADKAV01. Next base: position 1,155 of record CALFYG010000237.1, on the reverse strand, counting down.
GATGGTGGAGTCGGTGCTGGTTGCGGTCCTGGAGTTCCTCAGTGCCGTACCCAAGCCCGAGGATCCCGACCTTCTGGAGCTCGCCACGCCGCTCGGTGAACAACTCGGCCGTGTCATCGAGCGCGCGAAGGCCCGCGAGGCCGAGGAACACCACCGGGTCGAACTGGAGCGCACCGTCAAGGAACGCACGGACGATCTGCGCAAGGCCCGCGATCGGGCCGAGGCGCTGGCCCGCGCACGCAGCGCGCTGTTCAACACGGTGACACATGAACTGTCCACCCCGGTGCATGCGGCCCAAGCCGCCCTACAGAAGCAGCCGCCTGAGGTGGTCACCGCGACATCGCAACTGAACCTGCTCGGCAAGCGCATCGACGCACTGATCGCCGTCGCGTCGGAAAGCGCGCAGGGAACCGCCGGGAAGCCGACCGTGTGCGTGCTGGCCGACATGGTCACGGACGCGTGCTCCGCCCAGCGTGCGCTGATCACCCCCCACGGGGGTTCGCTGACTCTGACCGTCGACCCGAGCGCCGCGGAAGAGGTACTGATCGACACCGAGCGGGTGCGTACTGCGATCGACACCCTGATGGCAGGGATCCGGTTGGCCCAGGCCGATGCCCAGGTCGGGGTCAGGGTGCATCTGGCCGGACACCGGGCGGTGCTTGATTTCCGCGCCCCGGGAGTGCACCCGGACGACGGGTCACTCGAGGTTGTACGCAGTGCGTGCCGGGCAGCCGCGGGGCACGTGGATGTGCGCGAGTCCACGATCGAACTGTCCTTCCCCGTGTCACGGCCCCGTCTGCGCCGCCTCGGGAGCAACCGCCGGGTGCTACTCGTCGACGACACCAAGGTGACCCAGCAGTTGGCGTCCGCGATGCTCAACGACGCGGGGCTGTCCGTCGACCTCGCCGATGACGGCTTGCAGGCGATTGAACGCCTTGCGGCCGAACCCTACGGTGTGGTCCTCATGGACATCCGTATGCCGCGCCTGGACGGACTCGAGGCCACCCGCCGCATCAGGAAGGGCGAGGCGGGCAACGAGCGCGCCGAGACCCCGATCGTGGCCATGACCGCCGACACCGCACCGGGCGCGGCTGAGGAGTGCATGCTGGCCGGGGTGGACGCGTTCGCACCCAAACCCTTCACCAAGGAGACCCT
>CALFYG010000236.1 GCA_937952095.1 uncultured Micrococcales bacterium | reverse complement strand
GACCTCCTCGGAGCTCGGCTCGAGCGCATCGCCGGTGAACGAGATGAGTGCGGTGTGCGCTGACGGGCAGTCGCGGTCGACGGAGTCGACAGTGGACACCGGGGTGGCGCACGTCTGGGCGAGCACCAGAAGAGCGTCTCCGTCGACCCGTGGTTGCATCCACACCACGGGGGCACCCAGATCCTCCGACGCTCGGGTCGTCAGTCGGTCGCCGTCCGGTTCGAGGACGCGGACATCGGACCCGACCGCTTCGATCACCGCCGGACGTGCCCCCGCCAGCAGCACTGCGGTGGCCTGAGGAGTCGGAGCGTTGGCGACCGTCGGACCCGACCACGAACCGACGACACCGGTCGCAGTGTCCAATGGCTCGGCAGTCCTTCCGCCGCTGCCGCACGAGGTGATCCCGGCGGCGACGAGCGCAGCGAGGAAGGCCGCCCACATCGAACCGCGCCATGTCCCCCGCGATGGACCGGGAGCGCATCTCACCCGTCCGACCATAGGTGGTCGGGGGGTGTCCCCATGTTCTTGTCAAGGGGTTCAAGCGGCGATCGGCGTGTTCTCGCCGACCGTCGTGGCCTCGGGTGCCCGGTAGGGCTCGAGGTTGCGGAGCATGGCGAGGATGACGTCGCAGCGGCGGCGGGCGAGGCAGATGACTGCGGCGTTGTGCTTCTTGCCCTCGGCGCGTTTTCGGTCGTAGAACGCTTTCGAGTCGGTCGAGCGCAGCGACGCGAACGCGGCGAGGAACATGGCGTTCTTGAGCCGGTGGTTCCCTCGTCGGGACTGGGACTCGCCTCGGATGCTGGTGCCGGACTGGCGTGTCACGGGTGCGAGCCCGGCGTAGCTGGCGAGCTTCGATCCGTTCGCGAAGCGGGTGCCGTCACCGATCTCGGCGAGGATCCTTGCTCCGGTCCTCGGCCCGATCCCCGGAAGGGTCACGAGGACTTGGCCGAAAGGGTGAGCGAGGAACACCTCTTCGATCTCCGCTGCGAGCGCGTCACGACGTGCGTCAGCTCGAGTCCGGGGGTGCAGGTGATGAACGGAGCGTGGAACAGCCGTCCGGCAAGGCCGTAACCGATAATCCCTACGCGTACCGACACCTGCGTGGCTACACCCTCCCGGTGGCCATCGCACGCCGGCGCGACAGGGCGTCGACGCTGGCTGCGACCAGCAGGACCAGACCGGTGACGATGAAGGAGATCCCGGATTGCTGCGTGATCAGCGGCAGACCGTTGGCGATCACACCGACGACCAGTCCGCCGATCACCGCATCGATGATCCGTCCCCGGCCACCGAACAGCGAGGTCCCGCCGATGACCGCGGCGCCGACGGCGTACAGCAGCGTCGTGGAACCACCGGTCGACGGTGAGATCGAGTTGTCACGGGAGGCGAACAGAATGCCCGCCACCGCCGCCAGCGAGGAACAGGCGATGAAGCAGGCGATCTTGATGCGCGAGACGTTGATACCGGCACGGCGCGAGGCCTCCGCGTTGCCACCGACGGCGTACACGTGACGGCCGAAACCGGTCCGGCTGAGCAGGTAGGTCAGCCCCACCACGAGGACCAGGATCAACGGGACGACGTACGGTACCCCGACGATCGATGTGACGTTCGGGTTGCGGCTGCGCTCCTGGTTGAGGATGTAGACGACGAACCCGAGGATCACGGCGAGCGCGATGAGCTTGGCCAGGAACACTGACATGTTCTCGACCGGCAGGCCGGAGGCCTTGCGGCTGCGCATCTTGTTCAGCGAGAGCAGCGCCCAGCCGCCCACGACGATCGCGAACAGGATCCAGCCGGCCAGCGGGGACATGTTCGCGTTCATGATGTCGAGGACCACTTGGTCGTCGATGCCGATCGTGCCGCCCTCACCGATGATCAGCAGCATCAGGCCCTGCAGGGCCAGGAACATCGCAAGCGTGACCACGAAGCTGGGGATTCCCAGTTTGGCCACGAGTACACCGATCAGCACGCCGATGACGACGCCGGTGAGGATCGTGGCCGCCAGTGCCAGGATCAGGGGCCAGCCGCGCTGGGTGAGCGTGACACCGAGGACGGCCGCGCAGGTTCCAGCCGCGAATCCCGCGGACAGGTCGATCTCGCCGAGTAGAAGGACGAAGATCAGGCCCATCGCCAGGACGATGATCATCGCCGACTGGTTGATGAGGTTGGCGAAGTTAAACGCCGACAGGAACGTGTCGCCCTGCAACGCCGTGAAGACGATGATCAGCGCGATCAGACCGGCGACGGCCGGCAGCGATCCGAGATCGCCACCGCGCACGCGCTCCCAGTAGTTGCGCAGGGATTCGCCGATACCGGGACTCTCCTGCGTGGTCTCGGCCTCCGGAACGAGGGTGCTCGACATGGGTCAGGCTCCAGTGCTGGGGTCGATGGCGTCACTGTTTGCGGTGACCTCGGGACGCAACCCGATGTCCCCGGTGCGGCCGGTGGTGATCAGCTCGACCACCTGCGAGTTCGACATGCTCGAGGCCGGGACCTGAGCGGCGAGGCGCCCGAGGTACAGGCATGCGATGTTGTCCGCGACGCGCATCACGTCGTTGATGTTGTGGGAGATCAGGACCACACCGAGCCCGTTCTCCGCGAGGCGCTCGACCAGGCTGAGCACCTGTTCGGTCTGCGCCACACCGAGTGCCGCCGTGGGTTCGTCGAGGATGACGAGCTTGGAGTTCCACAGCACCGCCCGGGCGATCGCCACCGTCTGCCGCTGCCCACCGGACAGCGAGGCGACGGTGCGGCGCACCGAGTTCAGAGTCCGGACCGACAGTCCCGCGAGGGTCTCGGAGGCGCGCTTCTCCATCGTGGCCTCGTCGAGGCCCACGCCGCGCTTCTCCTCGCGGCCGAGGAACATGTTCGCGACCACGTCGAGGTTGTCGCACAGTGCGAGGTCCTGGTAGACGACCTCGATGCCCAGTGCGTTGGCGTGCTTGGGGTCGCTGATGTGGACCTCTTGGCCTTCGAAGAGGTACTGGCCCTCGTCGAAGGGGTAGATGCCCGCCACACCCTTGATCAGTGTGCTCTTGCCCGCGCCGTTGTCCCCCACGAGCGCAGTGACCTGACCCGGGTAGACGTCGAGGTCCACACCCTTGAGGACGTGGACCGCTCCGAAACTCTTCTGAACCCCGCGCAGCGACAGCACGGGCTCCGGCGCCCGCCCCGGTGTGGGGCGGGCGCCGGATTCGGCGCTGACCGACATTTAGCTGACGCCAGCCTCGGTGCAGGCCTGCTTCAACTTCTCGGTGGTGCACAGGGCATCCGCGGTGGTGAAGCCATCAGCGACGACGTCCTTGACGTTGTCCTTGTAGATGGCCACCGGCTCGAGCAGGACCGAGGGCACCTCACGGCCGCTCTCCGGGTCCAGCGTCGTCTGGCCGGTCTCGGGCTCCTCACCCTTCGACAATGCGATCGCGAGTTCCGCGGCCGCGTCGGCCTCCTGCTTCACGGCCTTGTAGACCGTCATGCACTGGGTGCCCAGCAGCACGCGCTGCAGGCCCTCGTCCGTGGCGTCCTGACCGGTCAGATGTCCGAATAGTACCGGTGGCTACGCCTTGAGCATCCCCACTGTGCGGAGGGCGACCAGGCCCCAAACCCCCATCAGGCCCACGGTGGCCGCCGCCCCGATCGCCTTCAGAGCCGGTGTGTCCGTGACCACGGCCGTGGTGGCCAGGCTCAGGACCATTGCCGCCACCGGGAATACGAACCCCCACCAGCCGGGATGGCGCGGCGGACCGCCGGCTTTGCGCAGACGACGCAGTTCCATCCATGCGAAACCGGTCCACCACAGGCCGAACCCCAGCCCCATCGCCGAGACCACGACGCCGGCAGTCACGCCGTACCCCGGCAGACCCGCCTGCGTGGCCGCCCTCAGGAGCTGGAGCAGGGCCAGTCCCATCACACCCGCCGGGGCCAGCGGGATCCACAGCGAGGGGGCCATCGGCGCCGGCAGCGGGTCACGCAGGGCCAGTCGCGCCACGAGCAGCGTGAGCATCGCCACGAACAGGATCAGCCCGATCCCGTAGAACGCGAACCCGACCAGTACGAGGACCAGCGCCGCCCTGCCCGCGTGTGGGATCAGCGGCGCCAGCGCGAGGGGGACGATCAGGTTCATGACCGGCGGGATCAGCCAGCCGCCGTTGACCCCTTCGAGTCCCTTGGGCTCCCGCAGCATCGCTGCCGACCACGCAGCACCGAGCACCACCGCCACCACGGTTCCGACGATGAGCAGGAAGAGGTCGACCCACAGCCCGATCGGTTGCCACCCCACCCGACCCCAGGCGGTGGCGAGGATCAGCAGACCTGCCGGCAACGTCGCGAGCATCGCTCCGTGGGCGGGGTCGGACAGTTCATGAGCGAGGTCGGCACGCGTCTTCAGGCGCCCCGCGTAGCGCGGCAAGAGGCCCACCGCCAGCACCGACCCCAGGACGAGGAAGCCCCGCGCGATCCAGAGCAACCAGTCGGCCTCCCAGGTGACCGCCTGCACCGATAGCGCCAGCGCGACCGCACCGGTTCCCATGACTGCTCCGTACCAGGCCGGATGTCCCTTCATCGTGCCGCCTCCCTAACCCCCCGGGGGTATACTACCAACCGGGCCGACCCGACGTACGGAGGAACCACATGGCACGAACCGTCATCATGGGCGCGGGCATCGCGGGACACACCGCGGCGCTGCACCTGCGACGAATGCTCCCGAAGGAGCACGAGGTCGTTGTGGTCGCCCCGAACTCGAAATGGAACTGGATCCCCTCGAACATCTGGGTGGGTGTGGGGCAGATGGACACCAAGCAGGTGACCTTCCCGCTGGCACCCATCTACAAGCGCAAGGGCATCGAGTTCCATCAGGCGCTGGCCACCGAGTGGCACGGCGACGGCAGCGCGGAACTGCCCCGGCCCCACATCACGGTGAAGTACACCTCCCCGCAGCGGCAGGGCGAGACCGCACATCTGGAGTACGACTACCTCATCAACGCCACTGGGCCGAAGCTCAACTTCGCAGCCACCCCGGGTCTGGGACCCGACGGCAACTCCTGGTCGGTGTGCACCGCCGGCCACGCCGAGCAGACCGCGAAGGCCCTGGCCGAGTCGATCGGGAAACTCAAGCAGGGGCAGCCGCAGACCTTCCTGATCGGGATGGGCCACGGCACCTGCACATGCCAGGGTGCGGCCTTCGAGTACACCTTCAACGTCGAGGACCAGCTGGTGAAGGAGGGGGTCCGCGACAGGGCCGAGGTCATCTACATCACCAATGAGAGCAGCCTCGGCGACTTCGGCATGGACGGGATGAATTTCGGCTCGAAGGACGGTGTCGTCCCGAGTCAGATGTTCACCGAGTCGTTGTTCGCCGAGCGCGGCGTCAAGGCGATCCTCGCCGCCCACGTGGAACGCGTGGAGCCCGGCGCGGTCCATTACGAACTGCTGGACGGGACGAAGGGTGAGCAGCGCTTCGACTTCGCGATGCTGCTGCCTCCCTTCCGGGGTGTGGACCTCACGGCCTACGACGCCGCCGGTGAGGACATCACCGATCAGGTCTTCGCCCCCAGTGGCTTCATGAAGGTGGACGCCGACTACTCGCCCAAGCCGTACGAGCAGTGGGAGGCCAGTGACTGGCCCAAGACCTACCAATCGGTGAAGTACGACAACGTCTGGGCCGCCGGGATCGCGTTCGCGCCCCCGCACCAGATGTCACGGCCGCAGCAGAGCCCCAACGGAACCATGATCGCCCCGGCCCCACCGCGCACCGGGATGCCGTCGGGCGTGATCGGCCGAGCGGTGGCCCAGACCATCGCCGAGCGGATCAAACACGGCAGCGCCGGAAGGGTCCACACGGCGTCGATGGCCGAGATGGGGGCGGCATGTATCGCGTCGGCAGGCACCGGCTGGCGCGACGGCAAGGCCGCAGCGATGACGGTGTTCCCGATAATCCCCGACAAGCGCAAGTACGGGGAGTCCGGCCGCGACACCCAAGAGACCTACGGCGAGATCGGGCTCTCTGCGCACTGGATGAAGGTGATGCTGCACCACCTGTTCATCTATAAGGCCAAGGCCCGCCCCTTCTGGTACCTGATCCCGGAGTGACCATATGAACGACAACGTGACGACCTTCCCCGATGCGCCGCAGCCGGACGCCAAGCAGATCAAGGCACGCACCAGCGTGCTCAAGCAGGGCTGGCGGTTCGCGGTCCTCAACCTCAAGATGATCACGATGGTGAACAAGGGGCATCACTGACCGACGCGAGTGTTGCGCGGTTGTGAGTGCCCAAGCGCGAGTGTTGCACCGTTGTCGATTCGGGGCACGCAAGACAGCAACCGCGCAGCACTCGTGACCGCCCGACGACAACCGCGCAACACTCGTGCGCGTCAGTCCAGGAAATCCTCGACAGGTGGCACGGGGTACGCGGTCGTTCCGGGCACCCAGCCGGCGTCCAGCTTCTGCTCGCCGACTCCGCCCGGCGCCCAGATGTGGCAGGTGCCGCTGAGGAACGGCAGGACCGTGCGCAGCCTGTCCTCGTCGCCCTCGCGACTCGGGTTCTGCCGGACACGTGCCGAAAACGCCGCCTGGACAAGGACCGGGGCCATCGCCCGCGCAAGCTCTCGCAGGTGGGTACATCCGGCCGGACCACCGAGCCGTTCCCGCATGGCTCGCGTCCACCCCCGGCCCACCTGCACGCCGACGAGTTGCTGGTAGGCCTGCGCGATCTGCGGGCATTCGGTGTGCGGATAGGTGTGGAACAGCGCCTCCACGCTCAGCACGGTGAAGTCCACCAACGACACCGTCGCGACGAGTTCGAGGTCGTGCACGACCGGCAGATCCTGGGGCCGCTGCGCCCACGGTCGCTCGTCCTTGAGCCGACCGACCACCTCGACGGAATCCGGGCCGTCATCCGCGACGTCGAAAGTGATCGTCCGCCGGTGGTGGGGTGTGTTCACCCTCGGCAGCCTAGTTAACCCAGTGTTCCCCGCATGTTGGTGGATTCCGGCGGCAGACAGGCGCAGCGTGGACATGGAGGAACTGATATGTCCGTAGGAAGCCTTGTGAACCACGAAGTGATCGCCGACCACGCCCTGCTGCTGTCGGAGGCCGCCGACGTCCTGCTCGACATGGCGCTGTCGCCGTCGAACCGGGTGCAGGATCTCGAGGACATCGAGTCCATCCAGGCGGAGGCGGCATCCTTCCCGGCGGAACCCGGGCTCGCCGGGCTCATCGACGCGATGTTCGCCGACGTCGTCGCTCTCGGACAGGGCCTGGCCGCGCAGACCGATCCCCTCCCCCCGTCGATGGTCTCTGAGTGCCGCGCCGTCATGCAGATCGCCAACACTCTGTCTGCGGCGTTGGAGAACGGTGGGGACGCTCGCCACACCATGTCGATCAACCGCTGCGCGATCGCTCTGCAGCCGGATGTCCACCCGGGGGTCGACCTCGAGGCCGCCGCTCGCAGCGGTGCCACGGCCATCCACGCGATGCGTGGTCGCTGGGCCGTCACAGAATGATCCGCAACAGCGCCCCGGGCGTAGCCTGCACAGTGTGACCGAACCCGACCAGGCCAAGGCCGCCCTGGCCGCCTCCCACCGCACGCAGGCGCTGCCCAACGGTTCAGGGGTCGTCCGGCTGGTCGCACACCGCGGCGCCGGCCACGGGCACAACGACCCGACCGGCCCTCCCGAGAACACCCTGGCGGCCATCGAATACGGATTTGCGCAGGGCGCCGACGCTGTCGAGGTCGACGTGTGGCGGACCTCTGACGGCACCGTGGTCCTGCACCACGACTCGACCACTGACCGGACCACCGACCGCCCCGGATGGGGCATCACGACGACGACCTACCGGGAACTGCTCGAGATCAGCGCCGGGAGATGGAAAGGCGAATCCTGGGCGGAGAGCGGGATTCCGACCCTGGTCGACTGCACCAGGGTGGTGCCGCGGGGACGAGCCCTGGTCGTCGAAGTCGAGGAGGGACCGCAGGTGGTCCCGGACATCCTCGCGGCCACCGAGGCTCTGGGCCCCGACCAGCTCATGTACATCTCGAAGAACCTCGACACCGCCGGTGCGCTGAAGGCCGCCGCGCCTGCGTACCGGGTCCTGTGGATCGTGGACACCACACCGCGGTGGCAGGTCGGCAGTTGGGCCCAAGGGCACCGCAGGGGGCCGGACAGCCTTCGCCGCGGCTTCGAGGAGCCGGCCGATGTCCGGTGGCTGGTGGCGCAGGCGGTCGAGCGGGGCCTCGACGGTCTGGACACGATGTTCGTGTACCCGCCGGACCTGCCCGAGGCGGTCGCCACCGCCGGGCTCACCTGGATGGTCTGGACCGCCAACGACCCGCGGGCGATCCAGACATGCCTGGACGACGGGGCCTGGGGGATCACCACCGACAACACAGCCCAGGTACGCACCTGGTTGGAGGCGTCGGGGCGCTCGACGGCACACGGCGCCGGGCAGCGTTTCTAGGGGCGTTACGTTCGTTGTGTGCGCATCTTCATCTGGCACGGATACCTGCTGAGCGGCACGGGCTCCAACGAGTACACCAGCGCTCTGGCCCGCACACTGGCACAACAGGGCCACGACGTCACCGTCTTCTGCCAGGACCCCGACGGCGAGATCGCCGGGTGCGAGGTCATCCGCCCCGAGCTCCCGGGGCGCCTACCGGTCTTCGTGCTCGACACCTACGCCGACGCCGAACCCGCCCACGTCGGGGACTTCAGCCACACCGAACTCGACGAATATGTGGCAGCCAACGCCGACGCGATCCGGGCGGCGGGCCAGGCGGATCTGTTGATCGCCAACCACCTGATTCTCGGTGGACCCGTGGCGGCTGCCTCGGGTCTGCCCTTCATCGTGAAAGCGCATGGCAGTGAACTCGAGTACGCCATGCGGGGCAACCCACGGTTGTGCGCCTGGGCCAGCCGTACTGTCCGCCACAGTCTGCGCATCGTGGCCGGCTCCGAGCACGTCAAGCGGGTCATCGAGGAACTGCTCGACGTGGATCCGGCGCGGATCGCCGTCATCCCTCCCGGCGTCGACACCGAGCAGATGTGCCCCCGCCCTGCAGAGGAGGCACTCGCGGGGCTCCTTGCAGAGTGCGCGGCGGATGTGACCGGCGATGAACGCATGCCCGACCCCGGGAACGCCGAAAGGATCCGGGCCTTCTTCGCCGAAGCGGGGCACCCGCGGGTGGTGTACGTCGGCAAGATCAGCGAGGAGAAGGGGGTCCCGCTGCTGGTCGATTCCTTGGCGTACCCCGGCATCGTCGTGGGCTTCGGCCCGGCGCGGGCAGCGTTGGAGGTCCGCTCGGAGGCGCTGTTCACCGGCCCGTTGCAGCACCGGCATCTGCGTTACCTGTGGCCGCTCATGGATGTGAGCGTGGTGCCCTCCGTGTTCCCCGAGGCCTTCGGGATGGTCGCCGCGGAAGCCGCCGCCTGCGGGTGTCCGCCGCTGGTCGCCGACCACAGCGGCCTGGCCGAGATCGCGGCAGGTGTGCGGTCGTACTACCCGCCACGGCTCGCGCACTTGGCGTCCTTTCCGCGAGGGGACGCCGCAGCCCTGGCCGAGCGTCTGCGGGAGTACGCAGGGCTCAGCGATCAGGACCGGCGGGTCCTTTCTGCCGGGGCGCGGGTGGCAGCCGAAGA
>CALFYG010000235.1 GCA_937952095.1 uncultured Micrococcales bacterium | reverse complement strand
GTCCACACCGACCTGCGGTACCTGGCCGAACGGGAAGTACTCCACACCCGGGACCAGGGGCTCGAACGGCGCCCGTTTGGCGGGCTGCCCGGTCAACGTCAGGGCGCCCATGGTGCGGCCATGGAAGGCACCCTCCGCCGCGTGGACGACGCTGCGTCCTGTCAACCGCGCCACCTTGAAGGCCGCCTCGTTGGCCTCGGCGCCGGAGTTGCAGAAGAAGACCCGGCCCGGCCTGCCCGCAAGGGCGATGAGCCGTTCGGCAAGTTCGACACCCGCAGGGTGGATGGCCAGGTTGCTCGTGTGGCCGTACTGCGCCATCTGGGTGGCCACGGCCTCCTGCACGGCAGGGTGGGCGTGCCCAAGGGCGTTCACAGCGATGCCGGCGACCATGTCGAGATACTCGCGGCCATCAGCATCCCAGACGGTCGCGCCCTGACCACGCACGATGACGATCGGCGGGGTGCCGTAGTTGTCACTCATCACCGCGCGCCAGCGATCGGTCCATTGCGAGGAGGAGGTCATCATTCGTCCACCACCATCGTGCCGATCCCTGAATCCGTGAAGACCTCCACCAGGACGGCGTGGGCGATCCTGCCATCCACCACGTGGGCCCGGGTCACACCACCGTCCACGGCTTCGAGGCAGGCCTCCATCTTGGGCAGCATCCCGGCATCCAGGGTCGGCAGGATGTCGCGCAACTCGGCCGGCGAGATCTGATTCACGAAGTCGGCGCAGGTCGGCCAGTCGCGGTAGAGGCCGGCCACGTCGGTGAGCACGACCAGCTTCACTGCGCCGAGCGCGACGGCCAGCGCTGCCGCCGCCGAGTCCGCGTTCACGTTGTAGACCAGGCCGTCGTCGCTGCGACTGACGGTCGAGACCACGGGGATCAAGTCGTCCTCAAGGAGGGTGTGTACGAACTCGGGACGCACCTCGGTGATGTCACCCACCAACCCGAGCGCCTCGCTGCGCGCCTCGGCGGTCAGCAGGTGCGCGTCCTCCCCGCTGAGCCCGACGGCGAACGGCCCGTGCTGGTTGATCAATCCGACCAGCTCGCGCTGGACCTGCCCGACGAGCACCATACGCACGACGTCCATGACCTCCGGCGTCGTGACCCGGCGGCCGTCGACGAACTCGGTGGGCACGTCGAGCCGGGACAACATGTCAGTGATCTGCGGGCCACCGCCGTGCACGATCACAGGCTTGATCCCGGCGAGTTTGAGGAACACGACGTCCTCGGCGAAGGCCTTGCGCAGGTCATCGTCGACCATTGCGTGACCGCCGTACTTGATGACGACGGTCTGACCGTGCCAGCGCTGCAGCCACGGCAGCGCACCGGCCAGGGTTGTGGCGATCTCGATGTCGTTCATGTGGAGTACGCCGAGTTCTCGTGGACGTAATCCGTCGTCAGATCCGTGGTCACGATGGTCACCGCGTCATCCCCGGCGTGCAGATCGATCACGACCTCGATGTCCCGGCCCGACAGGTCCACCGCATCGCGCGACTCCCCCGGGCCGGAGTCCCGGCACACCATGACGCCGTTGATCGCCACGTCGATGTGCAGCGGATCGAACTGCGCGGATGTCGTGCCCACGGCGGACAGCACCCGACCCCAGTTCGGGTCTTCGCCGAACATCGCGCACTTGAACAGTGCGCTGCGCGCTACGGCGCGCGCGGCGTCCTCGGCATCGGCCACGCTGGCAGCCCCCACCACACGGACATCGATCAGCTTGGACGCGCCCTCCGCATCCGCAGCCAATTGCCGCGACAGGTCGGCGCACACCTGGTGCAGCCCCCCGGCGAAGCGGTCGTCGGCTGGCACCCCGCTGGCACCGTTGGCCAGGACGATCACCGTGTCGTTGGTCGACATGCAGCCGTCCGCATCAACCCTGTCGAACGTCGCCGCGACGCACCCGCGGAACGTGGCATCGAGATCGGCGGCATCGATGACCGCATCGGTCGTGATGACAGACAGCATCGTGGCCATGCCGGGCGCCAGCATCCCCGCGCCCTTGGCCATGCCACCGATCCGGTACCCGGCCTCGAAGGTGCTGGTCTTCGGAACGGAGTCGGTGGTCATGATCGCCTCTGCAGCGGCGGGCCCGCCCTCGGCGTGCGCCGTCCCGAGGGCAGCACGCACGCCGGCGAGCAACTTCGGCATGTTTAGGCGCTCCCCGATCAACCCGGTGGAACACACAGCGACGTCGATGGGGCCGATCCCCAACTGCTCAGCGACCGCCTCCGCGGTGTGGTGGGTGTCGGCGAAACCTTCGGGCCCGGTGCAGGCATTGGCGCCCCCGGAGTTCAGGACGACTGCCCGCAGCGCGCCATCGGTGAGCACCTGCCGGGACCACAGAACAGGGGCAGCCTGGATCCGGTTGCGGGTGAACACACCCGCCGCGTCCCAGCGAGGACCATCGTTGACGACCACCGCGACATCCGGCGCCCCAGAGGTCTTCAGACCCGCGACCACGCCAGCCGCACGGTAACCCTGCGGATACGTAACACTCATGGTGCGACTCCATTCACTGCCAGACCGGACGCTTCCGGGAATCCGAGCATGAGGTTGGCGTTCTGGATGGCCTGGCCGGCGGCACCCTTGCCGAGGTTGTCGATCGCACTGCACACGATCACCCGACCGGCATGGGCGTCGTATGTCCACTGCAGCGCCACACTGTTGGTGCCCAGCGTCATCTGCGTCGCGGGCCATTGGCCTTCGGGCAGCAGGCGCACGAACGTCTCCGCGTCGTACGCGTTGTGCAGGGACTGTGCGACGGCGGCCGGATCGACACCCTGCAGCAGCGGTGCGGTGACGGTCGCGAGGATGCCGCGTGCCATCGGCGCCAACATCGGCGTGAAACTGATGCGCGCGCCGTGACCGATCGTCTGCTCGATCTCGGGAGTGTGCTGGTGCACGCCGCCCACTTTGTAGGCCCGAACACCCGACGTCACTTCGCTGGCCATCAGGGGCACCGACGGGGAGCGACCCGCCCCACTCGTGCCGCTGGCCGCGACCACCACGATCTGCGTCGGGTCCACCAGCCCCGCGGCCACCAACGGTGCCGCAGCCACGGCGATCGCCGTCGCATAGCACCCGGGGTTGGCCACCTTGGTCGACTCTGCGATCTTGGTCCGCTGCCCCGGGATCTCGGGCAGGCCGTAGGTCCAGGTCCCAGCATGCTCACCGCCGTAGTAGGCGCTCCATGCCGCGGCGTCCTGCAGGCGGAAGTCCGCTCCGAGATCCACAACCGGGACCTCGATCTCGGCGGCGTACTGGGCCGACTGTGAGTGCGGCAGGGCCATGAACACGAAGTCGACGTCGAGCTTCGCGGCGTCGAATGCGGCAACCTGCAGGTCGGCCATCGTCGCGAGGTGTGGATGCAGTTGCGCCACCGACTGACCGGCCGAGGCGTTGGCCCAGACCTGCCCCACCTCGAACTGCGGGTGGTCGGCCAGCAGGCGCAGCAGTTCGCCGCCGCCGTAACCGGAGGCGCCGAGCACTCCCACTGAGACCATGAACGGAACTCTATACGCATAAACGCATAGATGCGGTGCCACCCCCCTTGTACTGCGGGTGAAGAATGGAGCCATGCGTCCCCTGGACCCGTTGCGTAACGTCGCTGAAGCGGCCGACATCGCACGAGCGGGCACCATAGGGGCAGTGCGCTCCGGCCTGGCCAAGCCGCGCAACCCCTTGGTGGCCAGCCGCATGGTGTCGGCACTTCGCAAGTGGGGCACCACGCCCGGCCTGGGCTTCGCACTCGGTGCGGTCAGGGATCCCGAGGCCACCGCCATCGTGGACGTGGACGACCCGCAGCAGGAGGAGATCACCTTCGCGGACGCCGAGTACTGCACCACCGTGCTGGCCAATTCCCTACTGGACCGTGGCGCCCAACCGGGGACCACAGTCGGGCTGCTGGGCCGCAACTCGCGGGCCTACGCCGAGACGATCGTGGCCGTGTCGAGAACCGGGGCGGATCTGGTCTACCTGAACACCGGATCATCCGCCGAACAGGTCGCGGCGGTCTGCGCGGCCCACGACATCACCATGCTGATCAGGGACCGCGAGTTCGCCGACCTGTGCCCGGACACCGTGCTCACACTGGGACTCGACGACCCGGCGGGTATCCCGCTGCTCGACTGCATGCCGTGGAGCGGCGATGTGAGCGCCCCGCGGCAGGCGTCCAAACACGTCATCCTGACCAGCGGCACGACCGGCGGACCGTTGCGTGGCGCCGCTCGAACCACCGCTCCCCTGGACTCGGTGGCCGCCCTGCTGAACACCTTCCCGACCAAAGTCGGCGGGGTGACTCTGCTGGCAGCCCCCCTGTTCCATGCTTGGGGCTGGATGCATCACCGGCTGGCCTCGGTCCTCGACAGCACCCAGGTTCTGCTGCGCCATTCCGACCCGGAACGCATCCTCGCCCTGGCGCAGGCGTACGAGGTCGACACGATCATCACCGTGCCGGTGACACTGAAGCGTCTGGTTGACCTCCCCGAAGACACGAAGCGGCGCTACGACTTCTCGTCCGTGCGCTGCGTCGCCGTCTCCGGATCGGCGATTCCGGGCGACCTGGCCACGCAGTTCATGGATGACTTCGGGGACGTTCTCTACAACCTGTACGGGACCACGGAGGCGGCTTACGCGACCATCGCGACGCCGGAGGACCTGCGCGAGGATCCGCACACCGCTGGGCGCCCCATGCCTGGAGTGCGCATCGAGGTGCTCGACCGCAAAGGCCGCGCGGTTCCCAAAGGTAAGGACGGCCGGGTCTATGTCCGCAGCCGGACCTCGATCTCCGAGTACATGGCCGACGGAACCCGCGGCAGCATCAAGGGCATGGTCCCGACCGGCGACATCGGGTGCATCGACGAGGCGGGCCGCCTCACGATCAAAGGCCGCGCGGACGACGTCGTGGTGACAGGCGGAGAGAATGTCCACCCCACTGAGGTGGAGGAGGTCCTGCGCCTGCACCCCGGCATCGCCGATGTGGCAGTCACCGGCCGCCCCGACCCGGTCTACGGCTCGGTCCTGGTCGCCCACGTGGTGCCCGCGGACGATCAACTCACCGATGATGAACTGCTGGACTGGGCGCGGCACAACCTCGGACCCCACCATCGGCCGCGAGAGGTGCGCCGGGTCGCCGAACTCCCGCGCAACGCCACTGGCAAGGTGCTGCGCCGGGTGCTGGCCGGCGAGGTCACGATCGACGAGCTCGACGAAGAGGACCTTCTGTAGCGCGTCGTCGTTGGTTAGTCCCCGGCACGTTGGTTAGTCCCCGGCTCGTTGGTTAGTCCCTTTGCACCCGAAATTGACTAACGGCTGAGCGCGAGACTAACCGGAGTGCGGGCCAGGGCTGGGCAATCAGCCGCGCAGCGTTGCGCCCAACTCCCCTGCCGCAGCCAGGGCGCCGTCGCGCACACCGGCGATGTCCTCGTCGGTGAGTGTCCTGTCGTCGGCCCGCATACGCAGGGAGAACGCCAGCGACTTCTTGCCTTCCGGCACCTGCGGCCCGGAGTACACGTCGAACAGGCGCACACTCTCCAGCAGCGGACCGCCGCCCGAGCGCAGGGCGAGACGCACGGCTTCCGAGGCGAGATCCTCGTCCACCACCAGCGCCACGTCCTCCTTCGCCACCGGGAAGGTCGAGACCCGCGGGGCAGCAGCAACCGGCTCCGCGACCTCGACCAGAGCGCTCAGGTCGATCTCTGCCGCACAACTGCGGGCGGGCAGATCGAAGGCCGCCACGACATCCGGGTGCAACTCGCCGGCGTGCCCGATCAGGCGATCGCCGACGGATAGCCGCGCGCACCGACCGGGGTGCCAGGGGGCGTGGACATCCTGCGTGACCGTGAGCTCGACGCCCACTGCCTGGGCCGCCAGCCTGGCCAACCGGATAGCGTCGGACCAGTCCGTGGCTCGTCCGGCACCCCACCAGCCGGCCTGCGACCAGTCTCCGCACGCGACCATGGCCAGGTGCTCCGGCTGCCGCGGAAGTCCGGCCAACATCGCGTCGAGCACGTCGTCGGTGGGACGGCTGCCGGCCGGCGCCACTGGGGCGTTGATCGTCTCCACATCGCGGAAGACCTGGCCGTACTCGTAGAGGCGCACGGACTCGGCACCACGGCCGACGTTGCGCCGGGCTCCGGCCAACAGTCCCGGCAGGAGGCTGGTGCGCATGAACGGCTGCTCGTCGCGTAGTGGATTCGCCAGCCGCACCGCCACGCGTCGAGGATCATCTGCAGGCAACCCGAGTTGGTCGAGTTCGGCCTCCCCCACGAAGGGGTAACTGAGCACCTCTGTCAGACCCAACTCCGCGGGCCTGCGGCGCAACTGCCGCCGCAGACGGTCAGACTCGGACAGACCCACGCCCGTACCCATGGCAGGACCGCGCGACGGGATCTTCTCGTACCCGACCACGCGGGCGACCTCCTCGACCAGGTCGATCGCGGCGGTGAGGTCGGGACGCCAGCTCGGGACCGTGATGTCGTCGCCATCCAGAGTGCACCCGATGCTCTCGAGCACCGAGCGCACGGTGTCGTCGGGGACATCCACCCCGACGATGCGCGAGGGCATCTGCAGAGGCATCGCGATCGGCGACAACGGACCGCGGCGGTCGACGTCGACCAGTCCGCCCACCGTGGCGCCGGCCAGGTCGGAGAACAACTGTGCCGCGCGGTTGGACGCGGCCAGGGCGACGTCACTGTCGATGCCCCGTTCGAAACGCCGGGAGGCCTCAGAGGACAACTTGTGGCGGCGGGACGTTGCGGCCACCAGCGCGGGCTGGAAGTGGGCTGCCTCAAGGACCACCGACGTGCTTGCGTCGTCGATCTCGGTGGTCAACCCACCCATCACGCCGGCCAGCGCCACTGCCCCCGAGTCGTCGGCGATCACGACATCGGCGGGGTCCAGGATGCGCTCGACGTGATCGAGCGTCTCCAGTTCTTCGCCGTCGTGGGGCGACCGGATCTGAATGGGTCCGGCCAGTTTGGTGGCGTCGAAGGCGTGCAAGGGCTGGCCGAGTTCAAGCATCACGTAGTTGGTGATGTCGACCGCCAGGCTGACCGGCCGCATACCGCACTGGTTGAGCCGCCTGACCATGTACGCAGGACTCGGCGCGTCCGGATCGACGTCGGTCAGCACCCGGGTGGTGAAGCGGTGGGCGCCGTACTGCAGATCGACCTCACGCACCGGGCCATCGGCGGGAAGATCCGGGACGAGCGACACCGGGTCGGTGAATGCCACCCCGAAGGCCAGCGCGGCCTCCCTGGCGATGCCGCGGATCGACAGGCAGTATCCGCGATCAGGGGTGACAGCGATGTCGAGCACCGCGTCGTCGAGGCCGAGCACCGGACCGGCGTCCTGGCCGACCTCACCCTCGCTGAGCACCAGGATCCCGTCGTACTCGTCGTTGATCCCGAGTTCACGACCGGAGCAGATCATCCCGTCGCTGACGTGCCCGTAGGTCTTGCGGGCGCTGATCTCGAAGCCGCCGGGCAGCACCGCGCCGGGTAGGGCGACCGGCACGAGATCACCGACGGCGAAGTTCGTCGCGCCGCAGATGATCCCGTTGGTCTGCCCCCCGAGGTCCACCTGGCAGTACCGGATGGGCTTCTTGAACTCGGTGAGTTCCTCGATCTCCAATACCCGGCCCACGAGCAAGGGACCGGTGATCGAGATCTCGTCGACGGTCTCGACCTCCAGGCCGATCCCGATCAGCTTCTCGGCGAGTTCGCGGCCGGTCACCTCGTCGGGAAGTGCGGCGTACTCCTTGATCCAACTCAGCGGTGCGCGCATCAGCTGTCCATTCCGAAGGCCGTGGTGAAGCGGACATCCCCCTCGACGAGATCACGCATGTCGGTGATCCCGTGGCGGAACATCAATGTGCGCTCGATGCCCATCCCGAAGGCGAAGCCTGTGTACTCGTCAGGATCGATGCCGCAGGACTGCAGCACGCGGGGGTTGACCATCCCGCAGCCACCCCA
>CALFYG010000234.1 GCA_937952095.1 uncultured Micrococcales bacterium | reverse complement strand
CGCGTCGGTGTCGGCTACCTGCTGCTGGCTCTTTTGGTGACGTTCAATTCCGTCCTGGTGGCTTGGGGTACTCCGGCGCCCGCACTCGACGGCTGGGTTCGGGCCGAAGGGCGGCTCCCAGGTGCCGGCGGCCTCGCGTTCCTTGCCTGGATAGGCCTGGTCGTCATCGCGATCGGGGCCCTGTCCGGGCGGATCTCCGGGCACCAGTGGGCTCTGATCGGCACTGTTGGCGTCTGGATAGGCGCCACCGCGGTGTCGATGCTGGTGCACGGCACCATGCGCGACTCCCGGTTCTGGTACGTCGCGGCCGCGAGCATCGGTGTTGCCGCTGCAGGTGCACTCATCCCCTTCGAGGTGCTGAAGAAGTTGATGTTCGGACTCGGCTGGTTCTTCGGCTGGGGAAGTCTCCTTGCGGGCGTCAGCGACCTGCTCTTCGGGTGGCCGTTGGTTCTGATCGCGGATCCGCGCTACGAGCGGTGGCTCTCTGTGCTGGGCTTGCAGGTGAGCCAGGTCGAGAGCCTCAACGGAGTCACACCCGGACGGGTGTACGTCGGCTTGACGTGTGCGGTGCTACTCGTTTTCCTGCTCAGAGCCGTGCCAGGTAAGTGGACCTGGGTCGTGGCGGTCGGACTGGTGGGTGCGACGCTGTGGAGTTTCAGCCGAACGGGGATGCTCGCCGTCGCCATCGGTCTGCTTGTGACACTCATCCCCGTCGAGCGCCTCCGGCGCGCGTTCGGCTGGACGTTGGCGGGGCTCTTCGCGCTCATCCTGTTGCCACTCGGGCTGTCGGGTTGGCTGGCGACCACGCCGATCACGGACGGCACAACGACCTGGCGCTTTGACCTGTGGCAGGACTACCTGGGCAACGTCGCGGTCTGGACACCTTTCGGCATCGGTCCGAAGCCTTCCTCTCCGAACTACGCCGATCACGCCCACCAGCAGTTCCTGGAAGCGCTGGCAGTCGGTGGTTGGCTCGGGCTGGCGGGGTGTGTCGCTTTCGTCGTGCTGGCCGCATGGGTCGCGGTCCGCGTTGCAGGCCTCGACAACCGGGCCACCTTGGGGGTGGTGTTCGTGATGGGTGCGATCTTCCAGGTCGACGTGGTGACCTTCAGCGCCACGTATGCCGCCCTTAACAACGCCTTTGTCCTGATCGTGGCCGTGATCGCATCGTCGGCGGGTCTGGTGACCCGGGAACCATGACGTTCGCCACCCGTACCGAGGCCGGCGAACAGCTCGCGGCCCGGCTCGCCGCACTCCGGCCCGCCGACCCCGTGGTGCTGGCCCTGCCGCGTGGTGGGGTGCCGGTGGCGGTGCCCATTGCGGTGGCGCTGCACGCTCCGTTGGACCTTGTCATGGCCCGCAAGATCGGGGTGCCCGGCCACGAGGAGGTGGCGGCGGGGGCGGTGGTGAACGGCGACGACCCACATATCGTCGTGAATCTATCGGTGCTTGCGGCCGCCGGGATGAGCGAGGAACAGGTGCGTGCCCTTGCCGAACAGGAACTGCTGACGATCCGGCAGCGCCGCGAACAGTACCTCGCCGGGCGGGCGCCGGTCGACCTGCACGCCCGCACCGCCATCGTCGTCGATGACGGCATCGCGACCGGTGCCACGATGCGGGTGGCGCTACAAGCCGTGAGGCGGCGTGGTCCGGCGCGAGTGGTCCTGGCTGTTCCGGTGGCGCCGCCGGAGACCCTCGCCTCGTTGCGGTCGGAGGTCGATGACGTCGTCTGCCTGCTCAGCCCGCAGCACTTCTACGCGGTCGGGGAGTTCTACCGCGACTTCCACCAGGTGTCGGACGCCGAAGTCATGGCCGAGGTGGACAGGCTGGATCGTCCCCGGACCAGCGGTTAGTCCCGCGTCCATCGGTTAGTCCCGCGTCCATCGGTTAGTCCCGCGTCCATCGGTTAGTCAAATACGGCCGCAAACCTCTAACCGGAGTGCAGAACCTCTAACCGGAGTGCAGAACCTCTAACCGGAACCGCAGAACCCCCTCGCCGGAAGGCGGATCACCAGCGCATCTGCGCCTGTTCGGCGAAGCCCCGGATCCCGTCGACGGCGTACTCGACGCCTTCAGCGCGCACCGTTCCCGTCCAATGCCCGAAGCACTGGTGCACCTCCGTGAAGATGACACCGACGTTGGTCTTCGTGGCCCGTTCGAACCGCGGGTGGAAGGTGACATCGACGTCATCCCCGCGGACGGTCCAGGGCTCCAGCCACGGCCCGTAGGTCCACTCGAGTTCCTGGCTGATCTTGCTGACCCGGCCGTCGATGCACAGCGCGTTCTCAGTCATGCCGGTGCCGACGGTCCATTTCCCGCCGAACTGCAGGCCGATCACGTGGTCACCGACAGCGCCCGAAGCCGACGCCCAGTTCCAGGTCGTGTCGTAGGGCCACTTTCCCCGCCCGTGGTCGAGCACCGCCCAGGTCTGCCCATCCGGCAGCGGGTAGTCACGGCCATCGACGACGACCGTGCCGCTGGCCGGCAGGGTGTTGTCCTTCTCGGTGTACTGGAACCGCTTGTCGCTCCACGGGATGACCACAGCCATCGACTCGTGACCGGCCGGCCGTGTGATCTGCACATCCGCATCGACGCGATCGGTGCGCGCGACCAGGCGCACCCCTTGGGTGTTCGGCACCAGGTCGATCGCGAGCTTCTTCGTCCGAGTTCGGGCCGGACCGCCACCACTGCGGTCGGGCAGTACGGGTCCGCGGGCAAGGGGCACTATGGCCCCCGTGTCGATCTGCTCGCCAGTGGTGAAGTCGACGAACCAGACCTGGTGCAGAGCGAGGTAGTCGATGTGGCTGATGGTCACCGAGAGGGCCCAATCGGGGGCCTGCACGCACCAGTACTCCCAGCGCTTCGAGCGGCCCCATCCACGTAGGTTCGCACGGTGCAGCGGGTGTCGCGTCCACCCGACGGCATCGCGGTTGAGGGTGCCGTCCGGCAGGCACAGGTCCACCGGTGTGGTGATCTCGGGCTCCATGGCGCAAGCCTATGGCCGGTCAGACGTCCACGTGCTCGTGCCTGTGGCGCACAGTGCGCACGATGATCGGAATCCCGAGCAGCAGGACCCCTCCGATCGTGATGGAGGTGGCCAGCCAGGACGGTGCTCCGAGCAGCGCCAGTCCCGCGGAGCCGACGAGCACCAGCAGCAGCCACCGCAGTTCCTGGCCGTTGTACCGGCTGGAGATGCGCGCTCCGATGAACACCCCGGGGATCTGGCCGAGCAGCAGCGAGAAGAGGACAGTGGGGTCGATCTCGCCGAGTCCGGCATGCGCGATGGCCCCGACGACGAGCATGGGTACCGCCTGCACCAGGTCGGTGCCCACGAGGCGGCTCGGCAGCATGGCCGGGAACAGGATCATGAGGCTCGCAGCGATCAGCGTCCCTGAGCCCACGCTCGTGAGCCCCACCAACGTGCCGACGAACAAGCCCACCGCCGAGGCCAGGGCAAGCTTCCCGCGCGAGAACGTCAGCGGCTGGTCACCGTGCTCCTCGGTGTATTTGCGCAGGCGCAGCCGCAGCAGCGTCACGACCACAGCGACCAGCAGCACGACACCGATCAAGCGCCGCAGGGTGGCGTCGCCGCCTTCCTCCCCGACGATCACCGAGAAGAGCCACGTCCCGAGCAGCACCCCCGGCACTGACCCGAGCGAGAGCCACAGCACCACGGGGTAGTACGGCGTGCGGCGCTTGATGTGCACGCCGGCGCCCACGGGCTTCATGACCGCAGCCGAGACCACGTCGGTGGAGACCGCCACCGGTGCGGGGACGTTGAACAGCAACAGGAGCATCGGCGTCACGATCGCCGCCCCACCGAGGCCGGTGAGTCCCACCACCGTGCCTGCGAACAGTCCCCCGAGGGTCAGGAACGGGTCGATGCTCACCGGGCAAGTCTGCAACATCGAGCGCGCGACTCCCGGCAACGGCGCACGACGGGTCTCGCAGCGCCCGCAGCGACTACCCTCGCGTTCATGAGGTACGGCGCGCAGTTCGGTCCTGACATCACGTTCCTCGGCGTCGACCCCGCCGATCTCGATGACCCCGACACGTACCGCGATGCCGACGTGGTCATCCTCGGGGCGCCGTTCGACGGCGGAACGTCGTACCGGTCCGGGGCCAGGTTCGGCCCCAAGGCACTGCGGGAGACGTGTTACCTGGCACATGACGGTTCTCGGCCGTCCTTGGCGATGCGCGTGGACGGGCTGCAGGACCTACGCGTCGTGGACATTGGCGACGTGGAGATGTTCTCCGGCGACGCGGCCCGGTCCTGTGCGGACCTCGAGGCGGCGGTGGAGAAGGTGGCAACGACCGGTGCCATCCCCCTGATCCTCGGCGGTGACCACACCGTGACCTGGCCGGACGTGACCGGCGTGGCCCGCGGCGGGGACCGGTGGGGCCGGGTGAGTGTGATCCACTTCGACGCCCATGCGGATACCGGGGACATCGAGTTCGACTCCCTGATCGGACACGGTCAGCCGATGCGCCGCCTGATCGAGTCGGGTGCCGCGCGAGGCGACCGCTTCCTGCAGATCGGGCTGCGCGGGTACTGGCCGCCGCCGGACATCCTGGACTGGATGGCCGAGCAGCGCATGCGCTCCTTCGAGATGACCGAGATCGTGACCCGGGGCCTCGACGAGTGCCTGACGGAGGCCTTCGAGATCGCGCTCGACGAGTGCGACGGGATCTTCTTGAGCGTGGACATCGACGTCTGCGACCCGGGGCACGCGCCGGGCACGGGGACGCCGGAGCCGGGCGGGCTCAGCAGTCGACAGCTCCTCGACGCGGTCCGCCGCATCTGTTACGAACTGCCGGTGCTCGGGATGGACGTCGTCGAGGTCTCGCCTCCCTACGACCAGGCCGACATCACGGCCTTGCTCGGCAATCGTGTCGTGCTGGAGGCCCTGACCGCCATCGCCCGGCGGCGCAAGGACGACCGTGACGGCACGACCTGGGATCCCCGGCAGCCACTGTTGGACCGCTGAGTCGAGCCATTGTTGCGTTGTGGGGATGACACGCCGGCGTGTCTCACAACAACGCAACAGGAGCAGGTGGTTGGTGGGGTTCCGTGTCGGCTCAGTCCGCCAGTGGGGGCCACGCGATCCCGAACACGGATCCGCCGCCCTCCCGGGCGACCACATAGACCCGGCCACCGTTGGCCTCGGCCACGTCTTTGACGATGGCAAGTCCGAGCCCGGACCCTGGCAGGCTGCGGGAGGCGACGGGACGGTAGAAGCGGTCGAACAGGTGGGGCACGTCCTCGGCGGGCACCCCCGGCCCGCGGTCCATCACCTCGACGATGCCCTCGTGGACATGGATGTCGATCGGCGCACCGCCCGGGTCGAACTTGGCGGCGTTGTCGACCAGGTTCCACACCGCGCGCTCCACGGCCGCTCGTGGCGCGACGATCTGGGACGCGTCCGCGTCCACGGTGATCTGTCGCTCGGTCCGGCGGCGTGCACGGGTAGCCACCGACTCGGCGACCGTGGCCAAGGGCACCGGTTCCGGTTCGCCGTTGGCGCCCTGGCCGCCAGCCAACGCCAACACCTCGTTGACCAATCCCGTCAGTTCCCGGGACTCTCCGCGCAGATCGGCGAGCACCCGGGCGCGCACGTCGGGGTCGAGCTCCTCGAACCGTTCCAGGAGACTGATGTTGGTTCGCAGTGATGTCAGCGGTGTGCGCAACTCGTGCCCGGCGTCCTGCACCAGTCGCTGCTGATCGGCCTGCGACTCTCCCAGCCGTCCGAGCATGGTGTTGAACGACCCGGCGAGCCGTCCCACCTCGTCGGTGCCGGCGCCGGGCACCTCGACATCGAGTTGCCCCGTGGCACTGACGCGCTCGGCTGTATCGGTGAGCAGGACGAGGCGCTTCGTGATCCGGTTGGCCAGCCACCACCCGAGGGCGGCAGCCAACGCCGTCAGTGCCACTGCGCACACGGCCAACACTGCTGCCAGACGACGCAGAACTGAGGCCGCCTCCGACCAGTCCCGCGCCACCATCACCGCTCCCCTGCCTTCGCCGGGTGAGATCGTG
>CALFYG010000233.1 GCA_937952095.1 uncultured Micrococcales bacterium | reverse complement strand
GCCGGCAGCAGGCCGATGCTGTCGTAGTGACGCAAGGTTCGGCTGGTCACCGATGTGGCCGCCACGACCTCCTGGATGCTGTACACACTTCGACGGTAGAGGTTGACGTAACGTCAAGGTCAAGCGTGATGCTGCGAACGTCGCGGACATGTGCGGTTGGGCGGGAGTCCGTTCGCGGGCATTCCAACCGGAGATGGTCGCCCGCGGGGCGATTCGTCACCTTCGGCGACACTTTGCGATTGAGGGACGGTACGTCTCAACCGCAAATGTCCGCTACTCGACTGTGACCGACTTCGCGAGGTTGCGGGGCTGATCGACGTCGTGCCCCTTGGCGGTGGCCAGTTCGCAGGCGAACACCTGCAGCGGCACGGTGGTCACCAGCGGCTGCATCAATGTGGGCACAGCCGGCACCCAGATGATCTCGTCGGCATAGGGCTCCACGGCGTCGTCGCCCTCCTCGGCGATCACGATGGTGTACGCACCGCGGGCGCGGATCTCCTGCAGGTTGGAGATCATCTTCTCGTAGAGCACCGACCGGCCACCGGCCGACGGCATGATCGAGATGACCGGCAGGCCGTCCTCGATCAACGCGATCGGCCCGTGCTTCAGTTCCCCTGCGGGGAATCCCTCCGCGTGCATGTAGGCGAGTTCCTTGAGTTTGAGCGCACCTTCCAGCGCCACCGGATAGCCGACGTGACGACCCAGGAACAGCACCGACCGCGCATCCTTGAGCCCGCGGGCCAACTCGCGCACCGGATCCATGGTGTCGAGGACCAGGTCGATCTTGTTGGGCATGCTAGCCAGGTCTGAGACCAACGCGCGGATCTCGTCACCGAAGAGGTTGCCGCGAACCTGACCCAGGTACATGCCGAGCAGTTGGGTCGCGACCAGCTGCGTGAGGAAGGCCTTGGTGGAGGCGACCGCGATCTCCGGTCCGGCGTAGGTGTAGAGCGCCGCGTCGGATTCCCGCGGGATCGTCGAGCCCTGCGTGTTACAGATGCTCAGAACCCGCGAGCCCTGCTCACGGGCGTGCCGCACCGCCATCAGGGTGTCCATGGTCTCGCCGGACTGCGAAATCGCCACCACCAGCGTCTGGCGGTCCAGGATCGGGTCCCGGTAGCGGAACTCGCTGGCGAGTTCCACCTCGACCGGGATCCGCGTCCAGTGCTCGATGGCGTACTTGGCCACCAGCCCGGCGTGGTACGCGGTGCCGCACGCGGCCACCACGATCTTGTCGATCTCGCGCAGTTCAGTGTCGGAGATGGTCAGTCCGTCGAGGACCAGGCGGTTGTCGTCGGTGATCCGGCCGAGCAGCGTGTCAGCCACCGCCTTCGGTTGCTCGGCGATCTCCTTGAGCATGAACAGGTCGTAGCCGGCCTTCTCCGCCGCGCTGGCGTCCCACGTGACCTCGTACTCCACCCCGTCGGCGGGAACGCCGTCGAAGTCGGTGACCTCGACGCCCTCCCGGGTGATCGTGATGACCTGGTCCTGCCCGAGTTCCATGGCCCGTCGCGTGTGCGCGATGAACGCGGACACATCCGACGCCAGGAACGTCTCGCCCTCGCCGAGCCCGACCACCAGTGGGGAGTTGCGGCGCGCCCCAACCAGTGTGTCGGGATCCTCGGCGGACGCCGCGACGAGGGTGAAGGCGCCGCGCAACTGGCGGCAGGTCGCCTGCATGGCCTGGGTCAGAGAGCCCGTCTCGCCGACCATCTTGGCCAGCAGGTGTGCCGCCACCTCGGTGTCCGTCTCACTGAGGAAGGTCACACCGTCAGCCTGCAAGAGCGATCGCAACTCCGCGAAGTTCTCGATGATCCCGTTGTGGATCACGGCCAGCGAGCCGTCCTCACTGAGATGGGGGTGAGCGTTGACGTCGTTGGGGGCGCCATGGGTGGCCCAGCGGGTGTGCCCGATGCCGACGGTGGTGTCGGGAAGCGGAGCCTCGGCAAGTGCCTTCTCCAGGTTCGCCAACTTGCCCGCACGCTTACGGGACTGCACACCCACCGGCGTCACGACCGCCACCCCGGCTGAGTCGTATCCCCGATACTCCAGACGCCGCAGGCCTTCGACCACGACCTGCGTGGCGTCCTGACCGCCGACGTACCCCACGATTCCGCACATAGCCACAACGCTACTCGCCCGACTCGCCTCTGGCGGCACCCCGGCGGGGACGCTGAGCCGATCTTGAGCCCGCCTTGTGGGACGGCGTCAGCCCACCATCTCGTCGAGGCGCTCGAAGCTGCGTTCCATACCGTCGACCATGCCCGTGGCCAGGACCATGTCGCGCACGGCGACGTCCGGGTACAACACGAGGATGCTGAGCAGCGTCGCGCCGTCCTCCTCGACCAGCGAGAGGTCGTTGGTGGTCGGTGGGTGGTCCATCCCGGTCATCTGCTCGGTCACGACCCACCGGTACCTCTCGGAATCCACAAGCAGGGTCGTGCCGTGGAAGCCGAACGCCTCCCCCTCCCCGCCGGACTCGGGCTCCCATCCGTAGCGGTACTCCCCGCCAACGCGCAGGTCGACTTCGCAGATGGGCATGGTCCACCCGTCGGGTCCAAGTAGCCAGCGCTGGACAAGATCAGGAGTCGTATAGGCCTTCCAGACGAGATCTCGAGGGGCGTCGATCAGGCGGGTGAAGAGCACATGATTGTCGCTGAGGATGTCGACCTGCGTGCCCTTGCCCTGCGCGAACTCACGCAGGCTGACAAACACCCGATCCAGCTGGTTCATGGCCATCGTTGCGCCCTCGATGGCGCCCATGTCCACGACCTGCTGCAGGCCCTCCATGGACGTGAAGTACGTGACGTTGCGCAGTTCGGCACCCTCGGCAATCTGGCTGAACTCGAATGTCATCCGCATCGTGGGCAGGTCGGGGTTGATCGAGCCGTCGTCGCGAATGAAGGCGTCTGTCACCTCGAAGGAGTGCGGTGGATCGATGGCGAGGAACTCCCAGTGCCCGGCCGCTTTCTCACCACTCGGGGACGTCATGTGATAGCTCGCAGTGCCACCGACCGTGAAGTTGTGGTGGGTGAAGCTCGCCGGCCACCCGGGTGGCCCCCAGAACCGCTCGAGTTGAGCCGGCTGCGTGAAGGCGTCCCACAGCCGTTCGACGGGCACGGGGAACTGTGCCACCAAGGTCATGGTGAGGTTCTCGGGGTCTGTGGTCACAGAGGTCACGGGCATATCAGTCTCCTGGTTCATGTTCTTCTTGTTCTTCGGCCAATAGGTCATCGAGGCGATCCACCCGTGCCCGCCAAAGCTGTTCATATTCCGCGAGCAGGCCGCGGGCTCTTCGGATCATCTCGGGGTTGGTTCGCACGAGTCGCTGTCTGCCTTCCGCACGCTTGGTCACCAGCCCCGCCGACTCGAGGACCGCCACGTGCTTCTGGACGGCCGCGAAGGACATGTCGTACGCGGCCGCCAGATCGGAGACCGACGCCTCGCCCAGGGACGTGCGGCGCACGATGTCACGGCGTGTGGCATCGGCGAGGGCGTGGAACAGGCGATCGACCTCGGCGTCGGAGAGAGCAGTTTCTACAACCATTTGGTTGTACGTTAGCGGCAGACGAACAGGGCGTCAACACCCGGGGATCAGAGCGAGAGTTCGGCGCGGACCACGTCCGCGAGTTCGGCCGCGACAGTCTCAGCGGTGACCTCGTCGCGGGCCTCGACCATCACGCGCACCAACGGCTCGGTGCCGGACTTGCGAAGCAGCACCCGGCCGGAGTCACCGAGACGGGACTCAGCGGCCGCGACGGCCTGCGCCACAGCAGCGTTCGAATCGACCGCGTTCTTGTCGACACCGGCCACGTTGACCAGCACCTGCGGCAGCCGGTCCATCACCGAAGCGAGTTCGGCCAGGGACTTCCCGGTCGCCGCCATCCGGCTCATGACCTGAAGCGCCGTCAGGATGCCGTCGCCGGTGGTGGCGTGTTCGGTCATGACCACATGGCCGCTCTGCTCGCCGCCGAGGATGTATCCGGACTCGAGCATCGCTTCAAGAACGTAGCGGTCCCCCACCGCGGTCTCGACGACCTCGATCCCCTCACGCTGCATCGCTTGCTTGAACCCGAGGTTGGCCATCACCGTGGCGACGACGGTGTCCTTGGCCAAACGGGACTGGTCACGCAGCGACAAGGCGATGATCGCCATCAGTTGGTCACCGTCGACGAGATCACCCTGGGCGTCCACAGCCAGACAGCGGTCCGCGTCACCGTCGTGAGCGATTCCGAGGTCGGCGCCGTGCTCAAGGACGGCGCGCTGCAGGTCCTCGATGTGTGTGGAACCGCAGCCGTCGTTGATGTTGTACCCGTCCGGGCGGCAGTGGATCTCGATGACGTCGGCACCCGCCTCGCGATAGGTCACCGGGCCGACCAGACTGGCCGCGCCGTTGGCGCCGTCGACGACCACTGTGAGCCCGTCCAAGGGTGCGGAGATGCTCGACAGCAGGTGCCCCACGTACTCGGCGTCGGCACCGTCGTCACTGACGATGCGGCCGACAGCGTCACCGGTGGGGCGGTCCCAGTCCTCCCGCAACCGCGCCTCGATCTGTTCCTCGATCTGGTCGGCGAGCTTGTTGCCGTCGGCGTTGAAGAACTTGATCCCGTTGTCGGGCATCGCGTTGTGTGACGCCGAGAGCATCACGCCTAGGTCCGCCCGGCGAACCTTCGTCAGGTAGGCGACGGCAGGAGTGGGCAGGACACCCACATCGATCACGTCGACACCAGCACTGGCGAGCCCAGCGGACACGGCCGCCTGCAGGAACTCCCCGCTCGCGCGCGGATCCCGACCGACGACCGCGGTACGTCGCGAACCCACCTCCGACAGGATGTGGGCGGCAGACACAGACAGGTCGAGGGCCAACTCGGCGGTCACATCCCGATTGGCCAACCCCCGCACCCCATCGGTGCCGAACAGCCTGCCCATGGCAGCAGCCTCAGCGCTTGCTGTACTGCGGTGCCTTACGGGCCTTCTTGAGACCGTACTTCTTGCGCTCGACCACGCGCGGGTCACGGGTGAGGAATCCGGCCTTCTTCAGGTCGGGGCGGTACTCCTCCTCCGCGATCTCCACGAGGGCGCGCGCGATGCCGAGGCGCAGGGCGCCGGCCTGGCCGCCGACGCCGCCGCCGTGCAGGCGGGCGATCACGTCGTACTGGCCGTCGAGGCCGAGCACACGGAAGGGCTCGGTGACGATCTGCTGGTGGACCTTGTTGGGGAAGTACACCGCGAGGTCGCGGCCGTTGATCTTCCACTGTCCGGTGCCCGGCACGACGCGCACACGCGCGACGGCCTCCTTGCGCCGGCCGGTGCCGCCACCGTTACTCTGAACGGCCTGGCGGCTCGGGGCCACAGGCGTCTCGGTGGTCATGGTCTCAGTCACTGGTGTTCCTTCCTCAGCGCTACTGCGCGACCTGGCTGATGACGTAGGGGACCGGCTGCTGCGCGGCGTGGGGGTGCTCGGACCCCGCGTACACCTTCAGCTTGCGGATCTGCTTGCGGCCGAGCTTGTTGTGCGGGAGCATCCCGGCCACGGCCTTCTCGATCACACGGCGGGGGTTCTTCTCCAGCAGTTCACCGTAGGAGGTGGACTTCAAACCGCCCGGGTAACCGGAGTGACGGTGGTCGAGCTTCTGCTCGGCCTTCGCGCCGCTGAGCGCGACCTTGTCGGCGTTGATCACGATCACGAAGTCGCCGGTGTCGACGTGCGGGGCGAACGTGGGCTTGTGCTTGCCGCGCAGGAGGGTGGCAGCGTGGGTGGCCAACCGGCCGAGGACGATGTCCTCAGCGTCGATGACGTGCCACTGGCGAGTGACCTCGTCGGCTTTCGGGGTGAACGTACGCACGACTTCCTACCTAGATTCTGCTGTGGTGAGCGTTTTCCTGGGCCGCGTTGGACGTGTCTACACACGCACGCAGCGCACATGACCTCCTACAGGATAGCCCACGCACCGCATACCCGGTCAGCCGGGCTCGATGACGCCTCCGGACATCGAGTGCTGCAGCGGTGCACGAGACGCCAGCGTGTCCCAGCGCTCGATGGTGAAGCAGGCTCAGGCGTAGGTGATGCCCTCGGCGTCCATCGTCACGCGGGTACCCGATTCACCCGCCATGATCGCGGTGAGGTTCTCCAGCGCCCCGATCACGGCCACCTTGCCGGTCTTGGCGAACGCGATCGCGGCGTCGACCTTGGGGCCCATCGAACCGGCCGGGAAGTCGAACTCTGCCAGCGCGTACGGGTTGGCTGTTGCGATCGCCTTCTGGTCGGGGGTGCCGTAGTCCACGAAGACGGCCTCGGCATCCGTGGCGATCACCAGCATGTCGGCCTCGATGTCGCGGGCGAGGACCATGGACGAGAAGTCCTTGTCGATCACGGCCTCGACACCGGTGAGTTCACGGGTGCCCTTCTTGTACATCGTCGGGATACCGCCACCTCCGGTGCACACCACGACCGCGCCCTTCTCCAAGCACCACTCGATGGGGCGCACCTGGAAGATCCGCTGTGGCATCGGCGAGGGCACCACACGTCGCCACATGTCGCCGTCCTGCTTGACCGTCCAGCCCTTCTCGGCGGCCAACCGCTTGGCGTCCTCCTCGGAGTACACCGGGCCGACGAACTTCGTGGGGTTATCGAACGCCGGGTCGTTGGCGTCCACCTCGGTCATGGTCAGCAAGGTTGCCAGCGGCTTGCTGAAGGGCAGGAGGTTACCGAGCTCCTGCTCGATGAAGTACCCGATCATGCCCTCGGTCTGCGCACCGAGGACGTCGAACGGGTACGTCGACTCCTCGTTGTAGGACGATGCCTGCAGCGCCAGCAGACCGACCTGCGGGCCGTTGCCGTGTGACACGACCAACTCGTGATCCAGCGCCACCGGGGCCAGCGCTTCACAGGCGACTTTGACATTCGCCCGCTGGCTCTCCACGGTCATCGGCTCGCCCCGCTTCTGCAGGGCATTCCCACCAAGTGCAACCACAACGCGCATCAACAGCCTCCGCTCTTCACCAACCGGAACTCGTGTATCCGAAGACTGTCACGCTCCCGCGTGTGCATGCATCTCCACG
>CALFYG010000232.1 GCA_937952095.1 uncultured Micrococcales bacterium | reverse complement strand
AAGTCGGCAAGCAGCAGTTGATCACCCGCGGCGCACTGACCACCTTCTCGCTGGCCAACGACGTGTCGAAGTATTTCGCGATCCTCCCGGCCTTGTTCGCCGCCGCGATCCCCTCGATGAGGGACGGCACGGGGGAGTGGCCATCGTTCGGACGCAGCATGTAGCGGACATTCCCGCCGGTGGACAGCGCCGCCTGCTCACCCAGCAGGTTCGGTGACTCGTTCTCCACCACGATGACCTCGTAATCGTCCTGGCTCACGTGGCGCTGGTAGTCCACGGCGAACGACCGGAGGGTGTTCAGGGCCTGTTGGGGCATGTCGTGTACGACGATGACCACCGAGATCTCGGGACTCACACCTCACCCGCCTTCACCCAGGCATCCACCGAGTGCCGCAGGAACGGCGCGGCGTGGGAGGACACCTGACCGAGCAGGATGGGCGCTTGGGCGGGTGGCGCGTGGACCTGGCCACGCAGGCGGGTGTACTCGGCATGCATCTGTTCGAGCAGGGCATCCCGGTCCACCCCCTCGGCGCCAGTGGTCGCACCACCGTGGAACTGGTGGAACGTGCCTTCGCCCGGCAACAGGATCAAGGTTCCGGAATCCACTGCCCGCCGGTAGAAATCGAGGTTCACGAAACCGCCGCCCATCGTCGTGAACCCCTCGTCGAAGCCGCCGAGCCTGTCGAACAGACGCCGCGACACGGCGATGCAGTTGCTCTCCCCGATGGGCCGCAGGAAGCCACCTGCACACGAGGCACTGAGCACGGCCATGTCGAACAGGCGGTAGCCGTCGCAGATCCAGTCGAGATCAGCGAGGGCCTGCTGCTCCTGCTCGGCGGAGTACCCGTCGAGCACGGCCTCTTGATGCAGTCGCCGTCCGAGGTGGTAGCCGGGGACGCTCACGACGGGTTCGGCGGCGAGCCGCTGGGCGGCCAGGATGGTGGCCACCACGCCCGGTGACACCATGCGTGCGCCGTCGACCAGCAGTGCGAGAACTTCCGCGCGGGCCGCCCGCGCTCCGGCGTTCATGGCCGGCGCCGGCGACTGTCCCGGCTCGTCGCGCAGCAGGTAGGTGATGTTCGGCCCGAGCGCCGTGACCTCGGTGGGATCGAGCAGGTTCGCCGAGCGGTTCTCCACGACCACCACCTCGTAGTCGCGGGAGGTGACGTCGCGCTGGTGTTCCGGGGACAGGGATCGGATGGTGTTCATCGCCTGGGTGGGCATGTCGAAGACGACCACCACGAGACTCAAGCGGGGCCTACGGCGAGCCCGGCGCACCATCTGCTGGATCATGTCCGGGCGGCGCCTGCCACTCGGGCGGGCACCCCCACGACCGTGCTCCCGCCCGGGACGTCGTCGATCACGACCGTGTTCGCGCCCAGGCGTGCCCCGCTGCCTACCGATACCGGGCCCACGATTTTGGCCCCCGTCCCGACGTGCACGCCGGAACCGAGGCGGGGTCCGGTGAAGTTGCCCGCACGCAGCCCGATGGTCGTCCACGGGAAGAGGATGGCTCCGGGTCCGACCTCCGTGATGCCGTCGACGACCACTTGTCCGTGGGGCAGGTAGAGCCCCGCCTTGATCACCACGGGGTCCCCGATGCAGACCTGGCTCAGCGTCATGGCGCCGAGATGACACAGTCGGGGCACGACCGGAATACCGCGGCGCAGCGCAGCCACGCGGCCCCGGTAGAGCACCTGCGCGAAGAAGGCGTCGCTGACCCACGATAGGCGGACGGCCTCGGCAACCATCTCTGAGCGCGACAGGGGTCGCTCCTCCCCGCGGTAGCGAAGGGTCGCGACCAGATCACCGGCCAGCGCCTCCCGCAGGGGCGGGCTCTGAGCGTGCCGCTCACGCACCCAGGCGCGCCGACGCCGACCTCGTCGGTACATCTCCCGCAGCGCGGACGCCTGGCGTCTCCCGCGCGCGACAAGAACCCCGGGGGTGGTGGACATAGGCATACTGTAGGGACTGCGACGCACAGGCAGGCTGCATTCAGGAGGGTGACACCATGCTGAGCCGACTCAGGAGGCGACGGGGGGCACCGCAGGTCGCGGTGCAGGATGCACCGGACACCCTGGTGTTGGCGGACCACCCGGGGATCGAGGCCCTGCTGGATGCAGGTGATGTGCAGGCCGCTACGGCTCTGGTGGCCGCGGCTACCTCGGACCCGACTGCAGACGACGTCTCCCGGATCGAGCTTCGACTGCGCAACGAGGCCTTCCGGCGTGCCTCGCAGGTGCCTGCGACCGACGTCGAGTGGCCCCCGCAGACCACTCGGGAGATCACGTGCACCAACGGCATCCCGGACATCCCGGCGGCCGAACTCGACCGTGACGCGCTGGTCGCAGCCGTGCGTGGACACGGCGTCCTCATCGTGCGCGGCCTCTTCCCGGAGGCCGTGTGCGCGGACCTGCGGGGGATGGTCGACAGCACTATGGCTGCCTTCGAGCAGGATCGTCAGCGTGTCGACCCCGCGTGGAACACTCCGTTGACCGACGTGAACGGTCAGGTTCTCGGCGCCACGCACTTCCGGTCCTTCAACCACGGTGCAGCGGGGCTGTCGGCCGCCGACTCCCCACGTAGTGCCACGTACATCATCCGGGCCTTCCAGGAGGTGGGGCTGCCCGAGCTCATCGGGTCATACCTCGGTGAAAGGCCCGTCCTCAGTCTCGAGAAGTGGACCCTGCGCCGGGTTCCGCCCGACACCGGCTCCAGTTGGCACCAGGACGGGGCGTTCCTGGGCGCGGAGAAGCACACGATCAATATGTGGGTCGCCCTGTCCGACTGCGGTGAAAGGGCGTCCGGTCTGGACATCCTCGCCCGCAGGCTCGACCACATCGTTCCCACGGGAACTCCGGGTGCATTCTTCGACTGGGATGTGGCCCCCGATGTCGTGGACCGCGAACGCGGGTCCGACCTCATCGTGTCGCCGGTGTTCCAAGCCGGGGACGCGGTCTTCTTCGATCAGTACCTGCTGCACAAGACCGGCACCCAGCCGGGCTTCACCGAGGACCGCTACGCGCTGGAGAGCTGGTTCTTCACCCCGAGCAGCTTCCCGGGTCACTACAGCGGCTTGCTTCTCTGATCCAGCGGCCGCCGGGTCAATCCCGCGTGGTCTCCGCGGGCAGTACCGGTGGCCGGTAGGTGAAGCCGCTCAGGTAGCCCTTCAGAAGGCGGCCCTTGCGGCGCAGCGGCTGGGAGGGTGCCGTCGCTGTCATGAGGGCGTCCCGGCTCACCGACAGAAACCCGCGGACGTCGCTGAGTGTCAGGGAGGCGTTGACACGGTTGCGCAGAGCCCGGGCGTGGTCGGCGGCGTTGTAGTCGGTGGCCTGCCAGGGCAAGGCGCCTTCGTTGTTGGCCGACAGGTGTTTGACGACGCTGTTCATGCTGCAGATGCCGGGGCCGTACGCCCGTCGCAGGCGCAGCGTGTATTCGGTGTCGTCGTACCACTTGAAGTAGCCGATGTGAGGCAGCCCCACGGCGCGGATGTGGTCGGCGGGGATGAGTGCCGACACGAAGGATGCGCTGTCCACATCGACTACAGCCCGCCCGATCCGTGCAGCGGCCTGGTTCCAGACAGCATTGGCGCGGGGGACGTTCATACGTGCGACCGTTCCGTCGCTCCACACCACCATCGAGCACGCGAAGGCGGGTCGTCGACCACCGCGAGTGGCGACCTTGGTGTCCTCCAACAAGTACTCCAGGGCACTCGCGGTCGGGATCGCATCGTCGTCCATGAGCCAGACCGAGTCCGCATCGGCCGCCAGGGCAGCAGCCATCCCGACCGCGAAACCCATGGCGCCGCCGTAGTTGCGCGGAAGAGTGATGACCCGTCGGTCGATCCCCCACACGCGCTCGGCCAGGTACTCCGCCGTGCCGTCATCAGAGGCGTTGTCCACCACGATGATCAGATCCGGGCGGTGGGTCTGGTTCTCGATGGCGACGAGGCACTGGTCGAGAAGTGCGGTGCGGTTGTACGTCACGACGACGGCGGCTACCGCCCGCGTCTCCGTCGCTGCTCCAGGCACCCGGCTATTGTTGCAGATGCTCACTGCGGGGCAGTGCACGTAGACACCTTGCCCAGGCGTTGATGTCGCCCGGTGGTATAAGCCACCCGCGATCCGCCGTGACGATCTCGGGGAGCCCGCCGATGTCACTGGCAATCACCGGTCGACCGGCTGCGAGGGCCTCCAGAGCGATGGTGGGGTAACTCTCCGGTGCGATGCTGGGAACGGCGACCGCGTCGCTGGCGTATATGTAGGGCCATACGTTGTCGACTTCGCCCACGATGTGGACCTGTGATCCGACGCCCGCGGCCTCGATCGCCGCCAGCACGTCCACGCCCTCGCCGGACGGCGGTGGCCCGCCGAGCAGGACCAGATGCGTGGTGCTGCCCTTCACTGCGGCGAGTAGTTCGGCGATCCCCTTGCCCGGAGTCCAGCGGCCGGCGTAGACCACCAGGTTGTCTCCGCCGGCGAAAGCCTCCCGTAGCGCGCGGGTCTGTTCCGGATCCTCCGCCGGCGCACACACCGTGTGCCGGCGGATCACCGCACGGCGGCGCAGAACCTCCGGCAACGCCGCACGCGTGGCGGCGCTCACCGTGATCAGCACGTCGGCCTGCCTGCACATGGGGGTCAGCACACGCCGCTCGAAGGGCCGCCAGGTTTCGTGGATGTGCAGGGTCGTGGGGATCTTCAGCCCGTGGGCGATGGGGACCGCTGGTGCCAGCGCCGAGGTGTTCACATACACCTCATCGGGTGAGAGTCCTCGAAGTGCGGTGGCCATCTGGACCGCGCGTCCGGCCACAGCCGACACGTCGCGAGGATTCGCGTACGCGCGACGCAGGACGGGCAATGGTACCTGCTCGGCGGGTGTCCCCATGTCGTGCAGCGCCCGGCTCAGCCCACGCCTGTCGTAGTCCACATCCGTGGGCAACCAGACCACCACATCATCGCGTGCACGCAGTCGCTCGACGACGTCGATGAGCACGCGGTCGGCTCCGTACAACTCGTCGGAGGGATGCATCACGACGATCACTCGCACATTGTCGCTTGCCGGTGCAGTACAACGCGTGTGGGCGGACATATTGTGACCTGTGTGAGCGCCGTCGAGGTGGTGAACCGCCGAGAGCCCTTCTGGCGCGGTTTCTGGAGCGCGGTCGCCGAGATCTGGGCGGCGCGCCTGCTGCTGGTGAGCCTGATCCGCAAGGAATTGAGCATCCGGTACCGGGGTTCTGTGCTGGGGATCCTCTGGACGATGATCAAGCCGCTGGTGCAGCTTGCGGTGTACGGCCTGGTGCTGGGGTTGTTCCTCGGGTTCGGCGATCAGATCGAGAACTTCGGGTTCTTCATGTTCTGCGGCCTGATGATTTTCGGTCTGTTCTCCGAAGCGGTCACCCTGGGCACGACGTCGATCATGTGGAACGCTCCGCTGGTCAAGAAGGTGGCGCTACGCCGGGAGCTGCTGCCGCTGTCCACCACCGGCGTGGCGATCGTGAACTTCTTCTTCCAGTCGCTGGTGCTGGTGGGTGCCATGGCCGTGACCGGTCATTGGCCACGCCTGCAGGACGTGCCGTTCGTGATCCCTGCCATCCTGATCGTGGTCCTGCTGGGCCTGGCAGGCGGAATGCTGCTGGGGGCGCTGAACGTCTATGTCCGCGACGTGCAGTTCATCGTCGATGTGGGACTGCTGTTGCTCTTCTGGCTGACGCCGATCCTCTACGGATGGTGGACAGTACAGCAGACACTCGCTGATCGCGGCCTGCCCGACTGGGCGTTCGATGTCTACATGGCCAACCCGTTGGCTGCGGCGACGGTGGCCTTCCAACAGGGGGCATGGCCGGGCACCCCGCCTCAGGAGTACTTCGACAGCGTCTTCGCACTGCGCTTGTGGGGAACGGTCGCGGTGTGCGCGCTGTTGGTCTGGCTCGCCCAGCGGATCTTCAACCGTCTGCAAGAGAACTTCGCGGCGGAACTGTGATGCGCCCACCTGCCCTGGAGATCGACCACGTCACGCAGTCCTTCTCCCTGCGCCATGAGAAGACCCTGCGGGGGCTGTTCGTCACCAAGGTCCTGCGCAGGCACGCGACCAAGGAGAGGTTCACGGCGCTCGACGATGTCACCACCGACATCTCCGGGGGCTCCACGGTCGGACTGATCGGGCACAACGGCTCGGGTAAGAGCACACTGCTGAAGATCATCGGCGGGGTGCTCACGCCCACCAGCGGAGAGGTGCGGCGACGAGGCACCCTCGCAGCCCTTCTGGAGCTCGGTGCGGGGTTCCACCACGACCTCACCGGCCGCGAGAACGTCTATCTCAATGCCGACGTCCTGGGCATCCCACGTGAGGTCGCTCGGCAGCGATTCGATGAGATCGTCGATTTCAGCGGTGTCGAGCAGTTCATCGACACCCCGATGAAGTTCTACTCGTCGGGCATGTTCGTGCGCCTCGGTTTCGCCGTCGCGATCTATGCGCAGCCCGACATCCTGCTGGTCGATGAGGTGCTCGCAGTGGGGGACGAGGCCTTCCAGCGTAAATGCTTGGATGTGATCCGCCGCTTCCAGCAAGAGGGCCGGACGATCGTCCTTGTGACCCACGACATGCGGCAGGTCGAGGAGTTCTGCGACCGGGCGATCCTGCTGGACCACGGTCATGTCGTGGCCGACGGTACCGCGCCGGCGGTGATCGGGGAGTTCCGGGCCCGCCTGGGCCATCCGGAGTCGCAGGACCACCTGCCGCCGCCCGTGGAGGTGGTCGCAGTGCGTGCGGAGGCGGCCACGTCCGCCGGGCTGACTGCGGTCGCAGTGACAGCCACGTTCAAAGGCACTTCGGCGGATTTCGAGGCCCGTGTGGATCTGGCGACGGAGGAGGGGGCCCGGCTGGTCGCCATGAGCAGCACCGACGCGGGCGTGCGCACCGGCATCGATGGCGAGCGGACAATACGCTTCGAGACCCCCGGGCTCGCATTGGCGACTGGCGAGTACCGCGTGGCAGTGTCCGCGGCAGCTGTGGGTTCTCCGCGCACGTGGCACACCTCGAACGCGCGATTGCCGGTCCTGGCGGCGCCCGCGGTTGGTCCCCTAGCGGTGCCGTTCACAGCGCACGAGCAGTGAGGCGCTGTTCAGACGTGCTCCTTGGCTACCCTGGGAACGATGAGCGCCACCCCTGACATCGACGAGGAGGTCCCGACTCCTCTGCGCAAGGAGGTCGGCCCCTTCCTCGCAGTCGGGATCTTCGCCGTCGTTGTCGACTTCGCCCTGTTCAACGCACTGCTCCTGCTCGGCTGGCCGGTCTGGCTGGCCAACGGAATCGCGCTCGTGGTGTCGATGTCCGTGGCCTTCGTGGGCAACTACAAGTGGACGTTCGCCCACCGGGAGATCAAGTCCCTATGGCACGCCTACGGAACGTTCACCGCGATCAACGTGGTCGCCGTGCTGTTCATCGAAGTGGTCGTGGTGGCGGCGGAAGTACTGTGGGAACCCAGCGGGCTCTGGCTCAACATCATCAAGGCGGCGGCCACCGCGGTCGCCACCGTGGTGAGGTTCTTCGCCTACAAGCGGTGGGTCTTCTTCTAGGCCTTGACCGGCAACGCGCCGATGAGTTTCTTGCCCACCGACAGCACGCCCTGTTTCACCGTCGACGTGTGGTGGCTGACTCCGTGTGTGGACAGTGACGCCCGGTTCGCCAGGAACCAGTCGTAGGACTCGCAGATCATCTCGCTGTTCGAGTACTGCGCCTTCCAGCCCAACTCGGTCTCGGCCTTCGTGGTGTCGAACCACAGCTCACGTGCGTACATCAGCCAGTGGTAGTCGGCGAACGGTGCCAGCCCCACACGTGACAAGCCCTTCATCACCGGCGCGGCCGCCTTGCTCGGGATGGACCGCACTCCCGCTCCCGTGCCTGCGTGATCGCATAGGGCCTGCATCAGCTCCCCCATGGTGCCGAAGTCGGGGGTACCGATGTTGTAGATCTCGGGGCCGGGCCGCTCGCCAGCCAGGATGCACGCGTTGGCAAGGTCGGCGGCGTGGACGAACTGGTACCGGTTGTGTCCGCCGTCGAACACGAAGACGTCCACCCCGTCGGCGACCCAGTCGAAGAGCAACCCGAAGATGCCGAGCCGGCCGTGTCCGAGGATCGTCCGAGGCCGCACGATCGACACGTCGAGACCGCGAGTGATCGCCGCCTGACACAACAACTCGCCGTCCAGTTTCGCCTTGCCGTACGCCTCGACCGGTCGGGGCGGAGTCGTCTCAGTGACCGGGTTGGCTTCGGGGATGCCGAACACGGCCGAGGAGGAGGTGTAGACGACCTTCCGCACCCCGGCGCGCTCGCAGGCACGCAACAGGTTGGCAG
Source organism: uncultured Micrococcales bacterium (assembly GCA_937952095.1). GTDB lineage: Bacteria > Actinomycetota > Actinomycetes > S36-B12 > UBA10799 > JADKAV01. Next base: position 6,063 of record CALFYG010000232.1, on the reverse strand, counting down.
TGCCGAAGGAGTTGACCGACTCGAAGAGCTCCGGATCCTTGGCCAGGGGGACCTGCGCCACGTTGTGGAAGACCACGTCCGTGTCGGCGCAGGCCTGCTGCACCAGACGCACGTCCCGGATGTCTGCCTCGAGGAACGTCACGCCGGGGACGGCATCCTCCGGTCGGCTGATGTCGAGGTTGGTGACCGCGTGCCCCGTCGACGCCAACTGTTCGCACAGCAGTGTTCCGAAGAAGCCGGATCCGCCAGTGACCAGCGTGCGCATCAGACGTCCTGCCCGTTCTCGAGGCCGTAGCGGTAACTGCGACGCATTCCTTCCACGAGCGAGATCTGCGGGTCGTACCCGAGGTCCCGCCTGGCCCCGGCGATCGAACAGGCGATGTTCTTGTTCAGCTCTCCCGCCACGTGGATCTCCTGCTGGTACTTTCCACGCTTCTGCAGGGCAGCGTCCACCTTCTCAGCCATCACGCCGGCGGCGTTGGGCAACCGCAGCACCTTGTCGACGACCTCCAGACCCTCGGCGCGGGCGGCCGCCCGCACGGCGTCCAGGATCTCCAGCATGGAGTAGGGCTGCGAGTCCGCGATCCAGTACGTACCGATGCCAGGCCGGTCCGTGGTGGCCGCCAGGCGGACGCCGAGTGCGAGATGTTCGGTGTAGACCATGGACCGGCGGTTCAGCCCTTTGCCGACCAGCGGGAACGTGCCCAGCCGCACGGTCTTGAGGAACCGCGCCTGACGCTCAGGCTGGTAGGGCCCGTAGAACCACGGTGGCCGGACAATGGTCCCCGGCACGGCGGCGGCGGTCAGTAGATCCTTGACGATCACCTCGGCCTGCATCTTCGATGCGCCGTAGCCGTAGTAGGGGTTGTATGGCTCGTTGTCCCGGAAGACCTCGTCGGGGCTGGGGTTGGTACCGATGGGGGAGTTGCTGGACACGTGCACCATCCGCTGTAGCCCCCGCTGGAGGGCACCGCGGACGATGCGCTCGGTCCCGCCGGCGTTGATGGAGAAGAAGTCCGCCACCGAGCCGGGGTGGATCACGGCCGCTGAGTGCACAAGATGTGTGGTGTCGAGACCCTCGTAGAGTTCTGCGACGTCGGAGTCTGAGCGCACATCGCCGACGTAGATCTTGGCGGCGCGCAGACTCTGCTGGACCAGCGGGACGTCGGTCGGGTGGTGGACGAGGACTCGTACCTCATCGATCGGCAGCCCGAGCGGTGTCTCGGCAAGACTGGCCAGGAAACTGCGGCCGAACCAGCCACCGCCTCCGGTCACCACGAGTCCAGTCGTCATGAGAACTCCCGAGCAGCAGGTGTCTGCCCATGGTCGAGCAGGAAACGTTCGGCATTGCGGGTGGCGAGAGCCATCACGGTGCCCTGCGGATTGATGCCGGGGGCGTCGTTGAGGATCGAGGCGTCATTCACCAGGACGCCGGCGACTTCGTGGCTGCGGCCGTAGGAGTCGACCGCACACTTGCTGCGATCCTCGCCCATGGGAACCGATGAGCAGACGTGGACAGTCATGAGGTCTGCTGTACGACGCGTCACTTTGGCGACCTGCTCGGGGATCTGGGCCGCCGACGTGATCGGATCGGCATGCAAGGCGGAGGGGATCACCTCGATCGTGTCGGCAGCCAGGAGCACTTCGAGCAGGCGGCCCATGGCGGAGCGCAGGCGAGCGATGTCCTGCCCCGTGATCCGGTACGTCACGAGCGGATCCCGCATTCTCGGAAGCGCTGTGACGCGGCCGAGGCCCTGGGTGCGGATCGCGGCGTAGTAGATGGGCATGTGCGGCAGCAGACCAGCCAGATCGTCCAGACGCCGACGAGTCCGCATCAACGCCATGCCCAGTAACGGAAGGTTGGTGGCGGACCCTCCGATGGACATGTGGGGGTAGAACTCACGCACCTGCACGACGGGGACGTCGGTGGGGTCGTTGATAGGTGCGGCGGTGTGGGCCACGGCTTTGACCGTCGGGTGCATCGTGAGCGTCTTGCCCACGTGCCGTCTGATCCCGCTGCGCTGAAGCAGCGCCGCAGACTGAACCGCCCCGCCGCACACGAAGACACTGTCGAAGTCGATCCGGTCCCGGGTGCCGTCCCCCCTGAGCACCAACGCGGCGATAGCGCGGCCCTTTTCCACGATGAACCGCTCGACCCATGTGTCGGACCACAGAGTCGCTCCATGCCGACGTGCCTGCCTGAGGTAGGTCAGACTCATGGACTGTCGAACTCCGGTGATGGGAGAGTCGAACCGGAACCAACGCGGGATTTCCTGCGCATGCCACTGGAGCCTGGCGGCCCCTTCCTGGAGCAGGCGCGAGGCCGGCGGTGGACCCGAAGGAAACGTCGAGACGGTCAGGTTCCGTTCGATCGGCTCGGAGAACTCGAGCAGCGAACCCGCCGCCAGGTCCTTCACATCCCACCCTCGGGCCCACCGTTCCAGAGTCATGTCGTGGGGACGGTGGTAGAGCCCGGAGTTGACCTCCGTGGAACCCCCGACACAGCGCCCCTCCGCAAAGGTCACGGAGGGGAGCCCGAGCGCAATCAGTTCACCCATGTTGCGGTACTGCTGACGCATCTGGTCGATGCTGAACGGTGTCAGTGAGCCTGGGGCGACTTCTGGGCCCTCCTCGACGATCAGGACATCGACACCCGCCGCGGCGAGGACCGCCGCTGTGGTGGCCCCACCTGCCCCGGAGCCGACCACCAGGACCTCGGTTCTCACGCGTCCTCGCCCTGTCCATTGAGGTAGACGACCGTGGTCAAGGTGTTCACCAGACGCACATACTCCCCGCCTCCGGGCAGTCGTCCCAGCCAACGGGTGCCCGGGAGCAGGTCCAACGACCGCCCGAGGGCACCGACGCTCAGCCGGACCGGGTCCGGCAGCGCGGCCATGTGCTTCTGCACCTGTGCCGACACCCAGTCCACATCCTCAGGGTGTCCGCCCAAGCGGGGGAGCCACTGCGCGACGAGTTCGGGAACCAGACCGCGGGACATCACACACCCACCGCACCCGAGCCCAAGTACACGCCCAGGCAGAAAGTGATGGCCCAGATCGCTCCTGCGGCCTGGATGGCGTGGTCGTGCAGCACGAGATCCTCAGGGGTGCCCCCGCCGCCGGAGTCCATCCGCTGAACGAGCAACATGATCGTCGCCAGGAAAGGGATGATCGACACCTGCAGGGCGACCTCGGCAGCGCCGTTGGCCACCTCGGACTTCTGGTAGGCCATCAGCCCGTACGCCATGAGCAGGCCTGCTGCTGAGAACTCGCGCACGAATTGCAGGTAGGAGTCGGTGTATCGCGTCTGAACTCGTCGAGTGGAGCCGTCCGTCCCGACCTCGGCCCGCTCTCCCGACCGCTTGCCCGACACCAGCAGCAAGGAACCGAACAGGGTGAGCAGGTTGAACCACACGCTCGGTGCAGCCGGAACTGCGAAGACGCCGGCGAGGGCCCGCAACATGAACCCGCCTGCCACGATCAACAGATCGACGATCGGCACGTTCTTCAAGCCGAGTGAGTAGCCGACGTTGATCGCGATGTAAATGACGCCCATGGCCAGTACGTTCCCGTTGAGGGTCGCCATCAGCGCCAAGCCAGCGGCGATTCCCACGAGAGCTAGGGCATAACCCATAGGTACCGATATGACACCTGCTGCTATGGGCCTGTTGCGCTTGGTTGGATGGTGTCGGTCCTCGGAGACGTCGCGAGCGTCATTGAGGAAGTAGACGCCGGAGGCCATTAGCGTGAAGGCGACGAAAGTGATCAGCGATCGACCGAAAACACCGGGCTCGAAAAGTAGGCCGGAAGCGATTGGGCCGACGAATACGAGGACATTCTTGACCCACTGCTTGGGCCGGGCGGTCCGCAGGATTCCCCGGGGCACACTCATCCTGACGGCCTGTCCGGCGCCGTCGGAACCAGTCGCAGCAGTCACGGGGAAGTCCTTTGATCGTGGGTGCTGTCAGCCTATAGGGGTTGGTGTGGTGGGGGTGGTCTGTCGAGTCTGCGACCGATGGGAGCGACGCTCTCAGGTAGGTTCGACAACGGTGGAACCGCCCAGTCATCGAGGAGTCGCCTGTGATCACGCATATTGAGCGAGACGTGCAGGTTGTACGAGTTAGACGTCGGCGATCCGATGAGGGGTACGTGGGTGTCCAAAGGGGGTAAGAACCAGAATCTGCAGGTGATCCGAGGGATCGCGATTCTGCTCGTGCTGGTTGTGCATGTGCGTGCCCTCCTACTGCCGGGGGACGCGCTCTACTGGGACAAACTCCTCACATGGGTACATCCCCCTGTGGGCGTGGATCTCTTCTTCGTGCTCTCCGGGTACCTCATGGGCAGGATCTTCTTGGCGCGCGCTGATGCCCAGTGGCCATTGCTCGAGACGTCGATCTTCTATCGTCGCCGATTCAGCCGGTTGATCCCAGCTGCATTCTTCTGGGCTGTCGTCACATTCGTCCTGGGACTTACCTTGGCGGGTCGTGCCGGATTCCTCGACCAGCGTGACGCTTTCTGGAAGTTCTTCACCTCGCTGACTTTCCTGCGAAACTTCGAGCAGGCCAGCGCCCCAGACATCCTCGGCTACTACTGGTCGCTGAGTGTCGAAGCCCAGTTCTACATTCTGTTGCCCCTCGCCTGGTTCGGATTGAGACGCTGGTTTTGGCCGTTCGTCATCGGCCTTCTTGCCTTGTCCGTGGTATGGCGGTTCGGGGGAGATGTGGCCTGGTTGTTCCGTTACGACGGGCTACTCGTGGGTCTGCTCGTCTGGAAGATCACGTCGGTCACCGACTGGCGACGTTTCACCGCTCCGGTCCTTCCTCAACGCAGGTGGATGGCCGTCGCTGTGCTGTGGTTCGCCGCAATTGCGATGGCAGCCCTGCCGCAGGCTCTGCCAGACTTCAGTGGTCTCGCCTATCTAGCGCTGAGCCTGATTGGGGGATACCTGGTGCTGATGGGGCTCGCGCTGCCCGACGGTTCTCTGGGTGTCACGCGGTGGGACCGAGGTGCCGTTGCCTGGATGGGGGAGATCTCGTACTCGGTGTATCTGGTCCACATTCCGTTCTTTATGGTGGCGAATCTGGCGCTGAGCCGCTATAGGATCGATCCCGGAATCGCGGGCTATCTGGGGGTGATCCTTGTCATGCTGGCGATCTCCTATCTCAGTTATCGCTTCATCGAACCCCTCATGGCGGATTCGACACGCAAGGCGATCCAGCAAGCGACCCAACTCGAAGGGCGGTCCTCCGCCCCCTAAGGCTCTGACCGCCGGGTGGGTACGCCGGCCAGCCGTCAGCACCGCGTACGCTGAAACCTGCAGTACTCGTGAGGCGGAGGGCCCTTGTCGACCAAAGTGACGCGGGATCGCGCCGTGGTGTCGAACTTCGGTGCGCTCAAGAGCGTCGCGATAGTGGCCATCGGGATGATGCTGGCGCAAGCCGCCGCCTGGTTGCTCATGCTCGTGTCCGCCCGTTCGCTTGGCCCGACCGAGTACGGAGCTTTCGGCGCCCTCTCGGTGATCCTGCTTATCGCGAGCACCACGGCCCTGGCCCTTCAAGTGGTGGTAGCCCGTCACGTCGCCGCGGGCGGGAGCCACGAAACCGTCAGCCGCTGGATCGGTGTCCAAGTCGGCGGGATCGCGATGCTCGTCGTGGTGCTGCTGACGCCGTTGTTGGCACACCTCCTCCAATTCGACACATGGTGGCCACTCCTCCTGACGGCGGCGACACTGGTGCCACTGGCCATCACCTTCCGCCAATTGGGACTCCTGCAGGGCGCCCAGATGCACGGTCGGCTAGCGGTTCTGTATGCCGTCTCCGCCGGATGCCGTGCAGCGTTCGGGATCGCGGGAGCCGTGCTTTATCAAAGCGCTTTCGCAGCCGTCATGGGTTCGGCGATCGGCGCGGCGGTCGGTGCTGCGGCGGGAATCCCCTTCGTTCGTAGGTTCCGAAGCTACGAACAAGACCCCAGCAAGCCCGGTCAGTTCCTCGGAGAAGTGGGTCACGCAACGCACTCCCTGATCGCGCTGTACGCGCTCACCAACGTCGATGTCCTGGTCGCCCGG
>CALFYG010000231.1 GCA_937952095.1 uncultured Micrococcales bacterium | reverse complement strand
TGAGTGCAGAACGCTCGAACCCGTCTGCCGCGCTGCTGCAGGCGTGGCTGCAGGTCGCGTTGAAGGTGCCTGTCACGTTGCACCGCAGCAACGGTCCGGGGATCACCTCCGTCGTGATCCACACCAAGACCGGTCCGATCGAACTCACACGTCCGGACGGCCGCACCGGTCGCCTGTCGCGTCCGGGAGTGGCCAGTCACGACGTCCCACTGCCACGGCGTGATCTGCGTGATCTGATCGGGGAGGAGCTGCGCCGCCTCGATCCCGACGACACCTATGCCGAGGCGCTGGCCGCCGTGGAGGTTCCGTCCACCAAGCGTCGGGCGACCGCCAAGAAGGCCGCGCCCGCGGTGAAGAAGGCCGCGCCTGCGGGGGGTCAGGCGAAGGCCTCGAAACCGGCACCGCGCAAGAGGGCGGTGAAGAAGGCATGAGCACCATCTCGGTCGCAGTCCATCCCGATGCCGAGGGGGTCTCCCGGGCGGTTGCCAATCGGATGGCCGGGGCCATCGTGCGCACCCTCGCAGACGCCGACGTGGCCCACATCTGCATCACCGGGGGGCGCGGCGGGCACGGTGCGTTGACCGCCCTGGCCGCCGACGAGGGTATCGACTGGCACAGAGTGCACGTGTGGTGGTCCGATGAGCGATTCGTCCCGGCAGGTGACGACCAACGCAACGACACCATGGCGCGGGAGGCTCTCCTCGACGTCGTCGACCTGCCGTCCGCGAACGTGCATCCGATGCCCACCAGCGACGACTTCACCGACGTCGGCGAGGGGGCCCAGGCGTACACTTGGGAACTCGCGGCCTACGGGGACCCCTGTCCCCCGTTCTGCATCAGCATTCTCGGGATGGGCGAGGACGGGCATGTCGCTTCCCTCTTCCCGGGGCATCCGGGGTTGCGGGAGACTCGCCCGGCCTTCCCCGTGACCGACTCCCCCAAGCCGCCGCCTGTGCGTATCTCGATGTCCTTCGACGTCATCAACTCCGCCGACGAGATCGTCCTGATCGCCTCCGGCGCGGGGAAAGCCGATGCCGTGGGCCTGTTCGTGAACGACCCCGGTCCCTTGGCCGTGCCGGCCGCCGGTGTCCATGGACGAGACCTCACCTTGCTCGTGGTGGATGAGGCGGCCGCGGTTCATCTGCCGCCGGGCCTGACCCGCTACGCCTGAGTCCCACGGATCGGCGGCTGGACCGGAGAACTGAGCCCGCTCAACGGTGCTCCGGTGAGAGTTCTGTTCGTTGGTGAGAGTTTCTGCACTCCGGTTAGGGTTTCGCGGCCGCGAAGGACTAACGGCTGCAACCCCCTACAGCGGAAGGCCGAGTTCCTTGAACGTGTCGCACGCCTGCGGGGTCCCTTGGTTGTAGCCACGGGTGTACCAATAGGTGCGCTGCTTGGCTGATCCGTGTGTGAAAGTGTCCGGGTTGACCCGCATTCCTGCGCCCTGTTGGATCCGGTCGTCGCCCACGGCTGCCGCGGCGTTGGTGGCCTGGGTGAACTCCTCAGGGGTGATCACCACGTTGCCCTCATCGTTGGCCAGCCGCCCCCAGACCCCGGCGAAGCAGTCCGCCTGCAGTTCCATCGCCACGCTGTAGTTGTTGGCGTTGCGGCGGTTGGCGGCTTGGACTTTGCGTACTTGCCGTTCGATGCCGGAGATGTTCTGCAAGTGGTGCCCGTACTCGTGAGCCATGATGTAGACCATCGCGTACTGGCCCTGGACCCCGAGCCGCTCCAGATCCCGGCTGAATCCGAGGTCGAAGTAGATGCGCTCATCGGCTGGACAGTAGAACGGTCCGACGCTGGTGTTCGCCGGTCCGCAACCAGTGCGCGTCTGGCCGTCGAAGAACGTCAGTTGGGGCTCCCGGAAACGCTGACCGGTGCTGGCGAAGTAGCCACTCCAGACCTCGTCGGTTTCGTTGAAGGCCTTCACCAGCAGGCAGTCGGTGTTCTCGAAGACCCCGTCGGCGGCATCTTCCGTGCACTTCTGTGCCAGCGATGCGCCGACCCCCTGGGAACCCGCCGGCGCGTTGAAGGAGGAATCGAGCGGGACCTGGGCGGTGGGTTCCTGGGTCTGACTGCAGAAGGCGAACATCAGGAAGATGGCCAGCACAAGTACGAGTCCCCCGCCACCCTTCCCCAGTTTGCTGGCCAGCAACAACTGCAGCAGTCCGGCGGTGGGGTCGCCCCCCGAAGGCTGGGAACGACTCGAGGAACCGCGTCCATCACGTCGGTCGTCGACCCTGGACATGTCGACGTTGTTGTCGTCGAACTTCACGTGCGCCTCCTGCAGGATTACCGCACACGGTAGCGCCAGAGCCCCCGATATCGCAGGGTTCAGACCTCAGGGAGGTTCTTCATCGCCTCGTCGAGCAGGGCATCCGCCTCACCACCGGAGCGACGCTCCTTCACATATGCCAGATGCGTCTTGTACGGCTCGGTCTTGGGCGGCGCCGGGGGGTTCTCGGCGTCCTGTCCGGCAGGAAGACCGCACCGGGGGCAGTCCCACTCGGTCGGTGGGGCAGCATCCTGCGCGAAGCTGGGTGTGCTCTCGTGGCCGTTGGCACAGTAGAACGACACCTTCTTGCGAGGCGCCGCTTCCCCGCGCTCCGCTTCGCCCATCGGGCCGGCCCCCACCCGGCTACCCCGAATCGCGCTCCCACCGGCCACGTAAGGCCCCTTCCGTCAGGACTTGGTGATCAATCCGAGGGCGATGATGGTCGCGGCCCAGATCAGTCCGACGCCCACCGTCACCCGGTCGAGGTTGCGCTCGGCAACGCTCGACCCACCAAGGGAGGTGCTGACGCCACCGCCGAACAGATCGGACAGCCCGCCGCCCTTCCCCTTGTGCAACAGCACGAGCACGATCAGGAGCACACTGGTGACCAGCAGCAGAACCTCAAGCGCTAGAACCACGAATGCCTCCCTGTGCGTGCAGCAGACTCAACTGTAACCTCAGGCGTCGACCTGCGGGTGCAGGCGGTACCGGACAATGGTGGCGAATTCATCGGCATCCAGGCTCGCGCCGCCGATGAGTGCACCGTCCACGTCGGCCTTGGCCATGATCCCCGCGATGTTCGTGGACTTCACCGAGCCGCCGTAGAGGATCCGCACCTGCTCAGCGACACCTGCGCCGTACTGCTCGCCGAGCCACTCACGAATGACGTGGCACACCTCTTGGGCGTCCTCCGGCGAGGCCACCTCGCCGGTGCCGATAGCCCACACCGGTTCGTAGGCGATGACGACGTTGACCATCTGCTCTTCAGTCAGCCCGGCGAGGCTGCCGACGAGCTGATCCGTCACATGCGCCACGTGGTTACCGGCTTGCCGCACGTCGAGGTGCTCGCCGACGCACACGATCGGGATCAGGCCGTTCTCCAACGCGGCCTTGGCCTTCGCGTTGACAACCGCATCGGTCTCATCGTGGTAGGTCCGGCGCTCGGAGTGCCCGACCGTGACGTAGCCACAACCCAGCTTGGACAGCATGTGTCCAGCGACCTCGCCCGTGTACGCGCCCGCCGCGTGCTGCGAGACGTCCTGCGCGCCGTACCCGATCTTGAGCTTGTCGCCCTCCACCAAGGTCTGCACGCTGCGGATGTCGGTGAACGGCGGCAGTACCGCCACATCGACCGCTGCGTAGTCGTCGTCCTTGAGCAGGAAGGCGATCTTCTGCACCAGGGCGATCGCCTCCAGGTGGTTCAGATGCATCTTCCAGTTGCCCGCCATCAGCGGCTTGCGGCTCATGAGTCCTCCAATACGGCGATTCCGGGCAGGGTCTTGCCTTCGAGCAACTCGAGGCTGGCCCCCCCACCGGTCGAGATGTGATCGATGGCGTCCGCATCGATGTCGAGCAACCTGACCGCCGCGGCGGAGTCACCACCACCGACGACCGTGAAGCCATCCGTCTGGGCCAGTGCCCGGGCCACCGCAACGGTGCCTGCGGCGAACGGTTCGACCTCGAACACACCCATCGGGCCGTTCCAGACAACCGTTGCCGAATCGAGGACGGCCTGCGCGTACGCGGCGGCCGTCTGGGGGCCGATGTCCAAGCCCTTCCAGCCCTCGGGGATGCCCTGCTCCACCTTGACCACGTCGGTCTCCGCGTCAGCTGCGATGTCCTGTGCGATCACCACGTCGGTGGGCAGCATGACCTGCACGCCACGTTCGCGGGCGTCCTTGAGGATCTGCAGGCAGGAGTCCACCCAGTCCGGCTCGAACAACGAGTCACCGATCGCGTGACCCTCAGCGGCGAGGAACGTGAAGCACATCCCGCCGCCGATGATGAGCCGGTCCACGGACTTCAACAGGTTGTCGATGACCAACAACTTGTCGGAGACCTTGGATCCCCCGAGCACGACCGTGTACGGCCGAGCCGGGTTGTCCAGTACCGACGCGAACGATCGGATCTCCTTTTCGACCAGCCGTCCGGCCGCGTTGGGAAGCAGTTTCGCGACGTCGGTGACGCTGGCCTGCTCACGGTGCAGCACGCCGAAGCCATCGCTGACGTACGCATCACGGCCGGCGGCCAGTTCGGCGGCGAGGGCAGCCCGCTCGGCGGGGTCCTTGCTCGCCTCCCGCGGATCGAACCGGATGTTCTCCAAGAGCACGATGGTGCCCGGCGCCGCCGGGGGGAAGTCACCAGCGGGTGCGAGTGTCACGGGAACACCCACGAGTTCGGCCATACGAGTGGCCACGGGCGCCAGGGACAACTCCGGTTTCACCTCACCCTTCGGACGGCCGAGGTGCGCCACGACGACGGGCGCAGCCCCGGCCTCCAGAAGTTCCTTGAGGGTGGGCACGGCGGCCCGGATCCGTCCGTCGTCGGTGATCTCGCCATCGGCGAGCGGGACGTTCAGATCCAGGCGCACCAGCACCGAAGCGCCCTGTAGGTTCAGGTCGCTGAGAGTGTGCATCAGTCGACGGATGCCATGTAACGGACGAGGTCGACGAGGCGGTTGGAGTAACCCCACTCGTTGTCGTACCAGCCCAGCACCTTCGCCAGGGAACCCATCGAGTTGGTCAGCGAGGCGTCGAAGATGCAGGACGCCGGGTCGGTGACGATGTCGGTGGACACGATCGGGTCCTCGGTGTAGCGCAGGATGCCCTTGAGTTCGCCCTCGGCGGCCGCGCGCATGGCGGCGTTGATCTCGTCGGCAGGCACAGCCTTGCCCATGTTGATCGTGAGGTCGGTGGCGGAGCCGGTGGGGGTCGGAACGCGCATGGCGTAGCCGTCGAGCTTGCCCTTGAGCTCGGGGATGACCAGGGCGATCGCGCGAGCGGCGCCGGTGGTCGTCGGAATCATGTTGATGGCGGCGGCGCGTGCACGGCGCAGATCCTTGTGCGGGAAGTCCAGCACGTTCTGGTCGTTGGTGTAGGCGTGGATCGTCGTCATCATGCCGTTCTCGATGCCGAAGTTGTCCACGAGCACCTTGGCCATCGGGGCCAGGCAGTTGGTCGTGCAGGAGGCGTTGGAGACCACGTTGTGCTGCGCCGGGTTGTAGTCCTTGTGGTTCACGCCCATGACGAAGGTCGCGTCCTCACCCTTGGCAGGTGCGGAGATGATGACCTTCTTCGCGCCCGCCTCGATGTGCTTGCGGGCGTCGTCGGCCTTGGTGAAGTGGCCGGTCGACTCGATGACGTAGTCGACGCCCAGGTCGCCCCAGCCAAGGGCGGCGGGGTCACGCTCGGCCAGAGACTTGATGGCCTTGCCGTCGTGGATGATCTCGGTGTCGGTCGAGGTGACCTCACCGGGCAGGCGGCCCAGAACGCTGTCGTACTTGAGCAGGTGGGCCAGCGTGGCGTTGTCGGTCAGGTCGTTGACGGCGACGATCTCAATCGGCTCGTTGCCGAAAGCGGTCTCTGAGTCCCCCAGAGCTTCCACCGCACGGTAGAAGTTGCGACCGATACGTCCGAATCCATTGATGCCGACGCGAATTGTCACTGATTACTCCTTAGGTTGAGTAATCCAATTCTATCGGTTGGTCATACCAGTTCGTCGTCGACTGCAAGACCCGCCTCAGTGTCCGGAATGCCCAACTCCCGCGCGCGGCGGTCGGCGAGGCCGAGGAGCCGCCGGATCCTGCCCGCGATCGCATCCTTGGTCATGGGCGGATCGGCGAGGGCACCGAGTTCCTCCAACGACGCCTGCCGGTGTTCCATCCGCAACCGTCCCGCGGCGGCGAGGTGGTCGGGCACGTCGTCGCCGAGGATCTCCAAGGCCCTCTCCACTCGCGCACTGGCCGCCACCGCCGCGCGGGCGGAGCGGCGCAGGTTCGCGTCATCGAAGTTCGCCAACCGATTCGCCGTGGCGCGGACCTCGCGTCGGGTGCGGCGCTCCTCCCACACGAGTACGGAGGAATGTGCCCCCATCCGGGCCAGCATCTGGCTGATGGCGTCGCCGTCTCGGATGACCACGCGTTCCACGCCCCGTACTTCGCGGCTCTTCGCCGGGATACCCATACGCCGTGCCGCACCGACGAGCGCCAGGGCGGCTTCCGGGCCGGGGCACGTGATCTCCAGCGCGGAGGAGCGTCCGGGCTCGGTCAACGAGCCGTGGGCCAGGAACGCCCCGCGCCACGCCGCCTCGGCGTCGCAGATGCCGGCGGTCACCACGTGGGGCGGCAACCCGCGGACCGGACGGCCCGAAGCGTCCACGAGTCCGGCCTGCCGGGCGAGCTGCTCTCCCCCGTTGACGACGCGGACCATGTATCGGGTCCCCTTGCGCAAGCCCCCTTTGTGCACCACGGCGAAATCGGCCTGCTGTCCGAAGATCTCGGACAGGTTCGTCCGCAGCCGACGAGCTGCCGCACCGGTGTCGAACTCGGCCTCGACCACGATCTTGCCGCTGACGATGTGCAGCGCCCCGCCGAAGCGCAGCATCGCCGAAGTCTCCGCCTTACGGCAGCACGGTCTTGTGATCTCGAGTTGGTTGAGTTCGTCCTTGACGGCGGCGGTCATGGCCATGGGCCGATTCTCACACGTCGCGACACGCCGGGGCAGGTGAACCTGCAGATCGTCCCAGCACCGGTCAGTTGAGGATGCGCTGGAAGACCGACGCCAGGAGCAGAGTGTCGTGCACGGCGCCCGGGGAGCCTCCCTCGACCGCCCGGACCTCTTCGATGACCGGCGTGGCACCGAGTTCCTGACAGGCCGCCACCAGGGCCTGCTCGTCGCGCACGGAACTGGGATCGATGATCACGGCGTCCAAACGGATGTCCGGGAAGGTTGCGGCAAGGTTCTCGAGGTATCGGGCCGGGGTGAACCCGGTGGTTTCGCCCTCCTGCGCCGTCACGTTGATCACCAGGACCCGGGTGGCATCCGTGGCGAGGATCGCATCGTGCACCGGCCGGACGTACAGGTGCGGCAGCACCGAGGTGAACCAGCTGCCTGGGCCGAGGACCACCATGCGGGCCCCGCCGATCGCCTCGACCACGGGCAGGCAGGGTTGCGGGTCCGGCGGGTCGATGCGCAGGGACAGCACCTCGCCGGTGGTGGTGGCGATGTCGACTTGCCCACGAAGCGTCGTGATCTCCTCGGCGCTGTTGATACCGCGCACCTCGGCAATGAGGTCCACCGGCTCGCGAGCGACCGGCAGCACACGGCCCTGGGCCTCGAGAAGCGCCGCCACCCAGTCCAGCCCAGCCACCACATCGCCGGTCTCCTCCCACAGCGCGGAGATCAGCAGATTCCCTACCGCGTGGCCGGCGAGGTCGCCCTCGCCCTTGAACCGGTGCTGCAGCACCCGCGACCATGTCCGGCCCCAGGTGTCATCCCCACAGAGCGCGGCCAGCGCCATCCGCAGATCTCCGGGCGGCATGAGCCCGAGTTCCCGACGGATCCGCCCCGACGAGCCACCGTCGTCAGACACCCCGACCACTGCTGTCACGGAGTCGGTCACCCTTCGCAGCGCGCGCAGGGACGCGGCCAGGCCGTGGCCGCCGCCGAGCGCGACCACCTGGGGGCCCGTCGACCATTCAGCGGTGCGCGACAGGGGCTTCATTCCCGGCCCAGATCGCGGTGCTGGACGACCACCTGATGGCCTGCGTCACGCAACAACGCCGCGAGTCGCTCGACCATCGCCACACTGCGGTGCTTGCCGCCGGTGCACCCGATACCGATCGTGACGTAACGCTTGCCCTCCCGCACGTAGCCATCGGCGACGAGTTCGACGATGGACGCGTAGTGGTCGAGGACGTCGAGAGCGCCCTCCCGGCTCAGGACGTAGTCGCTCACCTCCGCATCGCGGCCGTTCTGCTCACGCAGTTCGGGCACCCAGTAGGGATTGGGGAGGAAGCGCACGTCCCCGACCATGTCGGCATCCACCGGGATCCCGTACTTGAAGCCGAAGCTGAGCACGGATACACGGATGGTCGACGGCCCCGGACCGCGGTAGTTCGCATCGACCAGTCTGCGGAGGTCGTGCACTGAGGTGGTGGACGTGTCAATGACCATGTCGGCACCGGCGCGGAAGGGTTGCAGCATCTCCCGCTCCTCGCGCAACGCGTCGAGCAGCGTGCCGTCCTCCTGCAACGGGTGTGGCCGACGGGAGGACTCGAAGCGGCGGACCAGCGCCTCCTCGGAAGCCTCCAGGAACAGGATGCCGACGTTGGTGTGGGCGTCCCGCAGGGCCTGGGTGACGGTCACCAGGTTGGAGAACAGCGGCCCCCCTCGGACATCGACCACGACGGCCAGACGTTGCACGTCCGGGCGGGGTTGCAGCAGATCGATCGTCGACTGCAACAGGGACGGCGGCAGGTTGTCGACCACGAACCACCCGGCGTCCTCAAGGGCACGGGCAGCGGTGCTTCGACCCGCTCCCGACATCCCGGTGACGATGAGCACTTCGAAGTGCGGGTTGTTCATGTGGGCCTCCCAGCCCCATCATCCTCAATCACTTCACCGGTCGTCACGTTGACAGCCGGTGTCACGGTCTCGGCGGTGAGATGGGCGTGGATCACCACGGCCAACTCATCGGTGATACCCGGAACGGCGGCCAACTCCTCGACTGAGGCCTTGCGCAGGCGCCCCAGGGATCCGAACGTGCGCATGAGTGCCTTACGGCGCGACGGGCCGACACCCGGGATGTCCTCCACGGCACTGGTCGACAGCCGCCGGCTGCGCTTCTGACGGTGGTAGGTGATGGCGAAGCGGTGCGCCTCGTCACGGATCCTCTGCAACAGATACAAACCCTGACTGCGCCGGGACAGGATCAAGGGATCCTCTGACCCCGGGGTCCACACCTCCTCGAGACGCTTTGCCAGTCCTGCCACCGCGATGTCGTCTATCCCGAGTTCACGCAACTGCGCGGCGGCCGCGTTGACCTGGGGTTTGCCGCCGTCGATGAGCAGCAGTTGCGGCGGGTAGCGGAACGACTTGCGTTCGTCGTTGGCCCCGCCGGCTGGTCCGAACTCGATATCCGTGGCTTCGGCGCGTTCGGCCAGGTAGCGGGTGAAGCGACGCCGGACCACTTCGGCCACGCTGGCCACGTCGTCCTGGCCCAC
>CALFYG010000230.1 GCA_937952095.1 uncultured Micrococcales bacterium | reverse complement strand
CGTCGTCGAGATCGATGCGCAGCCCACGCACCTTCGCGAACCGTGCGCGACGGCCGGTGACATACAACCGGCCATCGATCAGCCGCCCACGATCGCCGGTCTCGAGTTCGGTACATCCGGCGCCGCGCGCGAGGTCTTCGGCCGCTGTCGCGTAGCCCATCATGACGTTCGGGCCCGTGTAGACGATCTCGCCCACTCCGTCAGCGTCCGGGCGACGGATCTCGAACCGTCCGCCGGGAACCGCGTAGCCCACCGAGTGGGGGTACTGCAGCGCTTCCGAGGGCGGAAGCACAGCCATGCGCGCCGTGGCCTCGGTCTGCCCGTACATCACCGCAAGACCCCACCCCTGGCGCTGACCCGCACGGCCCCATCGGCGAACCGCCGCAGCCGGTAACCGGCCACCGGCGCAGGTGAGCAGACGAAGACTGGGCAGGTGCGCGAGCATGTCGTCGCCGAGCCGCTCAAGCATCTCGAAGGTGTACGGAACGCCCGGCAGAACAGTGGCGTGCTGACGTCGCGCCAGGTCCCAGAACGCAGGCTCGGTGACCGAGTCCGACGTCAGGACCAGGGTGCCGCCGACCGTGAGCATGCTGTTGATTACCGACAGGCCGTAGCTGTAGGCCGCCGGCAGCGTGGTGAGCGCGCGGTCGCGCTCAGACAGCCCGAGCGCGGCCACGATCGCGTGGGCGTTGGATTGAAGGTTCTGGTGCGACAGCCGCACCATCTTGGGGTTACCGGTGGAGCCGGAGGTCGGCAGCAGCACAGCGAGGTCGGGATGAAGGTCGTCGGCGTCGCCGTAGAGCACGCGGATCTGGTCTGCACGGCAGGCGCTCGCTAGGGCAACGACATGGCCGAGCCGCAGGCATGCCAGGTACTCGACGATGAAGTCCGCCGTGTTCTGCGCTACGAGTACGTGGACCCGCCGGGGACCGGCGAGCGCTGCTGCCCGCTCGGCGACACGCTCCTCCAACTCTCGGTAGGTGACGACACCGTCACCGGCAAGGGCTGGGCGGTCGGCATGGACAGCCAGATCGAGGGCGAAGCCCGCCCTGGCGGCCATCACCTGCATCCCGCCATCTCCTCCCATGTAAAGTTAGGCTTACCTAAACTGTAGGGGAGTGTCAATGATCAAGGTGGGCGGGGCAGCGGCCCTGATGACGGTCGCGATTCTCGGACTATCCGCGTGTGGAGGCGGCGACCAAGGGCCCAGTGCGACACAAGAGGCTGCCGAGTTCGTGGTGTACTCCGGACGCAGCGAAGAGCTCGTCGGGCCGCTCATCGAGCAGTTCGAGACCGCCACCGGCGTCCAGACCGAGGTCCGCTACGGCGACACCGCCGAACTCGCCGCGCAACTTCTCGAGGAGGGCGACAACTCCCCTGCCGATGTCTTCTTCGCGCAGGATGCCGGTGCCCTGCAAGTCGTGCAGGACGAGGGTCTGACAACGCCACTCCCCGCTGATGTCGTCAAGAAGGTTCCAGCCATGTTCCGCAGCGCCGACAACCAATGGGTCGGGACCAGCGGTCGGGCCCGCGTGATCGTGTACAACACCGAGCGGGTGCCGGCCGATGAGGTGCCCAAGACGGTGTTCGAACTCACCGAACCGCAGTGGAAGGGTCAGGTCGGTATCGCGCCGACCAACGCGTCCTTCCAGGCGTTCGTCACCGCGATGCGGGTGACCGTCGGCGAGGAGAGGACGAAGGAATGGCTCGAAGGCCTGATCGCCAATGACGTGCAGACGTTCGAGAACAACCTCGCGATCCTTGACGCCGTGAACGCGGGGACCGTCGAGGTCGGCCTGGCCAACCACTACTACTGGTACGAGAAGGCCGCCGAGATCGGCGAGGAGAACCTCAAGGCGCGCAACGCCGCGTTCGAACCCGGGGACGTCGGCAACCTCGTGAACGTCGCCGGCGTCGCGATCCTGCCGACCGGTACGGACAACGCCGCATCGGAGCAGTTCGTGGAGTTCCTGCTCAGCGACGAGGCACAGCAGTACTTCGCAGACGTGACGGCCGAGTACCCGCTGGTCAAGGGCGTCGCGGCGCGCGACGACCTGCCACCGCTGTCCGAGATCGACGGCCCGGATCTCACCCTCGACCAGCTCGCAGACCTGCGTGGCACCCAGGACCTGCTGCTGCAGGTCGGACTACTCTGATCCCGCCGTGCACAGAAGGCTGACCGCCCTGCACCTGGTTGCGGCAGTGGCCGCCCTGGTGGCGGTCACGCCTCTGATCTACCTGATCGTCAGGACCGGTTCCGCCGGGTGGGAGAACGTCTGGGAGATCCTCGCCCGACCGCGCACACTGCAGTTGTCAGTGGCCAGCCTCGGCCTTGCGACCGCTGTCGCCGGAACATGTATCGCGGTCGGGGTGCCGCTGGCATGGCTGCTCACACGCACCGCCTTACCCGGTGGCCGACTGTGGCTCGTCGTGGCAGCGCTGCCCCTGGCGGTTCCTTCTTACGTCGCCGCGTACACCTGGCTCGCGGCCTTCCCAGGACTGCAGGGCTTCGTGCCGGCGTGGGCCGTGCTGAGCCTGGTCAGCCTGCCGTACGTCGTGCTGCCGGTGGCGGCTGTGCTGTCCCAAGTGGATCCCGCCTTCGACGAGGTCGCACGCACACTCGGGGACGGCCCGTTGCGCTCCTTCCGGCGGACCACCGCGCCGCTGCTCTGGCCCGCCGCAGCGGCCGGCGGCCTGCTCACAGCCCTGTACACGCTCAGCGACTTCGGCGCGGTGTCGCTGTTGCGGTTCGACACGTTCACTCGGGTCATCTACACCTCATACCGGGCGGCCTTCGACAGAACCAGCGCCGCAGTCCTGTCCTTGGTGCTCGTCGCATTGGCCCTTGTCTTCGTGCTCCTCGAACGGGCCATGCGCGGTCGCCATCAGCAGTGGCGGGTCGGTGCCGGTGCAGCACGGCGTGCCGAACGGATCCCGCTGGGCCCGTGGCGGTGGCCCGCACTGCTGGGTGTCGTGGCACTGTTCGGTCTGGCCGTCGCCTTCCCCAGCGTGATGCTGGTGCGCCTCATGCTGCAGTCGCAGCGCTTCGAAGCCGACCCGCAGGCGTGGTTGACCGCCACCGCCAACACCGTTCAGGCCGCCGGGGTCGGCGCACTCGTGGCACTGCTGCTGGCTCTGCCCATTGGCGTCCTTGCCGCCCGCCACAAGGACCGCGTCACCAAGACCGTGGAGTCCGCAGCGTTCATCTCGCATGCGCTGCCCGGCGTGGTCGTCGGCCTTTCCCTGGTCTATCTGGGCCTGTCGTTGGCACCCGCGCTCTACCAGACCCTTGCCATGCTCGGCTTCGCCTATGCGGTGCTCTTCCTGTCCAATGCGATCGGGTCGATCCGGTCGGCCACCGCGCAGGTCTCGCGGAACCTCGAGGACGTGGCCCGGACCCTGGGCGACAGACCTACGGCGACCTGGTGGCGGGTCACCGCGAGGCTGTCCGCGCCGGGCATCCTCGCCGGTGCGCTGCTGGTCCTGGTCACCGCGATGAAGGAACTCCCAGCCACCCTGATGCTGAGACCGACGGGGTTCGAGACACTTGCCACTGAGATGTGGACCTTCACGACCGTCGGATCCTTCAGCCAGGCTGCGCCGTACGCGTTCGGCCTGGTGCTGCTGGCTGCCATCCCCGCCTTCGTCCTGGCACGCCTGACGGGCAGGCGCTCATGAGTAGCATCGACGTGCACGGGCTCACCATGCGCTTCGGCGACACCTGGGTGCTGAAGGACCTGGCACTGTCGGTGGACGAGGGCAGCGTCACCGCGATCCTTGGCAGCAGCGGCTCCGGCAAGAGCACGCTGCTCAGGTGCATCGCCGGACTGTTGCGACCGGAGACAGGTCGCATCACCATCGGCTCGACAGTCGTGCTCGACTCCGGCGTCTGGGTGCCCCCGGAACGACGCGGTATCGGACTGGTTCCACAGGAGGGCTCGCTGTTTCCGCACCTGAGCGTCGGGGCGAACGTGAGCTACGGGCTGCGTGGCCGCGATCACGCGGCCCGGGTCCGGCATCTGCTGGACCTGGTCGGATTGCCCGGCACCGCGAACATGCGGCCGCACGAACTGTCCGGCGGTATGCAGCAGCGCGTGGCGGTGGCGCGCGCCTTGGCGCCCTCCCCCAACGTGGTCCTTCTCGACGAACCGTTCTCAGCCCTCGACGCCGGCTTGCGCGACGATGTCCGCCAGGACGTCTTCGCGGCGATCCGCGCCACGGGGGCGACCGCGATCCTGGTGACCCACGACCAGGAGGAAGCCTTCGCCGTGGCCGACCAGGTCGCGGTGATGATGGACACCACGATCGCCCAACAGGCACCACCGGCCGAGGTGTATCTCACCCCGGCGACCTTGGACGTCGCGCGCTTCGTGGGCGACACCGTGGTCGTGCAGGCGTCCGGCACCGGCGCGGCATCGGCCACAACGACCTTCGGAGACCTCCCCTCGCAGAACACGACGCCTGCCGATGCGACCGGCGTGCTGGTGTTCCGCCCTGAGGACCTGCAGATCGGCGGCGAGAGCCCTGTGCTCACCCAAGCGGGTGTGACGGCGGTGAGTTACCACGGTCACGACACCCTGCTCGCCGCCCGTGCAGGAGAGCAGGATCTGCTCATCCGCGTGCTGGGCCGGCAAAGCGTCACCGTCGGCGACGACGTCACCGTGCGGGTGACACGCCCCGGCATCTTCTTCAGTTGATACTGGCCTGCTCAAGATCTGTTCCACAACAGATGGCGCACCCTGCTCCCGTGCCAGAGTGATCACCGGAGAGGAGTCGCAATGGCTGACTACACCGCGGATGTCATCGTCATCGGTCTGGGACCGGGGGGCGAGGACGTGGCAGGGACCCTGGCGGAAGCCGGCCTCGACGTCGTGGGCATCGAGAAGGAACTTGTCGGCGGCGAATGCCCCTACTGGGGCTGCGTGCCCAGCAAGATGATGATCCGCGCGGCCGGAGCACTCCAAGAGGGCCGTCGGATCGTCGAACTGGCAGGGACCAGCGAGGTGCACCCGGACTTCAGCGTGGTGGCGCGGCGGATCCGCGACGAGGCCACCGATGACTGGAACGACCAGGTGGCCGTCGACCGGTTCACGGGCAAGGGCGGGCGCTTCGTGCGCGGCGAGGCGCGCCTGCTCGGCGCAGACCGGGTGGCAGTGGGCGATGACGTGTACACCGCAGGTCGCGCGGTGGTGATCGCTGCCGGTTCCCATGCGGCCGTCCCGCCTGTCCCCGGCCTGGCGGACACCCCCTTCTGGACCAACCGCGAGGCGATCGCCGCAAAAGAGGTGCCGGAGTCATTGATCGTGATGGGCGGCGGCGCGATCGGCGCCGAACTCGCCCAGGTCTTCGCGCGCTTCGGCAGCCAGGTGACGATCATCGAGGGTGCCGACCGGATCCTTCCCCCCGAAGAGCCGGAGGCCAGCCAGATCGTCACGGACGTCTTGACCGCCGAAGGCATCACCATCCACACCGGCCAGTTCGCGTCCAGCGTGTCTCACGACGGCAGCGAGTTCACGGTGACGGTGGGCGACAAGCAGGTGCGCGGCCAGCGACTCCTGGTGGCCACCGGTCGTGGCTCCAACGCACCGGCGCTCGGCGCTGATGTGCTCGGAGTGGAACTGCAACGGGGCTTCCTGCCCGTCGATGACCACATGCAGGTCGTGCCCGGCGTCTACGCCGTGGGTGACATCGCCGGCCAGGGCGCGTTCACTCACATGGCGATGTACCAGGCGGGCATCTGCGAACGGGCGATCCTCGGGCAGCCGGGCCCGGGCGCCGACTACTCGGCGGTACCACACGTCACGTTCACAGACCCTGAGGTCGGTTCCGTCGGCATGACCGAACAGCAGGCTCGCGACGCCGGCCTCACCGTGGTCACCGGAAGCACCCCGGTGCCGAGCACCTCTCGAGGATGGATCCACAAGGTCGGCAACGAGGGCATCATCAAGGTCGTCGTCGACGCCGATCGGGGCGTGCTGGTCGGCGCCACCAGCGTCGGTCCCACCGGCGGCGAGGTGCTCTCGGGCCTGGCGGTCGCGGTCCGCGGCGCGGTTCCTGTGTCGACCCTGAAGAACATGATCTACGCGTATCCCACCATCTGGCGGGGCATCGAAGCAGCGATCCAGGACACCGGGCTCTAGGGCTACGCGAGGCGGAACACCTCGCGGGTGCCCACCTGTTGGCCGTGGTCGTGCACCGCCTGCCAGAACTGCTCATCCGAGCGCGGATCCGACAACGCGGCCTGTGCCCGCAGGTAGTCCCCCGAGCCCGCGAGCAACCGCCGCAGATCTTCGGTGGCCACGTCCAGACGCGCGCTCCCCAGCACGGCGAGCAGATCGTCGTAGTAGCGCTGACGATCGAGCAGGGTGAGTGTGCCGTCGGGATCCAAGGGCTCCATGAACATCGCGGCGAGGTGGGCCAGCCTTTGTTCACGCAGCCACGCGGCCAGGGCGTGCGCGTCGGAGCCCCAAGCACGGTCGGCACGGGCCCGGCCACCGTGCACCATCTGTACGTGCCCCAGCCTCCAGCCGTGCACCTCGCCCAGCGTGAAGGCGCCGAGCCTGGCGATCACACGTGACGTCAGCACCTGTGGCCGCCGCAGGTCGAACGCAATAGGGACAGTCGTGCTGCCGAGGCGGACACCGGTGACCCGGAACCTTCCGATGCACACCCATCTGTGCACGAACTCAAGCCCACGGAAGCGGTGGCCGAGGTCTGCATCCATCGCCGGCCACGCGGGTGAGGTGTGCGCCCAGTCCAGCAGGTCTTCACTGCCGCCGGCGTCATCGAGGATCATCCGGTTGAGCACGAAGGGGACCTCGTCTTCGGCACAACCCACCTCAACGATGCGACCCCTGGACAGGACCAGTGGCTCGGCGATCTCCTGTAGCCATTGACCACCCCCGGCGTCCCGCACCACCGTCGCCCCGAGTGGTGGGTCGACCACAGCCACCGAACCCACATGGCCACAGTCGACCCGCATACAGATCCGGCAATGGCCGTCGTTGTGCATCTCCGGCTGGCTGAACTCCGCCTCGGACAGCCATGTCGTGTAGCGCGTCGGAACGCGATCACCACGACGCGGCCGGCGGTTACCGCAGGGCTCATCGCACCCGACCAGGTCGAGGAAGAGCGCCCGCCGGTCGTTCCAGTTTGCTGCGGCCAGGATCGACATCGAGACCCACGGCCCGCCATGCAGTCTGCACATGTCGCCGGGTCGGGCGTCCGGGATCAGCGGGCAGGACCGATGCCGCACAGTCCTGCCCTGCATCTGCCAGCGGTCCACCACAGCGCGGCCCACCACGTCGACAAGTTCCGCACCCTCCTCGGACCAGCGCACGACGAACCGGCCGCCCACCGCGTCCCAACCTTCCGGATCATCACGGACCACATGCACCTGCTCGACCCACTGCCTGTCGTGGGCCAGAGCCACCGCTGGGAGATGGGCGAGGGCCTTCGAAGCACTTGTCGCGCCGAGCAGCAGAACGGGGTGTTGGAACGGGAAGGGGTCGCCGCCGTCTGCCGCGGTGAAGACCACCACCCGCCCTTCGATCTGCATGCGGACTTCTTGCGAGCGGAAACCCGCGAGGACCTCCGTCCTTGACCTTGGGACACTGCTCTGCCAACTGGCTAGTGGCGACACCGCACCGTGGACCGGATCTCGCGGCGGGACGCGCGGCGTCGCGTCGAGCTCCGGATACGTGATCTTGCGAATGACGAGTCCCATGCGGCACCCCCGGCGTCCCGTGCTTCCCGCCGACACCTCGCCGACGGGCCGGTCGTCACCCGGGGCACCGTGCCGGTGGCGCGGTTGCCGGAGCAGCTAGCCGGGGCTTGTCGCCACTCACTCTTGACCTGACACCAGGATAGGGCCGGGGTGCGACGAGCAGCGCCACAGCCGTTAGTCCCCGGTCCATCCGTTAGTCCCCGGTCCATCCGTTAGTCCCCGGACGGCCGCCAACCTCTAACCGGAGTGCCCAACCTCTAACCGGAGTGCGCGGGACTAACCAACGCGCGACCCGTGGGCGATCAGCGCCCGACGCTTGCCCTTGCAGCCTCCCTATGCCCGTACTACAATTCCTGCATCATATCTCAGGCTTAGTGAGGTGGCACATGCCGGAACACACCGATCCCCGCCCATGGCTCGCGCATTACCCGCCCGAGGTACCGCCGGACATCGCACCTGCCGCCCATGGCTCATTGTGTGATGAGCTGATCGCTGCCGCCCGGAACCACCACGACCAGCGCGCCTTCACGATGGTCATGCCCAATGGGATGAACGGGCACCTGACGTTCGGCGACGTGGACAGGCTCTCCGACGCATTCGCGGTGTACCTGCGCGAGACGCTCGGCCTCACGCAAGGGGATCGGGTCGCGATCCAGATGCCGAACTGCCTGGCCTACCCCATCGCAGCCTTCGGGGCCCTGAAAGCCGGCTGTGTGGTGGTCAACACCAATCCGCTGTACACCGGCCCCGAGATGCGACGTCAGTTCGGCGATGCCGGAGTCGCCGCCATCGTCGGTATCGACATCATGGCCGACAAGATCCGCGACGTGGTCGCGACCAGTGACGACATCCCGGTCATCCTGGCCCGCATCACCGACTTCTTCCCGGGATATGTGGCTGGCATCATCCGCTCCATCCAGAAGGTCTGGACCCGCAATCTCCCGAGGATCGACTACCCCTACGTACGGTTCACCGCCGCCCTTGAGCAGGGGCTGCACCGCCGGTCGGAAGCCGCCAGCTACGTCAGTGAACTGACTGCGGATTCACTGGCCTGCCTGCAGTACACCGGCGGCACGACAGGGGTGAGCAAGGGCGCCATGCTGACCCACGGCAACTTGATGGCCAACAGCGCACAGATGATGGCGTTCTCCAAGACCGCGATCCTTCCCGGCCAGGAGACCATCCTCACCGCGTTGCCCATGTACCACGTGTTCGCGTTCGTCGTGAACCTCGTCGGGTTCTACGGAATGGGCGCACACAACATCCTGATCCCCAACCCGCGACCGCTGAGCAATCTGAAGCGGGCGTTCGAGAACTACCCGATCACGTGGGTCTCCGGGGTGAACACCCTGTTCCACGGGCTGGTGAACGAAGAGTGGTTCGTCGCCCATCCCCCGGAGCATCTCAAGGCGTCGATCTCCGGCGGGATGGCCCTGCACGCCTCGACCGCCTCCCAGTGGGAACAGGTGACGGGTTCCCCTGTGGTCGAGGGCTATGGTCTCACCGAGGCCTCGCCGGGCGTGACATTCAACCCGATCGGCGGGGGCGAGGTCCGGATGGGCACCGTGGGAGTCCCCTTGCCGAGCACGGTGGTGCGCCCGACCCGCGAGGACGGTAGGTCCGCGGCGCTCGGGGAACCGGGCGAGCTCTGGGTCCGCGGACCGCAGGTGATGGCGGGCTACTGGCAACGGCCCGAGGAGTCTGCCCAGGTACTCGTCGACGGGTGGCTGCGCACAGGCGATGTCGGCACCATGGACGCCGACGGCTACGTGCGCATCGTCGACCGGAGCAAGGACGTCATCATCGTAAGCGGATTCAACGTGTTCCCCAACGAGGTGGAAGAGGCGCTGTCCTCCCACCCCGGCGTCGATGAAGTCGCTGTGGTCGGCGTGGACGCCGGCGAACGGGGTGAGCGGGTGCGAGCCGTGGTGGTCCGCTCGGATCTCACCCTCACCGCATCCGACCTGCGTGCGCACGCGGCCACCGAACTTACCGGATACAAGGTGCCGTCCGAGTTCGTCTTCGCCGATGACCTGCCCAAGTCCCCGATCGGCAAGATCCTGCGCAAGGACGTGCGCACCCAATTCGTGGATGCACAGGTACAACCCCTGCTCACCTCGGAGGTGACCCGATGATCGGCGCATTCGAACAGGCGATGCTGACCATCCTTGTCGCCTGCATGATGCTCGGGATGGGTGCGGCCATGACTCCGCGCGACATCTCCGACGAGATGAAGCGGCCGAAGTGGCTGGTCCTTGCGGTCATCGGCCAGTTCACGTTCATGCCGTTGATCGCCTTCGGCCTGGTGCAGGTGTTCAACATCCCGCCGGCCATCGCCATCGGCCTGATCATCGTGGGCTGCATGCCGGGTGGCACCACGTCGAACCTCTTCACCTACTTCGCGAAGGCGAACCTGTCGCTGTCGGTCATCGTCACGATGCTGACCACTATGACGGCCATCATCGTCTCGCCGCTGCTGATCACGTTCTACGGCGGCGTGGTCGCGGAGGGCGTGGAGATCCCCTACGCCAACATCGTCGTCAGCCTGGCGCTGCTGATCCTGCCGATCTTCCTGGGTATTTGGCTGCGCCGCCGCAGCGCGAACGTCGGCGGTTCCACGGAGGTCATCGGCAGCGTCTTCGGGATCCTGGTGATCCTGCTGCTGCTGGTCACCTGGGTGCCACGCAATTGGACACTGCTCGTCGACACCTTCACCGACCAGCCCGGGGTCTTCGCAGGCGCGATCCTGCTGCCCGTGCTGGGCATGGCAGTGGCGTACCTGTGGGCCAAGGTGTGGGGTGCCCAAGTGGCTGATCGCCGGACGTATGCACTCGAGATCGGCATCGTGAACGGCCCGCTGGCCGTCGCCGTCATCGCTCTGAGCTTCAGCGGTGCGGCCAAGGCCGAGGCGGACCTGATCCCGGCGCTCTACTCGCTGTTCGTGGTCATCACAGCGTCCTTGGTGACGATGGTGTTCCGACGCGCGTTCCTGCGTTCCGAGCAGAAGATCCCCGAGCTGCTGTGATGCTCAGTGCAGCCCGGTGACCTTGATCCCGCTGGCGTCGCGCTTGGCCTCGTACAAGGCGGTGTCGGCCTGCCGCAGCAGGTCGGACACACTGATGTCCTCGCCTGCGCAGATCGCCACACCGATGCTCATGCCGACCGCCACCCGCTGACCGTCGGGCATCACAACGTCACCGGCGACCGCGGATCGGATGCGGTCGGCGAGCGCCGCGGCGGAGTCACGGGTGACCGGGCCGTCCTGGATCATGACGAACTCGTCCCCGCCGAAGCGGGCCACCGATTCTTCGTGCCTGCTGACGCTCTGCAGACGGCGGGCGCACGCCCGCAGGACTTCGTCGCCGACCATGTGGCCGTAGGTGTCGTTGACCAGCTTGAAGCCGTCGAAGTCGATGAAGTGGACGGCGAAGTAGTCGCCGACGCGCTGCCGACTCCGGCGCATTCGGCGGTCGAGTTCATCGACCAGCCAGGCGCGATTGGGCAGTCCGGTGAGAGCGTCGTGCGTGGCCGCTTCGTGCGCCTGCTCGAACTCGGCGATCATGGTCACGTCCATCAAGGTGCCTCTGAGAAGGCGGTCCCGACCCAAGGGCCGATCCACCCAGAAGCCCTGCAGGAGCAGGCGCACATCCCCATCATCGGCGTGACCGGTCATCTCGAGTGCGACCGCTCCGTCCTGCGGGCCTCGCAGCAACGCATCGAGCCGGCGCGCGTCCGGAAGATCGAGGATCGAGCGCAGCGGATCCCACGACGTCGCCTGGGCCGCAAAGCCCGGGATGACTGCCGCCGCCGACGAATCCCACACGATCCGGTCCGTGAAAGGATCCCACTCCCACGTCGTCAGACCGACCACGTGCTGGCGTTCCTTGAGCAGGTCGAGCCTTGCCACGACCTCGGCGTGCTCGCGCAATCGCTGGACTGTGGCCCATGTGGTGTCCGCGATCGCCTGGGCGATGGCGACGTCCTGCTCCCCGTACGGCTGGTCGGCGTTGCCCACACCGAGCAGCAGACGAACCATGTCGCCTTCCAGGACCGGAACCCCGAGGTGTCGCACCACATCGGCATGCCCCTGCGGCACACCCCGCCGCTCCGGTTCGGCAAGGTAGTCGTTGTTGACCTGCGGCGTGCGCAGTCGAGCGCTGTCCGCCCAGATCCCCGCCTTGCTGATCGGGTAGTGACGGTCGTAGGTGGCCGTGCAGTAGCCGGCGGTACTGGTGGACCACGTGCACAGTTCGATCGAGT
>CALFYG010000229.1 GCA_937952095.1 uncultured Micrococcales bacterium | reverse complement strand
GCCGTTGTCGAGCAGGTACTGCGCGACATCCCGTTGGCCGGCGAGAATGGCTGCCACTGGCGGGGTGCTGAGGAATTCCGGGTGTGCGTAATTCACGTCCACGCCCATCTGTACGTGGTACCGCACCAACTCGAGGTCACCGTCACGCGCGGCGTAGTACAACTCTTTCCAGTTCCCGCCAGACATACTCACCTCCCAGACGCAGCGTTGAGTGCTGCGCCGTCACCGATTCCAGGCCCCCTGAACCGTAACAACGCAGCACTCAAGCGCGAGCAGTGCTCAGGTGTTCCAGACCTTCTTCAACCGGTAGGCCGTGTACTCGTCGGTCTCCGGGGCGGAGATCTTGAGCCGCACCTTCGCCGGCTGGCCGGACAGCCACACCCGCAGCTTCCCGTTCGCCCGCGAGATGATCGCGAACTGACGCTCACCGCTGGCTGTTGACAGGCGCGGGGTGGCGGTGATCCGAACGACCGCGCGCTGGCCGGCGTTGGTCCTCACCGGCAGTTTCAGCAAGCGCGTCCAGCCGGACGCCTTGACCGTCTTCGGGAGGTTGAGGGAATTGAGCGGCTTCTGCTTCTTCTTCGCCGAGGTGATCGAGTTGCTCGGCGCGCTGTACGGGGAGTCGCCGGCACCGTTTGAGGCCTTCACCCGGAAGACATAGGTGCCCGCGGTGACGGCGACCTCTGCCGTCTGCGCTGTGCCGTCGAGCGATGCAGGCACCGTGACCGAATCGGTCCATGACTTCCCGCCGTCCGTCGACTGCTGGAGGGTCTGCCCTGTCACCACACCGGTCGGAGGTGTCCACGTGACCGTGGCATTCCCGTCGGCGTAGGAGGCACGCACCGCGGTCGGCGCGAGCGGGGGACAGGACTGCTCCGTGGTCGGAGCGGCGTCCTCGTACATGAGCTTCGCGCCAGCGATCTCGACGAACGAACCGCTGCCGAAGGCGCCCGTGTTCCAGAGGTCAAGACGGACGTACCGGGCTGTGGCCGGCGTGAATCCCAACACCGTCGGACAGGTGCCGATCCCGGCGTCCTCGCGGCCGACGTTGACAGGGGACTTGTCGACCACCTCCGTCCAGGAGTCGTCATCGAACATCGGCCAGTTGTCGCCGTACGTACTGCTGGTCGACAGCGCGGCGTCCGTCACCTTGCCGTCACTGAACATCTGGAACAGGCGCAGGGTGTTGAACTGGCGGATGCCTTTGAGATCGATGACGATGAACGCCCGGTTCCCGGTCGGCGCGTTATAGAAGGTCAACCCCGCGCTGGGACTCAGGCGGGTGAGTCGATACGGGTTGTCTTGGGTGTCACCGGGGTCACAGAGGATCTGGTCGAACATCCACGACTTCGAACAGTCGGGGGAGTCGTACACCTGCCCGTCGGTGAACAAGGACCCGTTGTAGATACTGGCGGGGAACCCGGCGCCCTCCATCCTGACCTGCTCACCGGCGAACTTCACCTGGGCCGTCCGGATGAAGTTGGTGTCCTTGACTATGGGTCCGGGGTCCAGAGCCGGCGCACTCAGCGCCTGACCCGGCACCGCCGCGGCGGCCACAAGCACACCCCCCGTCAGCGTGCTCATCAGCATTCGGACAGCATCTCTGCTCACGATTCCCTCCCCATATTCAGCATTTCCGACACCCGGGTTCTGCAATTCGAGGCTAGGGCGAGATGATCTTCCAGGCTGCCTCAGAGGCCGCGGGGGATCTCGCGGGACGTCAGCGCCGCGCCGTAGAAGCGGGCACCATGAGGACGTGAAGTGCCTGATCAGAGGCAATATTCGAGCAGGGAGCAGGGCCCAGAGCCGGCAGGGACGAAGGAGTCGCCGAACCGCGATGTATCACTGTGCGTAACCTGGCCCAGCGCTTGCCTCAGTCCCCCTGTGTCATCGGCGGCACCTGCGCCTCACGTCGACGTCGGCGACGGCGCACGAGCCACAGGACCAACGTCACCACGCCCGCGATCAGCGCCAGTGCACCCACAATGATCACGGTTGTCCACACCGGACCGATGACCGCCAGCACCACGGGGATGGTGACCTCCGTATCCGCGGCCGTCAGCGGATTCGATTCCAACAACGGGGGAGTGACCCCATCGAAGGGGACGTCCTCCCACACGGTCCGCTCGATACTGAAGGGATCCGACACGACCCCGCGGTCGAGGTCGAACATCATGGTCTTGCGTGCGGTCTGCTCGTACTGCGGCCATGTTCCTAGCGCCTCCGTACTCGGATCGCCGGTACGTGCGAACGCGATCCACGCATCCTGCATGTCCGCTGCCAACTGCTCGTACTCCGCCACGTTGTCGGAGGGATCAAGTAACGCCGGTTCGGCCCCCAGGTTGCCGAACATGAATGGCAGCTCCATGGCGTGAGGGCTTCCCATCCGGCCGTCGAGTTGATTGGAGGGCAGGGTGAATTGGTACATCCAGACCGGGGAGCCCGTGCTCGACAGTGCTTCGGAGAACCTGATCGCCGGCATCGTGAACGCGGATGAGGTCGCGGTGGCCATCATCAACTGGCCGCTGTTGAGGTCTGGCCGATCGACGAGGAAGGCATCGTTGATCTCTTCAGATCGCCCCCCGCTGATCGAGTCGAGCCAAGGCCGCGCGTAACTCAGCGGCAGTCGATCAAGGTAGTCGTAGTACAGCAACCAGTACCGGCTCTCGTCACGGGTGGTGCCGATCAATACCGGCACCGTGGATTTCAGCCCGTCTCGGATGGCCACGGTCGAACCCTGATCGAGGACGACGCCGTCGATCACCGGGTGGAAGCCCACATCGGCGAATTCGGAATCCTGCTCGAAGGACAACTGCGCTGACAACAACTCCTCGGCCGTCATCGCCCGCAGATCGTCGACAGAGGAAGCACCGGCCTTGCTGAGAAACTCTTCGGCCAGGCCGCCGGCCACGTCCTCGGTCATGACCAGGCCCGGGGAGCCGCTCTGCAGAATGGCGCGATCGAACAGCTCCGGCGCTGCCTCGGTCGTCAGCAGCGATCCGAGTGCGATGGCTCCGGCAGACTCCCCGGCGACGGTGACATTGTCCGGATCGCCACCGAAGGCGGCAGCGTTCTCCTGCACCCATTTCAATGCGGCCGTCATGTCCAACAGCCCGTTGTTCGCAGAGGAGGCCGAACCGCCCGCCTCGGATAGATCGAGCCACCCGAACGAACCGAGCCGGTACTGCAGCGACACCACAACCATGTCACCGCGCTCGGCAAGGTTTCGGCCCTCGTACAAGGCATGGGCTGCCGTACCCCAGGAGAAGCCACCCCCGTGGATCCACACGAACACAGGACGTGAGCCCTCATCTGCCTTGGGTGTCCATACATTGACTGTCAGGCAGTCCTCGCTCACCTCGGTGCTTGGGTCGTTCTCGAGATCATCCGGGGTCTGCATGCACGCCGGCCCGAACTCGGTGGCATCCCGCGGCTGCGTCCAGTTCCCGACAGGCTGCGGCGCTTCGTACCGCAGGTCGCCCACGGGAGCCGCGGCGTACGGAATGCCCCGGAACACCTCGATCCCGCCATCGACCACACCGACCACGGGTCCATTGGCTGTTTCCACCACTGGTCCGTCAGCGTCAGCCGCCGCTGGCGAAGCCAGGAAGGTCGCGGCACACATACCCACGACGACAGCGGTGACGAACCGACGTCTCATGCGGCGAACGTACCGCACGCTTGGGCACTGCAACCGCACGAAACAACCGGAAGACGCACTGGTGTCCGAGGGGACCAGGAACCCAGATGGCTGCTGTGCACGCAGTTCTCCGTCCGCCCGTCTGAGCAGAAGGGCGCAATGCTGCCCCGAGCCAATCCGCCCGGACGGGCACACCGCAAGCCCCCGTCGGGAACCGGATTGCTCCTAGACTGCGAGAGGTCATCGCGGGACGGTCGACGCCTGCGGGCGGGGCCGCGGTCAGGCTGGAGGTTCCGATGGGAGCAGTTGTGACAGGGTCGGCGGGGACCGGCCCAGGCGAGCGACAGCTCAACGGCCCGCAGACAACCGGGCGCGACTACCACGATCTTTCGCAGCCGACGTTCTCCCGCACCACAGACCTCGATGTGGCCGCACCGATGCGAGATGGCGTGTCGCTGCTCGTGGACGTCCACCGACCTGTCTCCGCCGACAGATTCCCAGTCCTGGTGTCCGCTTCGCCGTACCCGCGGCAGATCCAGGACCTCGGAGCTCCGATGGGGTTCATCGAGGCGGGCGCCACGGACTTCTTCGTGCCCCGCGGCTACGTCCACGTGATCGCGAACGTGCGGGGTACAGGCGGGTCGGGCGGCGAATTCGGGTTCTTCGATGGGCAGGAGCGGCAGGACATGCACGACCTGGTCGAGTGGGCCGCGACCAAACCGTGGTCGGACGGCAACGTCGGCATGGTCGGTATCAGCTACTTCGCCATGACCCAGCTCGAGGCTGCCGTGGAGCGGCCCGAGCACCTGCGTGCGATCTTCCCGATAGCCGTGACCACGGACCTGTACGAGGCTGCCAACCACCACGGCCTGTTCAGCTCCGGTTTCGTCTCGCCGTTCCTCACCATGCTCGGCATCACCGCCCGACATGGCGACCGCCTCTGGCGGGGACCTGTCCTCAACGCGATGCGGCACGTGCTCGAGCAGCACTGGTTGCATGCCAAGTTCGCGACCATGGATGGCGAAGCCGCGATCACGCTCATGCGCTGGGCCACCAAACTGCCCTACGACGCGCACCCCTGGGACGATCTGTGGCAGGACGTCGCTGTCGACCACCCTCTGCGGGACCAGTGGTGGGACGAACGCGACCTCACCGCACTGCTTGGGCGCGTCGAGATCCCGGTGTACTTGGGATGCGACTGGGACAACGTACCGCTGCACCTGCCGAGTACCTTCGCGGCGCTGGATGAGCTCACGAGCAGTCCCGAAGTCCGGGTGGCGATGCTCGGCCACCACGGGCTGGCGTGGCCATGGGAGAGCCTGCACATCGAGGCCCTTGCATGGTTCGACCACTGGCTCAAGGGCAGGGAGACCGGCGTTCTTGACGGGCCCCGCATCCGCTACGTCGTCCCTGGAGTGGATCAGTGGGAGTCGACCGAGACCTGGCCGCCTCCCGCCACGCAGATCCACGAGTTCGCGCTTGGAGCCGACGGGATCCTCGGCGCGGCAGGTACTCCCGGATCCCGCGAGTTCGTGACACTCGGCGAAGGACTCAACCGCAGGCCGGCCAAGCCCACGGACCCGCCGTCGACCGTGATGTGGGAAACCGACGTGCTCACATCCCCGCTTGACCTTCTCGGTGACGGCGAGGTGATCCTGCACGCCACGTCGACAGCCTCCGACACTGCCTGGATCCTGACGGTTCAGGACGTCGCGGACGAGGGTGACGTCCAGAATGTGACCGCCGGCTGGCTCCGTGCCGGCCTGCGCAACGTCGACGAACGGCGAAGCACGCCAGGGCGTCCCATGCTCGACTGCCGCACCTTCGTCGCCGTCCCCATCGGCGAGATGGTTGAGTACCGGATCCCGTTGGTGGTCAATGCCCACCGGTTCCCTGCGGGCCACCGGCTTCGCCTCGTCCTGACCAGCGACGACCAGAGCGATGATGTACCGGCGATCATGGGATTCCGTCACGCCAGTGTCGGCACATCCAGCCGCAACACGGTTCTCTCGTCGTCGCGCCTCCTGCTGCGCATTCGGGACCCGCGCCCGTGAGGGCGTCCAACGGCTGATCCTCGCGGCTGCGCGCTCGGGAGTCCCAGCCCAGAACGAACGATAAGAAGGCCCCCCACAAGGTCGAACTTGTGGGGGGCACTGGTGTCCGAGGGGGGATTTGAACCCCCACGCCCCGTTAAGGGCACTAGCACCTCAAGCTAGCGCGTCTGCCTATTCCGCCACCCGGACTCAGGAGACACCAGAGTATCAATGCCCCTCACGGTCCGACGACGGTGAGGGGGCTGCGCACGATCACCTCATACTCCGGCTTCGGACCGATGACCGACCGGACCAGCACGACCTCGTCCGGCGTCCACGCGTCCGAGGCGAAACGGCCAAGTGCAGCCACCGCGGCACTCAGTTCCCGGTCTCCGCCACGGGTGCGGGACCGCGCAACTGTCACGTGTCCGCGAAACCGCCTGCGATCACCGCGCATCACGTGCTGGATCCCAGCGGCCAGTTCGATCAACCACCGTGGGCTCGTCACACCGAGCCAGAGCACCGGCCCGAAGTGTCCACTGCCTTCGACACGGATCGGCTCGCTGTGTGCGGGGAACGCCGCTGGGAACCGTGCGAGTTCGGAGTCGACATCCCGATCGCCCAGGAATGCCAGTGTGATGTGCCACCTGTCCGGGGACTGCCATCGCAGTTCCGCCGACCCGGTTCGCACCGGATCCAACGCCTGATCCACCTGCTCCACAACCATGTCGGGCAGCATGAGTGCGACGAACAACCGAGCCTTCACGTTTCCACTGTCCTCCCGCGGCAGGGGGATGGCACAGTGAGGCCATGACCTCGACCGTGGCCCGCATCTGCTCAGAACTCATCAGTCTGGACACCTCGAACTATGGCGACGGATCGGGACCGGGGGAGGCCTCCGCCGCCGAGTACGTCGAGGCGTTCTTGCGCGGCTGCGGCCTTGAGCCCGAGCGGTTCAGCACGAGTTCGGCCACACGCCAGGTGGTGGTCTGCCGCGTGCCGGGGGAGGACCCCTCTGCAGAAGCCCTGGTCGTTCACGCGCACTTGGACGTCGTGCCCGCCGTGGCGCAGGACTGGTCCGTGCCCGCCTTCGAAGGAACTCTGCACGACGGGATGGTCTGGGGCCGCGGCGCGGTGGACATGAAGGACATGGACGCGATGATCCTCACCGTCGTGCAGCAGTGGCAGTTGCACGGCATCCGTCCACGTCGGGACATCGTCCTGCTCTTCCTGCCCGACGAGGAGGCGGGCGGCAAACACGGCGCCCACTGGGTCGTGGACAACCGCCCAGAGGTCCTGCAGGGTGTCTCGGAGGGCATCGGCGAGGTGGGCGGGTTCTCCTTCGAGCTGGCCAATCACAAGCGGATCTACATGATCGAGACCGCTCAGAAGGGGCTGGCATGGTTGCGCCTGCGGGCGTCGGGGACCGCGGGCCACGGTTCGCTCATCGCTGACGACAACGCCGTGACCCGACTGGCCCGCACGGTGACGCGGATCGGCGAGCACCGGTTCCCCGTGCAACTGACACCAAGCGTCGAGAGTTTCCTGTCGGCGGCCTGTGATGCCGCCGAGATCCCGTTCGACCCGCACGATCCGGAGAGTGCGCTCGAACAACTCGGTCCGTTCGCGAGGATGATAGGCGCGACCCTGCGCCACACGGCCAACCCCACGATGCTGCAGGCCGGGTACAAGAACAACGTGATCCCGGGGGAGGCCGAGGCCGCGCTCGCCGCCGGCGGGGTAGCGTGCCTGACGAACCGCGGCGAGCGCGGCGGGACGCCGGTCGACGAGGCGCCGACCGGCTTCGTCGGCTCGCTCGCGGGCCGCGACGCCGAGGCGCTCGCCGAGGACGCGGACGGTGGATCCGCGGCGACCGCCGGTGCCGGGGAGGTCAGCGCGCCGCTGACGAAGATCGTCGTGCGCAAGCGCGCCGGAGCGACCGAGGACCGGCTGGACATCGTCATCTCCGAGGTCGTCTCGGACGTCTTCCACGACATGGGGGAGGCGGC
>CALFYG010000228.1 GCA_937952095.1 uncultured Micrococcales bacterium | reverse complement strand
GGGTTGGTCGATCTCGGCCCCTATGTCGAGGCGGTGAGGGGGCGATGAGGCGACTACGCCAACTCTGGTATGCCGTGACCTACCTCGTGTGGCTGGCCTGGCAGGTTCCGGTGCAGTCGATGAAGTTGGCCCGCGACGTGCTCACTCCGGGTCTGGAGGTGTCCCCCGTCGATCATCGAGTTCCCACTCCGTGCCCGCTCCACCTTCGAGACGGCAGCCATCGAGTCCTCGATCACCATCACCCCGGGCACCTTGACGCTCGGCATCGCCGAGGCCACCCCGGATCATCCGCGCAGCCTCTTCGTCCACTTCCTCTATGCCCACACGCACCAAGGCGCCATCGCCGAGTTGGAGGCGATGGAGACTCGTCTGCTGCGGGCCACTCGAGGCTGCTCCGAAGAGGGGATCGAGGAGTCATGACGTCCCCTGTGGTCACCATCGCCTTCGCCGCTGCCACCGCGATCGTCGGTGTCGCCGCCGTCCTGGGCATCGTTGCCGTCGTGCGCGCCCAGGACGATGCGCGCCGGGCGGTCGTCGCCGACCTGCTCTTCTTCGCCGCCGTCGCCGTCTTCGTGCTCGTGGCGGTGCTCACCGGGTCCGCCGTCGTCTTCGACGTCGCGCTGATCGCCATGGTGCTCGGCATCCTCGCCACCCTGGCCCTGGCGCGAATGCTCACGAGAGGCCGCCGCTGATGTCCCTCGTCCTCGACCTCCTCATCGCTGCGCTGGCCATCGTCGGCGCCCTGGCCACCGGAGAGTTCTTCGCGGCGGCCATCGTCACCGTCATGGTCGGCAGCGGCCAGTACCTCGAGGAGCGCGCACAGGCTCGCGCCGAGCGGGAGTTGCACCTGCTGGCACAACGCGCCCCGCGGATAGCCCGCCGCGTGGACGGCGAGGAGGTGCATGAGATCGACGTGGATCTGATCGCGCCGGGTGACACCTTGCTCCTCGCCGCCGGGGACATCGTGCCCGCGGACGGCCGGCTCACCGAGCCGGGAACGTTCGACGAGTCGGTGCTGACCGGGGAGTCCTTGCCCGTGCGCCGACAACCCGGCGAGGTGATCCGCAGCGGCGTGGTCAACGCCGGGCATCCCGCGAAGATGCTGGCCACGGCAGCCGCTGAACAGAGCACATACGCCGGGGTGATCAGGCTGGTGACGCAGGCGCAGGCCTCGGCCGCGCCGTTCGTCCGGATGGCCGATCGACTCGCCTTCTGGTTCGTGCCGCTGGCGCTGGTGGTCGCTGGGTTCGCGTGGTGGTTCAACGGTTCAGCCGACGCTGCCGTGGCCGTGCTCGTCGTCGCAACTCCCTGTCCGCTGCTGCTGGCCGTACCCATCGCGATCATCGGAGGTGTGTCGCAGTGTGCGAAACGCGGTGTCGTGGTCAAAGGCGGTGCGGCACTCGAGCGACTGGCCGGCGGGCAGGTGCTGCTGTTCGACAAGACGGGCACCCTCACCGCCGGACGCCCGGAGGTCGTCCACATCAGCCTCGCACCCGGTGCCGACGACGCCGACGTGCTGCGACTTGCAGCCAGCGTCGACCAGATGTCACCGCACGTGCTGGCCACGGCGGTGGTGAACGCCGCGCGGCAACGGCATCTCGAGACCTCCATGCCCGCGGACGTCGAGGAGATCCATGGGAGCGGGGTTCAGGCGACGGTCGACGGCATGCGGATAGCCATCGGCCGGGCGGACTGGATCCTCGGTCCCGTCGAACCGGCGTGGGCCCACCGGGCACGGCGCCGCGCGGACCTCGACGGTTCACTCATCGCCTTCGTGGCGCGCGACGACGAACCCGTCGCTGCCCTCTTGTTCGCCGACCGGATCCGCCCCGACGCCCCCGGGATGGTGCGGGCTCTGCGCGCCGACGGGGTGTCCAGGATCGTCCTGGTCAGCGGCGACCGCGCCGACCTCGCCGAGTCGATCGGCCGGATCGTCGGTGTCGACGCCGTCTGGGCTGACCAGTCACCTGCCGACAAGGTCGCCGTCGTGCGCGAGGAGAGCAGCAGGGGGCCCTCCATCATGGTCGGCGACGGCATCAACGACGCGCCCGCCCTAGCGGCGGCCGGCGTCGGGGTGGCCTTGGCGGCACGTGGTGCCACCGCGTCCTCCGAGGCCGCCGATGTGGTCCTCACGGTGGACAGGATCGACCGCCTCGGCGAGGCGGTCCGGATCGCCCGGGGCGCCCGCCGCACTGCCACGCAAGCCGCCTGGATCGGGATGGGATTGTGCTTCGTCGCGATGGGTTTCGCGGCCGTGGGCCTGCTGCCCGCGGCGGCGGGCGCCGTTCTGCAGGAAGGGATCGACCTGGTGGCCATCGTGTGGGCTCTGCGGGTCGGCTTGCTGCGGCCACGCAGCGCGCGCCGCATCCCCGACGCCGATGCCGAGGTCCTGACCCGCCTCGCCGCGGACCATCGGGAGACGCTGGCGCTGGTGGAACGAGTGCGCGACGTGGCCGACGACCTCGAGGAGGTTGCCGACCTCCAGCAGGTTCGGCAATTGCTCGCCGACCTCGACTCCACGCTGCTTCCCCACGAGCGGGCGGAAGAGGCGGAGTTGGTTCCCGCTCTTGCACGGATCACGGGCAGTGCGGACGCGACCGGCGCGCTGAGCCGCAGCCATGCAGAGATCGAGCATCAGGTGGCGGCTCTACACCGACTGGTCGACGAGACCACCGTCGACAGCGAGACGGTCACGGATGTCCGGCGCACGCTCTACGGGCTGTACTCCGTGTTGCGTCTGCACAACGCCCTTGAGGAGGAGACGGCCTTCGCGCTCATCGACTCCTGAACTCCCGCCGGAAGACGGCGCGGCCGTACTCCAGCGCCGCCCGCGCCACCGGCGCCCGCTTCGCCGCGACCATCGAGTTGGTGCCCATGATCCGGCGCATGTGAACATCCGGCGCCACTGTGATGACGCGCGTGTCTCGCAGTCGCCGAGACTCCCGGTGCAACTGAGCACGCAGCGCGACGCGGGGGACGTTACCCGGATCTCGCGCGACCCAGTCCGTGGTCGACAGCGGCGCCGACACGATCACCAGGTCCAGATCGCTGTCCGCGAGCAGATCCAGACTCACCATCGAGTGGGCCCCGCCGTCGATGTACTTTCGCCCGTCGACGACGACCGGCGCGAAGTAGCCCGGCACGGCGCAGGAGGCCGACACCGCGTCAGCCATCGACGCCGTCGCGTCACGGCCGAACACCACCCGCCTACCTGTGTCGAGGTCCACCGCGACGATCCACGTGGGACGCTGCGGCCACTGCGTGAACAGTGCTCGGAACCGCTGCGCGCCGGCATCGACCGACCGGGTCCCCTCCGGAAGGAGTGCGGACAGCGCCACCCCCGGGGCGTACCGCCAGGGTCGGCGCAGGACCGACCGCAGAAGCTGTGGGGAGGCGGGACCCCGCTCCCGCGGCAAGGCCGGGACCGGGTCGGCGAGCGCCGGCATTCCGCCGAGCACCGCCTCACCTTCCGGGGACAGAGGCCGGCCGGTCACCCGGGCCACGTAATCAGTGGCCGGGAACCCGGATCGCATGAGGGCCGCTGCCGTGGATCCGGCAGACGTCCCGACGATGACCTCGGCCTCCCGAGGGTCGAGATGTTCGGCAAGCGCGTTGAGAACCCCGGCATGGAAGGCCGTTCCGGTGAGTCCGCCCCCGCCGAGGGCAAGTCCTATGCGCACTGTCCCATCCTGACAATGGAGGTGTGCACATCCGCAAGGCGACCGCCGACGATGCCGGCGCGGTGACCGCGATCATCGAGGCGGTCTACATCGGTGGCGGCTGGGCGGACCCCGTCACTTCACCCGATTACGTGCGCTCCCTGCGCGATGCGGGGACGCGCATCGCGCTGGCCACCGTGCTCCTCGCCGAGCAGGACGGCACACCGGTCGGCACCGTGACGGCCACCGACGGGCCGCCCCTGGCCAACATCGTCCGGCCCGGGGAACTGGAGGTGCGGATGCTCGCCGTGCAGCCCGACACGCGTCGACGCGGAGTAGCCCGGGCGCTCATGCAGGCCTGTGAGGAACTCGCCCGCGCGACCGGCAAGACCCGCCTCGTGCTGTCCACCGAGTCGGCGATGACCGCCGCCCAGGCGCTGTACGAAAGCCTCGGCTTCGTGCGCACCCCGGATCGGGACTGGACGATCCACGGCACGACATTGATCACCTACGCACGGAGCGTGTGAGACGCAGTTGGGTAGATCCCATGGGCTGACCACGCGGCCCAGCGACGCAAGGACGATACTTGAAATCGTGACAACCACCGCCACGGTCGATGCGGACCAACCGGTCTATGTGCGCCGCCACACCTGGGCCTACACCGAGATGCTCGTTTCCTCCTTGCTCGGCCTCGTCGCGTCCCTGGTGTTGTCGATCGATGCAGTCGCCCTCGCCGCCGACCCCAATGCCGATCTGTCATGCAACATCAACTCGAAGATCTCGTGCGGCGCGGTGGGCACGACCTGGCAGGCGAACCTGCTCGGGTTCCCCAACGCCTTCATCGGCCTGATCGCCGAGCCAGTCGTCATCACGCTTGCCACAGCCGCCCTCGGTGGGGTGCGGTTCCCGCGGTGGTTCATGCTGACCGCACAGGCCGTGTACTCGATCGGCTTCGTGTTCGCGCTGTGGTTGTTCTACCAGGCCTACTTCGTGATCGGCGCCTTGTGCCCGTGGTGCCTGCTGATCACCGTGACCACCACCTTGGTGTTCACGTCGATGACCCGCGTGAATCTCCTGGACGGCAACCTAGGTAGTCGGATGCAGAGATGGACCCGCACACCGCTGCACTACCTGGCGGACGTCGCAGGCACGCTGATTCTCATTGCGATCCTGGCTGCGATGGTGATGGTGAGGTACTTCTAATCATGGCCACACACATTTCCGATCTCAGCGAACTGATCGATGTCAACGAGGACGCCACCGTTTCCCGCACGGTTCTGAAGGCCGAAGGGGCACGGATCGTCCTGTTCTCGTTCGACACCGGACAAGAACTCACCGAGCACACCGCCGCGATGCCTGTTCTCCTGCACCTGATCGACGGCGCTCTCACGGTCACAGTTGACGGCGAGGTCATGGAATTGCGGCCGGGCGGCGTGATCCACCTGCCCACCCGGCAGCCGCATTCGGTCTATGCCACGCAGCCGTCCCGGATGGTGCTGACCATGCTCGATGCGCGCTGACTCAGGCCGCGTCCCATCCCGGTAGGGCGGAGCCGGGCGCCCACGTCGAGTGGGTGCCGCTGCTTATCCGCTCGGGCAGGGTGACCCGCGCGACGGGACCGTCCGACAGCCGTGCAGCATCGAACACCAGAGCCTGTGAGCGGTCTTCGACCATGTCGATCGTGAAGGTCACGAGGTAGCCGTCATCCTCACCGGTGCTGCCGACGCGCGGGGCCATCGCGGTCTCACTGCAGAAGACTCCGTCCGGCAGCGCGTACTGCTCCTCCGTGCCGGTCACGACATCGTGCTTGACCAGCCCGTTGAACAGGAACCGTCCGGGCACTCCGGTGGCCGCGTACGCGTACCGGTGTGGGCGGCCACCGTGCAGGCCGTTGATCATCCCGAACTCGGTGATCGTCTGCGACAGCCGCTCCTCCTTCACCAATCCGGTCACGAGGTTCAGTCGCCAACGATGCAGGCGGGTCTGCATGCCGTCCAGCGAGAGGAACCGGGAGATGCGCTCGTAGTAGCTGGCGTCCGGCGCGACGCTCGGTTGCGGGTCGTCCTGGAAGAACCCGTCGAGGACGATCTCGTCGCCGTCCTCGTAGGCGTTCACCCAGTGCAGCACATACGTCGGTTCGGCCTCGAACCAGCGGATCTGATCGGGCGCTCCCCGCCGAGGGATGACACCGAGGCGGGTGGGCAGTTCGCGGTGGAAGGCCGGCGCGTACACGCCTTTGGTCATCAGAGCGGGCTCCCAGTAGAGCGGACAGTCGTTGAGGATCGCATAGTTCTCGGTGAAGGCGATGTCGTGCGGGATGCGCGGTCCGGGTAGGTCGATCGGCACGTAGTGGACGAGGGTGTCGGAAGCGTCGACGACGCCGTAGTTGAGGAACGGCTCGTCCACGCTGTAGTTGAAGAACATCAACTCGCCGGTGTGTTCATCCACCTTCGTGTGGGCTGACGTGCCACGTTCCGGGGTCCACGGGGCCTTCCCACGGGGATCGAGCGTGAGCGGGTCCATCCGGTAGGCGTCGCCGCACTCGAAGTGGCTGGACAGCGCGAATCCGTTGTGTACGACCACGTCCGTGCTCGAGGCGTCCTTGAGCATGCGCCGGGCACCCCATCCGGGACGCTTGGCCTTGTCCGGCCGCTCGGCGAGGCCGGCCCACAACGGCGCGCCCTCCTGCTGTTCAGCCAGCAGGGCGTCCGTGCGCACGAACTTGTTCCGGTAGAAGGCCCGGCCGTCCTTGAAGCCGACCATGTGGATCATGCCGTCGCCGTCGAACGGGTGGTACCGGCCGATCGCCGGGTGCACCGGGTTCTCCGTGTTGCGCAGGTAGATCCCATCGAGGTCGCTCGGCAGCTCCCCCTCAACCTCAAGGTCGTCGGCGCGCCATTCGGTGTTCTGCGGCCGCCACGGTCCCGTGCGGTAGGGATGGTCGTCGTCCTCGGGGAGGTTGCTGAGCATACGACCGACGATCTCGATGTCCATATCCGCAGCGTAGGGCGACATGAGCGTTCGCGGAATGCGGTTGGTCGCGCAGGTCCTCCTAATGACCCGAAGGGGTCAGACCCCGATGACGAAACTCACCGTGGTCGCTGTGCTGCCCCCAATGTTGAGCGTGGCCACCCGCGCGGTGCCGTCGACCTGATAGTCGCCGGCGGTTCCCGTCACCTGCCGGTGCGCGTCGAGCACCATCCGCACCCCCGTGGCCCCTACCGGGTGTCCCACACCGATGAGGCCTCCGCTGGGGTTCATCGGAAGGCGACCGTCCCGTGCGATGAGTCCGGACTCGATGGCTTCCCAACTGCGGCCAGGTGCGGTGATTCCGAAGTGGTCGATGGCCATGTATTGGCTGGGGGTGAAGCAGTCGTGGGTCTCGATGGCATCGACCTCGAAGACCTCTGAGATGCCGGCCCGGTCGAACGCATCCCGGATCGTTGCGGCCACATGCGGCAAGACGAGTTCGTCATCCTGCGCAAGTTTGGCGTCGAGACCAAGACCCACGGTGCGGTGCCCCCAGCCCTGGATGTAGGAACCCGGCGTTCGACCAGCGCGTTCCGACACCAACACCACCCCGGCCGCCCCATCGGTGACCTGGCTGCAGTCGTGGCGGCGCAGGCGCCCTTCCACCAGCGGGTTGGCGACATCATCGGCGGCGAACGACTCGGGCGTCAGGCTCCAATTCCGCGTCTGCGCAGCGGGGTTGCTCCGAGCGTTCGTCAGATTCAACTCCCCGATGGCCCGCAGATGGGCGTCGTCGAGTCCGTACCGGCGGTCGTACTCATCGGCCAGCGTGCTGAAGGACCAGGGCCAGACATAGGTGGCGCCCTCGGCATCGCGACCCACCCAGGCCGCTGCGCCCATGTAGTCGGCAGCCTGCCCACCGGACACACTGCGCTCGAGTTCCACGCCGAGCACCAGCGCCACGTCGTACCGGCCCGCCTCCAGATCAGCCATAGCGGCCAGCAGCGCGATCCCACCGGAGGCACACGCCGCTTCGTGCCGGGACGCGGGAA
>CALFYG010000227.1 GCA_937952095.1 uncultured Micrococcales bacterium | reverse complement strand
GCGTGCAAGCTGGAAGCTGCCGACCCAGTTCAACATGACCCTGGCCGGCGGCATCAACAACATCACCGACAAGGAGCCGCCGATCTGCCAAAGCTGCTCATTGAACGGTTACGACGCATCGACCTACGATCTGCCGGGTCGCTTCAGCTACGTGGAAGCCAGCATCAAGTTCTGATCCCGTGTTTCATGTGCAAAGGGAAGGGCCGCCTTGTGCGGCCCTTTTTGTTGGTGCGCCCGGCACGGGCGCACTCTTGGAGGTGCAAGTCCTCCCGTGAGCTGACCACAGCGAGCGAAGCGAAGCGCAACTGCGGAAGGGCGACCGGCCGTGGAGAGGA
Source organism: uncultured Micrococcales bacterium (assembly GCA_937952095.1). Lineage (GTDB taxonomy): Bacteria > Actinomycetota > Actinomycetes > S36-B12 > UBA10799 > JADKAV01. Next base: position 30,903 of record CALFYG010000227.1, on the reverse strand, counting down.
AGCGTGGAGCGAATCCGCGGGCCGATGGACAAGAACCGGATAACCGAGGCGACACCGACCAGGGCGAGCGAGGCGACCGGGAAGGTCCGGCCGAAGAAGTTGACCCCGCCCTCGCCGAGCCAGCCGTTCTGGGCGCCGCGGAAGAAGGCGACGAGGACCACCCAGACGAGGGTGGCCGGGATGAGGAACTTCCACCCGAACTTCATGAACTGGTCGTAGCGGACACGAGGCAGCGAGCCGCGCAGCCAGACGAACATGAACATGAACAGCCAGAGCTTGATGGTGAACCAGAGCAGGCCCCACCAGCCCTCGTTGAACATGCCGTCGTTGATCGCGGCGATGCCAGGAGGTGCCAGCGGCCCACCGAGGAACATCGTGGTGGCCAGGGCGGCGACGGTGAACATGTTGATGTACTCGGCGAGGAAGAACATCGCGAACCGCATACCGGAGTACTCGGTGAAGTAGCCACCGACGATCTCACCCTCGCCCTCGGCGAGGTCGAAGGGCAGGCGGTTGGTCTCGCCGGTCATCGTGATGACGTAGACGAAGAAGCTGAAGAACGCCGGGACGATGAACCACAGGTTCTTCTGCGCGCCGACGATCTGCGAGGTCGACATCGAGCCGGAGTAGAGGAAGACGGCGACCAAGGAGAGCCCCATGGCGATCTCATAGGAGATCATCTGAGCGCTCGCACGCAGGCCACCGAGCAGCGGGTAGGTCGAGCCGGAGGACCAGCCGGCGAGCACGATGCCGTAGATACCGATGGAGGCGATCGCCAGGACGTAGAGCACGGAGACGGGGAAGTCGGTCAACTGCAACATCGTGCGCTGCCCGAAGATGGAGACCTCAGGTCCCAGCGGGATGACCGCCCAGGCCAGGAACGCCGGGATGGCGGACAGCAGCGGCGCCAGGATGTAGACGCCGAGTTCGACCTTGCGGGGGATGATCTCCTCTTTGAGCGCGAGCTTCACACCGTCCATGAGGGACTGCAGCAGGCCGAACGGGCCTACCCGGTTGGGGCCCACACGGCTCTGCATACGAGCCACGACCCGGCGCTCGGCCCAGATCGTGATCAGGACGATGACGACCAGCAGGACGAACACACCCAGGACCTTCAGGCAGATCAGCCAGAACGGGTCGCCTCCGAAGCCGTCGACATTCATGACGTCCTCCCGACACTCACTCGCACGGTATCGCCGCTGGTGACGCCGAGGTCGGCGACCAGGTTCGCGCCCGAGTTCCCCGGGGCCCACACGACGCCGGCCGGCATATCCGTGATCAGGGCAGGCAGAGTCACCGATCCGGTGGTTCCGGTCAGCGTCACCGGGTCCCCGTCGGAGATGCCGAGGTCGGCGGCGTTGGCCGGACCGATCCTCACCACCGCAGGGCGCGCGGTCGCGGCGAGGTACGGCTCGCCCGCCTGCATGCTGCCGTCGTCGACGAGCTGCCGCCAGGTGGACAGCACCGCCTCCCCCGCTGAAGTCTCCCGGGCACCTGCGCCCGCGACGCTCGGGCGGTCGGGGCGGGTCGCGGGCTGCGCCGTGGACGCCTCCGCCCGCAACGCGATCGGGTCGGCCGGACCGAAGTCCTGCAGCATCTCATCGGCGATGGCGGCCAGCACCCCGGCGTCGCTGAGGATCAGGGATTCACGGAACACCTGCGGGAACGGCCGGCGCCGGCCCTCCCAGTCGATGAACGATCCGGCCTTCTCTGTCACGGCCGCCACCGGGAAGACGATGTCCGCGGCGCGGGTCGCGTCGTTGTGGTGGGTCGCGAGGGCGATGACGGTCGGAACCTGCGCGAAGCCCTCGACCAAGGCCGCCCCGTCCGGGACGTCCCGCGGGTCGAACCCGGCCAGCACCAGGGCCCGGAACGGCGGTTCGGGTTCTTCGTCCTCCACCGGCACGACCTCCGTGGACGCCGACTCCGGCGCCTCGGGGTCCGGCACCGGAACCAGTGCCTCCTCGGGTTCGGCAGCGGTCACCAGTGCCTCGATGACACCGGGGAATCCGACGCCGGCAGCCAGTTCACCCCAGGCCGCTGGTGCCATACCGGGCAGCAGACCTGCCTCCAGCGCACCGCGCTCCCCTGCCCTGCGCGGCACCCAGGCCAAGCGGGCACCGGTGTCGGCAGCGGTCTGGGCGGCCCAGCTGAGCAGCCCGGGAGCGGTGGCGGCCCGCTCTCCGACCATGAGCACTGCGCCTGGTTGACGCAGAGCCTGCATGACATCCTCGGAGCCCGCAAGCGCCTGGATCTCCTGACCGGGCCCCGCCGCCAGCACCGTGGCACCGAGTTTGGACAGGCCAGGGCTCGCCCACGGGGCGACCGCATAGACCTTGGTGGTGCCCTTGGTCACGGCCTTGCGCAGGCGCAGGAACACGATCGGGGATTCGTCCTCCGGCTCGAAAGCCACCAGGACGACCGCCGGGGCGCTCTGCAGGTCCGTGTACGTAGGACCCTCGGAACCGGCCACGACCGAACGCAGGAAGTCTGCCTCCTCGGCGCTGTGGGGTCGCGCCCGGAAGTCCACGTTGTCGGTCTGCAGGATCGTACGGGCGAACTTGGAGTACGCGAAGGCGTCCTCGGAGGTCAAGCGGCCACCGGTGAGCACGGCCGCGCTGCCAACGGCGGCGGTGAGGGCGTCGGCGGCCATCCCGAGGGCTTCCGGCCAGGAGGCGGTGCGCAGGTCCCCGTTGTCGTCGCGGACGAGCGGGTGGGTGATGCGGTCCTCGGTGAGGTACGGGAAGGCGAAACGGCCCTTGTCGCAGTTCCACTCCTCATTGATCTCCGGCTCATCACCGGCAAGTCGCCGCTGCACCTCGCCGCGGCGCACATCGGTGCGCAGCGAGCAACCGCTCGCGCAGTGTTCACACACGGTCGGCACGGACACCAGGTCGAAGGGGCGAGCCCGGAAGCGGTACCGGGCATTGGTCAGGGCACCGACCGGGCAGATCTGCACGGTGTTGCCCGAGAAGTAGGAGTCGAACGGGGTGTCCTCACTGATCCCGACCTGCTGCTGGGCTCCCCGCTCCAGCAGGTCGATGAAGGCATCGCCGGCGATCTCGTCGGCGAACCGGGTGCACCGCGCACAGGACACGCACCGCTCGCGGTCGAGCAGGATCTGCGCGCTCACGTTGATCGGCTTGGGGAACGTGCGCTTCGACCCCTCGAAGCGGCTCTCCGCCCGTCCGGCGCTCATGGCCTGGTTCTGCAGCGGGCACTCGCCGCCCTTGTCGCAGATCGGACAGTCCAGCGGGTGGTTCAGAAGCAGGAACTCCATCACACCCTTCTGTGCGTCGTCGGCGACCTTGGACGTGCGCTGGGTGCGGACCACCATGTTGTCGCCGACCGGAATGGCGCAGGCGGGCTGCGGCTTCGGCTGCCCCTCGATCTCCACCAGGCACATCCGACACGCGGCCACGGGGTCCAGCAGCGGGTGGTCGCAGAAGCGCGGGATCTCGATGCCGAGTTGCTCGGCCGCGCGGATGATCAGCGTGCCTTTCTCCGCGGTCATCGACACCCCGTCGATGCTGAACGCGACGTGACCCTCGGGCACGGTCACCTCGTTGCTGCCGGATTCTGTGACGGTCATGCCTTCACCTCACTGAAGACCGTGCTGGCGGCCGGGTCGAAGGCCACACTGCTCGGGGTGGTCGTTCCCGCCTCGAACTCGTCGGCGAAGTACTTCATCGCCGACGGGAAAGGTGTCGCGGCAGCATCCCCGAGGGCGCAGAAGGAGCGACCGAGGATCTGTCCGCACACGTTGTCCAGCACGACGAGTTGATCGCTGCGACCGCGGCCCTGATCGAACCGGTGCAGCAGATCGTGGATGAACCAGTTGCCCTCGCGACACGGGGTGCACTTGCCGCAGGATTCGTGCTTGTAGAAGTCCAGCCAGCCGGTCACGGCACGGACCACTGAGGTGGTCTCATCGAAGACCATCGGCGTCCCGGTGCCCAGCATCGAGCCGGCCTCGGCCATCGCCTCGTAGGTCAGCGGCAGGTCGAGGTGCTCGGCGGTGAGCATCGGCACCGACGACCCGCCGGGCAGCCAGAACTTCAGTTCATGGCCCTCCCGGACACCGCCGGCGTACTCGAGGAGCTCAGCCATCGGGATCCCCAGCGGAGCCTCGTAGATCCCGGGCCGCTGCACGTGGCCGGAGACCGCGAAGACCTTGAAGCCGGGCGACTTCTCGGTGCCGAACGAGCGGAACCAGTCCACGCCGTTGTTGACGATGTAGGGGACGTTGGCGATCGTCTCGACGTTGTTCACCACAGTGGGACAGGCGTACAGACCCGCCACCGCCGGGAACGGCGGCTTGAGGCGCGGCTGACCGCGGCGGCCCTCCAGCGAGTCCAGCAGCGCCGTCTCCTCGCCGCAGATGTAGGCACCGGCGCCCGAGTGCACCACGAGGTTGAGGTTGAACCCACTGCCCGCGATGTTGTCACCGATGTACCCCGCCGCACGCGCCTCGCGCACCGCCGCGTGCATCCGGCGGATCACGTGGGGCACCTCACCGCGGATGTAGACGAACGCATGGTCGGCCCGGATCGCGTACGAGGCGATGATGATCCCCTCGATCAACGCGTGCGGATTCGCCAGCATGATCGGGATGTCCTTGCACGCACCCGGCTCGGACTCGTCGGCGTTGACCACCAGGTAGTGCGGTTTCCCGTCGTTCTGGGGCACGAAACTCCACTTGAGCCCGGTCGGGAAGCCGGCGCCGCCACGGCCGCGCAGACCGGAATCCTTCACGGTCGCAATGACCGCGTCCGGTCCCATCTCGAAGGCCTTCGCCAACGCGCTGTAGCCGCCGTTGCGCCGGTAGCCCTCGAGCGTGAACGAGTCGGGCTGGTCCCAGTGGGCGGTGATCACGGGGGTGAGCGGCATCAGATGACCTCCGCGTCCGGGGCTTTCATATCGTGCTCCTGGGCGTAGCGCAGTCCGGCGAGCATGAGGTCGTCGGTGGCCGGGACCTCGCCGAGGCCGTCGTCGTCGATGCCCGACAGTGTGCGTTCGGTCGCCTTGAAGTCGCGGATCACCGGACCCCGGGTGGACTTCACCTCGCGGCCCGCCCGCAGATCCTCCACCAGCTGCCGGGCCGATTCGACCGTCATGTTGTCCATGAACTCCCAGTTCGCGGTCATGACCGGTGCGTGGGTGCAGGCAGCCTGGCACTCGATGCGCTCCAGGGAAATCTTGCCGTCCTCGGTGACCTGGTCGTGGCCGACGCCCAAGTCCTCCGACAGTGTCTCCCAGATCGCGTCGCCGCCGAGGATGCCGCAGCCGGGGTTGATGCAGACTCCGACGTGGTACTCGCCCACCGGTTCGTCCTTGAACATCGTGTAGAACGTGGCCACCGCCTTGACCTCGGCGGTGGTGAGTCCCAGCACCTCGGCGCACATGATGATGCCGCCCTCGGTGACGTAACCCTCCTCGGACTGCACCAGATGCAACATGGGCAGCAGTGCGCTGCGTGCCTGCGGGTAGCGCGCCGCGAGATCCATCATCTCGGCGCGGGTCTGGTCGGTCAGTGCCATCAGCGATCCACTCCACCCATGACGGGGTCGATGCTTGCCACGGCCGCCACGACATCGGCGACCTGTCCGCCCTCGCTCATCGGCGGAACGGCCTGCAGGTTGTTGAAGGACGGGTCCCGGAAGTGGACCCGGTACGGCCGGGTGCCACCGTCGGACACCACGTGGACACCGAGTTCGCCGCGGGGAGCCTCGATGGCGACATAGGCCGAACCGGCCGGCACCCGGAAGCCCTCGGTGACCAGTTTGAAGTGGTGGATGAGCGCTTCCATGGACTGGCCCATGATGTGCCTGATGTGCTCCAGCGAGTTGCCCATGCCGTCGGAGCCGAGTGCGAGTTGCGCCGGCCACGCGATCTTCTTGTCCTCGACCATCACCGGTCCAGGAGTCAACCGGTCCAGACACTGTTCGACGATGTTGAGGCTCTGCTGCATCTCCTCGAGACGGATGAGGAACCGTCCGTACGCGTCGCACGAGGTCTGCGTCGCGACCTCGAACTCGTAGGTCTCGTAACCGCAGTAGGGCTGCATCTTGCGCAGGTCCCACGGGTAACCCGTGGAGCGCAGCACCGGCCCGGTCATTCCCAGCGCGATGCAGCCGGTCAGGTCGAGGTATCCGACGTGTTCGGTCCGCGCAGTCCAGATGGAGTTGTCCACCAACAGGTTGGCGGTGTCGGGCAGACGCTTGCGCAGGTAGGCCACAACATCGGCGACCATCTGCTCGGCGCCCTCGGGCAGATCCTGCGCGAGGCCGCCCGGCCGCACGAAGGCGTGGTTCATCCGCAAGCCGGTGATCGACTCGAGCACGTCGAGGATGTACTCGCGCTCACGGAAGCCGAACGTCATCGCGGTCAGCGCGCCGAGTTCCATACCGCCGGTCGCCAGGCAGACGAGGTGCGAGGAGATGCGGTTGAGCTCCATGAGCATCACGCGGATGACGGATGCCCGCTCCGGGATCTGGTCGGTGATGCCGAGCAGCTTCTCGACGCCGAGGCAGTAGGCCGTCTCGTTGAAGATCGGCGCCAGGTAGTCCATCCGCGTGACGTAGGTGACCCCCTGCGTCCAGGTCCGGAACTCCATGTTCTTCTCGATGCCGGTGTGCAGGTAGCCGATACCGGAACGGGCCTCGGTCACCGTCTCCCCGTCGAGTTCGAGGATCAGGCGCAGCACGCCGTGGGTGGACGGGTGCTGCGGTCCCATGTTGACCACGACCCGCTGCTCGACACCTTCGTCGCCGCGGACCTGATCCCAGTCGCCACCGCTGACGGTGAAGACCTTGCCCTCGGTCGTGTCGTAAGAACCCGCCTCCTCGGCGGTCTCGTAGATGACGTCTTCACTCACTTGTACTCCCGGCGTGTGTCCGGAGGTGGCACCGTCGCACCCTTGTACTCCACGGGGATGCCACCGAGCGGGTAGTCCTTGCGCTGTGGATGCCCCACCCAGTCGTCGGGCATCTCGATCCGGGTCAACCCCGGGTGACCGTCGAAGACGACCCCGAAGAAGTCGAAGGTCTCCCGCTCGTGCCAGTTGTTGCCGGGGTAGATGTCCACGATCGACGGCACGTGCGGATCGCTGTCAGGGCACGTGGTCTCCACAGACAGCCGACGGTTGTGGGTCATGGACAACATCGGGTAGTGGACGTGCAACTCGCGTCCGGCGTCCTCGGGCCAGTGCACGCCATTGGCGCCCAGACACACCTCGAAGCGCAGCGCGGGGTGATCGCGCAGGGTCTGCATCACGTCGTGCAGGTGCTCACGTTCCACCTCGAGGGTCAGTTGATCGTGAGCGATCACGACCTTGGACACCGCCGGGCCGAACGCGTCACCGAGCGCACCGGCGAGCGTGTCGACCGCCTCGTCGAACCAGCCCCCGTAGGGCCGGGTCGCGGCCGGCGCGGCATACACCCGGCGGACCAGGCCGCCGTAGCCACTGACATCGGGAGTGCCGTCGACACCGAAGGCACCTTGCCCGCTGGAGATGACATCGAGTGTCTCGGTCCCGGCCGGGACGACGTCTGCGGCCGATTCGGGGTTCTCGCTCACCGCATCAAGCCCTTCATCTCCTCGGTGGGGATCGCCTGCAGGGCCTGCGCCTCGAGTTCGACGACCTCCACCTCACGGTGCGCGCCGAGCTTCGTGTGCTGGACCTGGTCGTGGATCTTGAGGATCGCGTCGATGAGCATCTCGGGCCGCGGGGGGCAACCCGGCAGATACATGTCGACCGGGACCACATGGTCGACGCCCTGCACGATCGCGTAGTTGTTGAACATGCCGCCGCTGGAGGCGCACACACCCATCGCCAACACCCACTTGGGGTTGGGCATCTGGTCGTAGATCTGACGCAGCACCGGGGCCATCTTCTGGCTCACCCGACCGGCCACGATCATGAGGTCGGCCTGCCGCGGCGACGCCCGGAAGACCTCCATGCCGAAGCGCGCGAGGTCGTAACGGGGTGCGCCGGTGGCCATCATCTCGATCGCGCAACAGGCGAGCCCGAAGGTGGCCGGCCACATCGAACCCTTGCGCGCATACCCGGCGACGGCCTCGACCGTCGTCAGCAGCACTCCGCTGGGGAGTTTCTCCTCAAGTCCCATGTCAGTCCCATTCCAGACCGCGACGACGCCATACGTAGGCGTACACGACGAGCAACGTGATGATGAACAGGACCATTTCCACGAGTCCGAACAGCGCAAGCTGGTCGAACGCAACGGCCCACGGGTACAAGAACACGATCTCGATGTCGAAGATGATGAACAGCATCGCCGTCAGGTAGTACTTCACCGGGAACTTGCCCCGGCCGATCGGCTGCGGAGTGGGCTCGATGCCGCACTCGTAGGCATCCATCTTCGCGCGGTTGTAGCGCTTGGGACCGGTGATGCTGGCCACGCTGACGCTGAACACCGCGAACGCAGCGGCCAGGATTCCCAGGATCAGGATGGGAAGGTACACATTGCCCATCGCTATCGACTCCTTCCGGTCGGCTCAATCCTAGGGGCAGGCCGTCGTGACGCGCCCAGCGAGTCATGCATAGCCGACGCGGTCCGCGCCGGCGATACCGCAGGCAGGCCCTGCCGCGTGAGGCGGAGTGCGGCGGTGGCACCAACAGGTCCTGCGCCGACCCTGGCCGGGTGATCCATCCGCTCTCCTTGTGAACGCGTTCACGAGCCCCCGCTCGAGTCTAAGCCTGCCGGTGCATGCCGCTGGTCGAGTGTCGGGTGGTGACCGATTCCAGCCGCTGGAACCGGTCCCGGCGCCCTAGGCCGCCGGCGACTCCTCGGCTGCCGCACCGGTCACAGTGAACGAGTTCACCATCTGGTCGAAGGTCGGCTGCAACCCGTCCCAGTTGTCTGTGGCCGACTGCGTCAGCAGTTGGTACTCGATGTCGCCGTCGAACAGGAAGTACAGGTCCGAGGTCATGGGGGTGTCCTCGACGACGAAGGTGGCCTGCGCCTCGAAGCCCGGGAGGCCGGACACCGTGGTGGGCGTCAGTTCGGAGATCTGCATCTGATCGCTGGACTGCTCGAGCTGCGGGATCACACTCTGTTCGAGTTCGGCCTGCACGGCATCGAGGTCGGCCTCGGTGATCTCCTGGTTGAGTTGGTAGACGTTGACGACGAAGGCGTCACGGTACTGACCTCCGACCTGGGTGCCTGTGGTGTCGAAGACCGCCACGGAGTCGGCGCTGCCGGCGCCACTCTCGGCCTCCCACGACGTGTCGCCCTTCTGCTCGAACGGCGGGGCGTACTGGAAGCTGAAGCCGTACTTGTCGCTGGTGTATGTCTCGACGTCTGCCGGCACACTCTGCTCGGCGGTCGGGCTCGCCGCAGGGCTCGACGAGTCGCCGCCGACACTGACTTCGGCGGAGCACCCGGCCAGACCGAACGCCAGGGCTGCGGCCGCCGCTACAACTGTGATTCGCATGAGGGATTCCGTTCGCTGGAGGGACGGATTCAGGCTACTCCCCTGTGCAAGGCCACGATGCCGCCCGACACGTTGCGCCAGGCGACATCCTGCCAACCCGCGTCCATGATGACCTCGGCCAACCCGCGCTGATCGGGCCACGCCGCGATCGACTCGGCCAGGTACTCATATGCCGACGAGTTGCTCGATACGCGGCGGGCGATCGCGGGTAGGGCCTTCATCAGGTATTCCTCGTACACCGTCCGGAACGGCGGGAACACCGGGGTGGAGAATTCGCACACGACCAAGCGGCCCCCCGGGCGGGTCACACGCCGCATCTCGCGCAGGCCCTGGAGGGGGTCATGGATGTTGCGCAGACCGAAGGAGATCGTCACCGCGTCGAAGGAGTCGTCGGCGAACGGCAGCCTCATTGCGTCACCGGCCACGAACGGCATGGCGGGCAGCCGACTGCGACCCACCTGGAGCATGCCCAGGGAGAAGTCGCAGGCCACGACACTGGCGCCGCGGTCCGCGAAGGCCTGACTGCTCGTGCCTGTTCCGGCGGCGATGTCCAGCACGCGTTGCCCGCTGGTGGCACCGACCGCATCGGCGACGAGTCGGCGCCATTTGCGGGTCTGTCCGAGCGCGAGCACATCGTTGGTGACGTCGTATCGACTCGCCACCCGGTCGAACATTGCGGCCACTGCCGTGGGTTGTTTGTCCAAGTCGGCTCTGCTCACCGACTCAGTCTCTCACCAGGGCATCCACCGGCTCACCGGAGAGCGGCCGGGCTCCGCCGTCGCGCAAGCCGATGCCCGGCTCTAACCTGGAAGGGTGACAGATTCGCCGGTGACCGTGCGCACGCGCCTGGTAGAGCCCGCTGAACTCCTGTCACTGATCCCCCACGACTCCGCACCGATGAGCTGGGTCCACGAGGGCGACGGCCTGGTCGGGTGGGACATCGCGGCGACAACCACCGTGCGCGGACCCGAGCGCTTCGCCCGGGCGCAGCGGTGGTGGACCCGGTTCTGCGAGTCGGCCGCGATCGATGATGAGGTGCTCGCCCCTGGGACCGGCCCGGTGGCTTTCGCGTCGTTCTCCTTCGATGCCGCCGACGAATCGGTGATCACGGTTCCCGGCACCATCGTCGGCCGACGCGACGGCAAGGCCTGGATCACGACCATCACCCCCAACCGGCCCGACCCGCTGCCCGAGCCGCCCACCGCCGGGCTACTCGAACCCGCACCTGACGGCGCCCACTACCGGCGCCTGGTGGCCCACGCGGTGGACGAGATCTCCGCTGGCGTCTTCGACAAGGTGGTGCTCGCCCGGGGGGTGCGGTTGACCGGCGAGGTCGACGTGCACCGCACGCTGCGCCGTTTGGCCGACCGCTACAGCGACTGCTGGACGTTCAGCGTGCACGGCCTGATCGGAGCGACTCCGGAGCTGCTCGTACGGCGCACCGGCGAGCAGGTCATGTCCCGCGTACTGGCAGGCACCGTGCCGCGCATGTCCGACGACCACGAGAGCGGGCAATTGGCCACGGCGATGGTCGCGTCCGAGAAGGCGCGCGAGGAACACGCCTACGCCGTGACCTCGGTGGCGCAAGCGCTGGGGACACATTGCACCGACCTCGACGTCCCGGCCGAGCCGAGTGTGCTGCGACTGGCGAACGTGCAACACCTCGCCACCGACATCAACGCGATGCTGGTGGACGAGACCTCCGTGGTCGCCATCGCGGCCGCTCTGCACCCGACAGCGGCGGTGTGCGGAACGCCCACGGAACGTGCCATGCAGTACATCCTCAGTCAGGAGGAACTCGACCGCGGCAGGTACGCGGGACCGGTCGGGTGGTTCGATGCCAACGGCGACGGCGAATTCGGCATCGCGCTGCGCTGCGGTCAGATCGCCCCCGACCAGATGTCGATCGAACTGCTCGCGGGCTGCGGCATCGTCGCCGGCTCCGACCCGGACTCGGAGTTCGAGGAATCCGAGTCGAAACTCGCAGCGATGCGCTGGGCACTCGGCGAGGACTGAGCCCCGCACCTTCGAGTCCGTGAGTCGTGGGTACTCCCGTGAGCCGTAGGCGGCCGCTTGGGACTCACCGCAGTACCGGAGACTCACCTCAGCGATTCAGGCCCGGCCATGACAGCACTCCGAGAGGACGCACTCGCCGCGGTCCTACTCCCGCGTCAGAACCCCCACGTCCGGGCCGACCTCGTCGAGGTACAGCTGCTGCGCCTTGCCGGCCTTCACCTTCTGGAAGATGGCGCCACCCGTGAAGCCCTTCGGCATGTCGATCGACGTGTACCCGTAGCTGTTCGCAGTCCAGTGGAACAACGGCACCGTCGTCTCCAAGCCCGGCCCGATCCGCATCTTGAGCTTCTTGCCGTCCTTGACGATCTTCACCTCACCCACGTAGTCGTTGCGGTACGTGCCGGTGTAGGTCTTCAGCGCCTTCGCGGGTTTCGGGTTCGCGGGCTTCGGCTTGCCGTCCACGGTGTTGTTCGGCGTCGTGAAGGGCGCGAACGCCGACTCGGTGAAGGCGAGCCAGTCACGGGTCACCGCTCCCGTCTCCACGATGTCCATGTACGAGGCGGCGATGGCCTCGGGCACCCCGATCGGCCACGTGTTGGTCAGAACCACAATGCCCGTGTTCAGCGCCGGGATCATGAGGATCGTGGTGGCGGCACCCGCGGTGAAGGCCCCCGAGTGGGTCCAGTGGACGTTCCCGCTGGCACTGCTGCGGGTGTCCAAGCCGAGGGCGTAGCCACCCACCATGGTGGCGTCGTCCGAGGTCGGAAGATTGTTGATCTGGATGGACCGGGCCTCCTGCAACGGGCCCTTCTTCACGACCCGCTCACCGTTGAACACACCGTTGGCGAGTTGGAGGCGCAGCCACTTCGCCATGTCGAGCACAGTGCTGCTGGCACCCCCGGCCGGAGCCTGGGCGTCGGCATCGCGGATCTCCGCCGGATCCCACTGACCATCGATCTTCTGGTGCAGGGACGCGCGGTTGGAACGCTTTGTGAAGTCCTTGTACCGGTAACTCGTGTTGTCCATCCCCAACGGCCCGAAGATCTTCTTCTGCGCGAGCTTGGGCCAGGTCGTGTCCGCCGACTCGGCGGCTGCCTGCCCGCCGACGGTCATGCCGAAGTTGCTGTAGGAGTACGTGACCCGGAACGGCGACAACGGCTCGTATCGCATGCGCTTGATGATCGCTTTGCGGCCGAAACCATAGAGCTCGAGGTCATTGCCGACGCTGCCGGGCAGGCCGCTTCGGTGGGAGTACATGTCCGCCACGGTGACGTTCTTCGTCACGTACGTGTTCGCCAGGGTGAACTTGGGCAGGAACTTCGTGATCGGGTCGGTCCACTTCAGGTCCTTGTCGCCGACCGCCGCTGCCACGACGGTCGCGCCAAGCGGCTTGGAGACCGAGGCCAACTGGAAGACGGTGTCGGTGGTGACCGGCTCGTTGGTCTTCGTGCTGCGCACCCCGAAGCCCTGGCTGTAGATGACTTGGTCGTTGTGCACGACGGCGACCGCTACGCCGGGCACCCCGGTCTGCTGCATCGCGCTCTCGACGATTCCCGGGAGTTGCTGCACAGCGAGCGCGAAGTTGTCGGTTTCCGCCTGCGCGCCGGACGGGACGGCTGCCAGCATGCCGGCGACCAGGCCGGCACTCACCGCGTATCGGATCATGAAGCACACCTCACCACGCGGAGACTGGCGCGCGCAAGGGCCGATCAGACCAGCAGCCACGTCGCGCGCACACCGGCGACCCGGTGACCGGCCGGGGTGAACAGGGCTGCCGCGGAGATGTGCTTGCGACCTTGGCTGCTCAGTTGCGCGCCCACCGCGATGTACGGCCCGACCGGATCGATCGGCTCGGAGTCGAGCAGACCACCGGTGAGCCGGCCCGTCACCAGGCTCATGTCCCCGATCGGCCAGGCCCAGCCACTGGTGCAGTCCAGAGCCGCCCACACCCATTCCTCGGCCACCCTGCCGCGGGGGTGCCACACGCAGGCCACCAGCCCATCCGACACCCGGCCGGGGTGGATGCGCAGGCCGTCGTCACGCAACCTGCCACACCCGAAGCAGGTCTCATACCGGTTGGGGACCGCCCCTGCGAAGCCCGCCTGCGCCGCGTGCGCCTGTTCCAGGCTCACGAAGGGGACAGGCTCCACGATGAGGTCCACGGGGTCGGCCTCGGCCACAAGCATGTCGCCGTCCCACACCGACAGATGCGTGTCCTCGTACTGCTCACGCAGGTCGGTGTCCAACGGCGCGGGAGCCCGCAGCCACACGTCAGTCCCCGGGCCGGGCAGACGCACCGCGAGGCTCCCGGCAACATATCCGCCGTGACCGGAATCAGGCGGCCCGTTGAACTGGCCTGCGATCCTCACCCGAGCGCCAGCCGGATCTGACGGTGCAGCGCGGCTTCCTCGTCCCGGCTGACCGGCCCCACCACAACAGCACGCAACCCCTCGCCAGATGCGGCGGCGGTGAGGGCACTGATCAGATCGGGACCGTCGTGGACCTGCACGCCGTGGCTGCGCAGCACCTGCCGGATGTCGGTATCGACTGGCGTGCCGAAAACCCGCTCATAGACGTCCGCGAACGCGTCGTCAGCCTGCTCCAACGACCCGAAGATCCCACCGCCGTTGTTGTCGATGACCACGAGGCACAGATCCGGCACGGCCTCCTCGGACCCGATCACCAGGCCGTTCTGGTCGTGCAGGAGTGCGAGGTCGCCCAGCATCGCGAACGCCCGGCCGCCACCGGCACTCTGATGTGCCAGGGCGGCGCCGATCGCGGTGGACACCAGGCCGTCGATGCCGTTGACGCCGCGGTTGGCCAGGACCCACGGTGGATCGCGCCGTACGGAGGCGACCGCCTCGAGATCCCGGATCGAGCGGGACGAGGCCACGAAGATGAGATCGTCGGCCGCCGCGAGGTTCCACAGCATCTGCGCCACATGCAGGCCGGTGGGCTGGTCGACGGCGGACAGCGCCTTCTCGATCACCCGCTGCGCAGCCGCGTCTGCCATCAGCCAGCTGTCCAACCACTCGCTGGAATCGGTCACGTCCGCAGAGGTTGGAGGGGCCGGCACCGACGCCAGTACCGCGGCGGCGGTCCGCGTCGGATCCGGCCAGTCCGTGATGCGCTGGGGCTCCGCGTGGATGTGGAGGCCGGCCTCCCGGATCATCGCCAGCACACCGCGGCTGAGGCCAACTTTCCCGACCGTGACCACCAGGTCCGCCCGGTGGCTCTCCCGGAACGAAGGCTGCGCGCTCAAGAGGCTGGCGTGGGCCAGAGCGTTGCTGCCCGCCCGTGCCAGGCCAGTGGGTTCACTGTGCAGCGGCCACCCACAGGACTGTGCCAGGTCCACGGCCGCGGCGGCGTCCTCCGGGTCGTCGATGTCCCCCACGATGACCAGCCCTCGTTCCGGCAACTCCGGCGCAGCGATGTCCTCGAGGAGTTCATCGATCGGCTCCTGCACGCTGAGCATGAGCCTGCGATCCACCGTCCAGGTGCGCACGACCTGAAGTTCGTCGCCGTCCTCGTCGACGAACGATTCCCCGTCGTGGCCGGTGAGCGGCTCCACCCACATGTCGTCGTCGTCGGGAACCAGTGGATCGCGGAAAGCGACGTTGAGGTGGACCGGACCGCGCTGCCAGGAATGGGTTGCGACGGCACATGCGCGCGACACCGTGCTGCGCCAATAGGCCACTTGTCCGCGTGCCCGGGTGGGCGCCTCCACATCGGCCGACCAGCGCACGATGCCGTCGAACACGCGCACCTGGTCGATGGTCTGGTTGGCGCCGGTCCTGCGAAGCTCCGCAGGCCGATCCGCGGAGAGCACGACCAGCGGTAGGGCGCTGTTCCACGCCTCCTCGACCGCGGGCCGCAGATTCGCCACGGCCGTGCCCGAGGTCGTGATCACCGGCACCGGGGAACCGCTGCGCTTGGCCAGTCCCAGGGCCAGGAAGCCGGCGCTGCGCTCGTCCACGCGCACGTGCAGGCGCAGTTCCGCGCGCTCGTGTGCCCGTGCGGCCTCGATCGCCAGCGCCGCACTGCGGGATCCCGGCGCCAGGACGACGTCGTTGACCCCCGAGCGCACCAGTTCGTCGATGATGACGCGGGCAGCCGCGGTCGAGGGATTCACAGCCTTACTGTGACACGCGCCGCTCAGGCCTCGATGCGCTCCTCCGTCACCGGGGAGAACACGTGCATGTGCTCCTCGGTGATGACCGGGTGGATGGTGTCCCCGATCTTCGGCGGCACGCGGCCGTCGGTGCGGATGACCACCTGCTCATCTGCGCCACCAGGAACCTGCACGCGACCGTAGACGTACGCGTCCGACCCCATCGACTCGACCACGTCGACCACGACCGGGACACCCTCGCCACCGGTCATCTCGGTGTCCTCCGGCCGGAATCCGAAGATCACGGACTTGAGGCCTTGCGAGGACGCCGCGGAGATCACGTCGCGCGGCAGCGGGATCGTCGACGAGCCGATCTGCACCCCGTCGCCGGAAAGCGGGACCTCGACCAGGTTCATGGCCGGCGAGCCGATGAAGCCTGCGACGAACACGTTGTTCGGGTGGTCGTACAGGTTGCGCGGGGTGTCCACCTGCTGGAGCAGGCCGTCCTTGAGGACCGCCACCCGGTCGCCCATCGTCATGGCCTCGGTCTGGTCGTGCGTGACGTAGACCGTGGTCGTGCCGAGCCGGTGCTGCAACTGTGCGATCTGGGTCCGCGTCTGCACGCGCAACTTCGCGTCGAGGTTCGACAGCGGCTCGTCCATGAGGAACACCTGCGGCTCGCGCACGATCGCGCGACCCATGGCGACACGTTGGCGCTGACCACCGGACAACGCCTTCGGCTTGCGCTCGAGGTACTCGGTGAGGTCGAGGATCTTCGCGGCCTCCTGTACCCGGCGCTGGATCTCGTCCTTGGACACCTTGGCGATCTTCAGCGCGAAGCCCATGTTCTCCCCCACGGTCATGTGTGGGTAGAGCGCATAGTTCTGGAACACCATCGCGATGTCCCGCTCCTTGGGCGGCAGGTGGGTGACGTCGCGGTCACCGATGAGGATCCGGCCCCCGTCGATGTCCTCGAGCCCCGCGAGCATCCGCAGGCTCGTGGACTTGCCACAGCCCGACGGTCCGACGAGCACGAGGAACTCCCCGTCGGCGATGTCGAGGTTGAGTGCGTCGACTGCCGGCTTCTCAGATCCGGGGTAGACCCGCGTTGCGTTGTCGAAAACGACTCCAGCCATGGTTTCTCCTTAACCCTTGGTCCCACCGGCGGTCAGGCCCGCCACCAGGTTGCGCTGAACGAGAAGGAACACGATGACCGCGGGGATCGTCACCAAGATGCCTGCGGCAGTGAGATAGCCCCATTCGGTCTTGAACTGCCCGACGAACGTCTGCAGACCCACGGCCAAGGTCTTCTTGGCATCGGAGGTCAGGAACGCCGTGGCGTATGCGACCTCACCCCAGGCGGTGAGGAAGGTGTAGAAGGCGGTCACCGCCAGACCCGGCCTGGCCAGCGGAAGGACCAGTCGGTAGAAGGTGCCGAACGGGGTCAGGCCGGCCGTCGACTCCCTTCGGGACGAACGCAGGGGATGCATGTTAGGCGGCCCCCACGGATTCGAACCCCGTTCACCCTATAGGGTACGCCCGCGCAACGCGGGGTTCAGCGATCGGTCGCCGGTGAGGCGGGTGATCGTTACCGAGGTGTTGCATGGCGCAGTGCCGCGTCGATCCGCGCGCGCCACATGGGCAGGTCCTCGGACGCGTGTGGCAGGTCGGGCCGCGGCGGCGGTGGCGCGGCCCGTGTCATGGACCCGTCGACCGGCACCACCGTCACCGACGTCGTGTCCTCGGCGAACAGCACCCCCGTACCCAGACCGCACGCCAGTGGTGGTCGGGGCAGGGCGCAGGCGGCGGCCACGCCGGCCGCGAGGCCCAGCGACGAATCCAACGCACTGCTGACCACCACCGGCAGACCGATCCGCTGCGCGGCGGCAAGCGTCGCCGCGACCCCGCCGAGCGGCGCCACCTTGAGGATCGCCACATCGGCCACCTCTGCCACCTCATCGAAGAGGCCATCCACGCGGATCAGTTCGTCGGCGGCCAGTGGCACGTCGGTCAACACCCGAAGTTCCCGCATCTGTTCCAGCGTGCGGACCGGCTGCTCGGCGTACTCAAGACCGAACTGCGCCAGCTCGGCCAACTGCGCCGCCGCCTGCGCCACGCTCCACGCGCCGTTCACGTCGATGCGTAGGTCGGCGTCGGGCAGTGCCTCCCTGATCGCGGCGACCCGCGCAGTTCCCTGCGGGTCACCGACCTTCACCTTGACGGTGCGGCAGCCTGCGGCCACAGCCATCCGCGCGGCCTGCTCCGGCACCACGGCCGGGACGATCGCGTTCACCTCGATCCGGTCGCGCACCGCCTGCGGCCAGATGCCGTCCGCCTGCTCGAAGGCCGCGGCCAGCCACCGGGCGTCCGCGGCGACGTCGTAGTCGTCGAACGGGGCGAATTCACCCCATCCGTGTGACCCCGAGATCAGACATCCACGCCGCACCTCGAGCCCTCGGAAGGGCGTGCGCAACCGCAACCGGTAGGGCAGGAGGCGCCGTGGGGTCACGGGCGCTTGGGGAACTTGTCGAACTCCGGGCGGCGCCGCTGTGTGTAGGCGTCGCGGCCCTCCTGCGCCTCTTCGGTCATGTAGAACAGCAGCGTCGCATCGCCGGCCAGTTGCTGCACGCCGGCCAGACCGTCGTCGGCGGCGTTGTGGGAGGCCTTGAGCATGCGCAGGGCCAGCGGGGACAGCGTGAGCATCTCGCGCGCCCAGGCCACGGTCTCCTTCTCCAGGTCGGCCAGCGGCACGACGGCGTTGACCAGACCCCAGTCGTAGGCCTGCTCCGCGCCGTACTGACGGCACAGGAACCACACCTCGCGCGACCGCTTCTGCCCGATCTGGCGGGCCAGCAGTCCACTGCCGTACCCACCGTCGAACGACCCGACCTTGGGGCCGGTCTGGCCGAAGCGGGCATTGTCCGCAGCAACGGTCAGATCGCACACGATGTGCAGGACGTGGCCGCCGCCGATCGCGTACCCGGCCACCATGGCGATCACCGGCTTGGGCAGGCGCCGGATCTGGATCTGAAGGTCGAGGACATTGAGTCGTCCGATGCCTTTGGCTGCCACCTCGTCGTCGCCGATGTAGCCGTCGTCACCGCGGATCTGCTGATCACCCCCGGAGCAGAAGGCCCAGTCCCCCTGTCCGGTGAAGATGATGACGCCCACCGTGTCGTCATCACGGGCCATCGTGAAGGCGCGCTCGAGTTCGAACAGTGTCTGTGGACGGAAGGCGTTGCGCTTGTGCGGGCGGTTGATCGTGATCTTGGCGATGCCGTCGGAGGTCTCGTAGCGGATGTCGCTGAAGTCCCCCTCGGCCGTCCACTGCGCTCCCGGCTCGATGCTCGAGTAGGCGGGATCGGTGAAGGCGGGGCTGTCCTCGGCCACCACCGGGGGCAACACGTAGCGGGTGCGACTGTCCATGCGACAAGGCTACGACGGGGGCCAGACCCATCGCGGCGGGCCCTTTTGGTGAAGAAGTGACACGTGAGGTGTCGGTTCTTCACCAGAAGGATCCTCGGGCACCACACCAGACGCCCGGCAGAATGGACAGGTGATCTCCGTGCCCGCAGACATGCCCGCTCCGGCGGCCAGCGCGCGCATCCGCGATCACCTGCGCCATCGGGAACCGTTCGCCATGCCGGGCACACCGCCCTCGGACTCGGTGGACGTCGTGCTGCGCACCTCGGGCAGCACGGGCACCGCAAAGGCGGTGGGACACACCTTCGACGCCATCGAGTGGGCGGCGCAGACCTCCCGACGCGTGCTGCACGATGAGGATTGGCGCTGGCTGGTCGTGCTCAGTCCGGTGGCCACCGGCGGATTCATGACCGTGGCCCGGTCAGTCCCGGAGCCCCTCGTGTGGCCGGACGCGGGAGGACCCTTCGACGCCGCCGCGCTGACCGCGTGGTACCCCGGTGGCGCCCAGGCGACCTCCCTTGTCAGCACGCAACTCGCGCGCCTGCTCTCGATCCCGGAGGGGGTGCGGATGTTGCGGTCCATGCAGGCCGTCCTGGTCGGAGGTGGCCCGTTCCCCGCCCCCCTTCGGCGCAGGTGCAAGAACCTGCAGATCCCGGCGATCGCCACCTACGGAGCCACGGAAACGCTCGGTGGCTGCGTGTACGACGGATTGCCGTGGCCCGGCGTGGCGGTGAGCGTCCTCGACGGCCAGATCCACATCGAGGGCCCGAACCTGGCCGCGGGATACGTGCCCGGTCCCGCACTGCCCCGGCCATGGCCTACCGGCGATATGGGTCACTGGCGCGACGGCCGCCTCGTGGTCGAGGGCCGCCTCGACGATCAGGTGCCCGTGAAGGGGGTCAACCGCCGGCTGCGTGACTACGAGGCGCGGGCCATGAAGGCGCCCGGGACGGTGGAAGCCGTGGCGATCGCGGTGCCGGACGACATCGACGGATACCGTGTGGTGGTCTTCACCGAGGACGCAGAGCACCGGCTGCCGCGCCTGGACAACGGCAAGCCGGACCGACAGGAACTTCTCAGGAGAGCACGTGGCCAGCATCGCTGAGTGGATCGAAGGGGCACGTCCGCGCACCTTGCCGGCGGCGATCGCCCCGGTGATCGCCGGGGCCGGCGTGACCGGATACACCGGCACGACGCTGTCCACCGGCGAGATCGTCCGCAACGGATTGCTGGCACTACTGGTCGCCCTGGCCCTGCAGATCGGCGTCAACTACTTCAACGACTACAGCGACGGGGTCCGGGGCACCGATGAGGTGCGGGTCGGTCCAGTGCGCCTGGTGGGCCAGGGATTGGCACCGGCCAAGCAGGTACGCACCGCCGCGCTGGTCAGCCTGGCGGTGGCTGCGATCGCGGGCCTGGCGCTCATCCTGCTCAGCGGGCAGTGGATCCTGCTACCCATCGGGATCGCCGCTGTCCTGTCGGCGTACGGCTACACCGGCGGCGCCCGACCGTACGGCTACATCGGCCTCGGTGAACTGTTCGTCTTCGTCTTCTTCGGGCCGGTCGCGGTGTGTGGCACCACGCTGGTGACCGGCGGCGGGGTCTGGCCGGTGTCGGCGGCGGTCTCGGTCGCCATCGGCCTGCTCACCGTCAACATCCTCGTGGCCAACAACCTGCGGGACCGGGAACTCGACGAGCAGTCCGGCAAGCACACCCTCGCAGTGAGACTCGGCGACGACCACACACGCAGAGCATTCGCAGGAGCGAACATCCTCGCCTTCGTGCTTGTGGCCTGGGTGGGGCTGGCGAGCACGCCGTGGGCACTGCTCGGGATGATCGGCGCGATCCCGGCGATCAAGGCCTCACAGGACGTGCTCGAACATGCCTACGGGCGCGGCTTGATTCCGGTACTCCAGCTGCAGTCGCTGGCGCTACTGCTGACGGGACTCGGTCTCGGCGTCGGCTTCCTGCTCTGACGCTTCAGTGTCGGAGGCCTGGTCCAGCGGCTCATCTTCGGCAGCCGCTGCCGCGTCGATCTTGTCGTTGACCCGGCTCACCGCATTGCCGAAACCCTGGCTCATCTTCGCCCGCGGCCGGTCCAACCACACCAGGCTCAGTGCGCCGCTGACCAGGAAGGCCAACACCACCAGGAGGAAACCGCGGGCACCCGTGGCGTAGAGCAGAGCTCCCACACCCAGCAGGAGCAGGATCCGAAGACCCGTGTACACGAAGAAGGCACGACCAGCAGTCACCGTTCCAGGGTACGTCGGGCGTCGGCGGGCGGAAACCGGCGGCTACCTGCTGCAGGGGCGCGGATCCGAAGGCGGGAAGGATGTGGCCATCCGGGAAGCAAATACCACGTGCTCTTCCTTCCCGGATGGGCCTTTGCTTCCCAGGTGGACTTCACGGGTGGACGCGATCAACACCGGAATTCGGGTGCTGCCGACTTGCCAGGTGCGGCGTACCATCGAAACATGGTCAAGGTGATCCTCGTCATCGTCGCGCTGGGCTTGATGATCTTCGCCCTGATCGATGCGTGGCAGGTGCCCGCCGCCGAGGTACGCGGAGGCAACCGCTTCCTGTGGACCCTGGCCATCCTGCTGCTCCCCGTGGTCGGCGCGCTGCTCTGGCTGTTCTTCGGTCGGCTGCCCGAGGACGGCCCGCGCTACCTCGGACCCGACGACGATCCCGACTTCCTGCGCGGGATGCCGCAGTGACTCAGACGCCCGAGTAGGAGTGCAGACCCTCGGCGAAGAAGTTCACCCCGAAGTAGTTGATGAGGAACGCCACGAAACCGATCAGGCCGATGATCGCGGCCTTCCGCCCCTTCCAGCCGGCCGTCGAGCGGGCGTGCAGGTAGCCGGCGTAGATCACCCACGTGATGAAGGCCCAGGTCTCCTTGGGGTCCCAGCCCCAGTAGCGGCCCCAGGCGTTCTCCGCCCAGATCGCCCCGGCGATCACCGCGAAGGTCCAGACCGGGAACACGAAGGCGATCGTGCGGTAGGCGAGACTGTCCAGACGCTCCGCGCTGGGCAGCCGTCCGGCAAGGCCTTTGTCCGCAGTGCCCTTGTCCTCCGCACGCTGCTTGATCAGGTAGGCGCCGATGAAACCTGCGCTCAGGGTGAAAGCACCACCGGACACAGCTGCCGCGCTGACGTGGATGACCAACCACCACGACTTCAGTGCCGGGACCAGTTGCGCGGACTCGGTGTAGAGCAGGGTGACCGCCACGCCGAGCGTCAGCAGGACCGCCCCGACCACCCACACACCGAGCCAACGCAGGTCGGTACGGGAGGCAGCGATGAGGTAGACGAGCGCGACGGCGATGGCGGCACCGAGGGAGAACTCGTACATGTTCCCCAACGGGAAACGCTCGGCGGCCAATCCTCGGAACACGAACCCGACGATGAGCAGTCCCGTGGCCAGCCAAGTCAGCGACAGAGCGATGTTGCCTGATCTGCGGCCCGGCTCATCCGCTTCCTGCGGCTCAGTGTCCGTGGCGCCAGCCGCACCCACCAGGACCTTCTGGGAACTCGCCAGCGGCACCCGGCGGGCCGCCAATGACGCGGCGAAGGCGAACAGCGCCAATGCGTACACCAGCATCGACGCGTAGACAGCAGTGTTGCTCAGTTGTGCCATGTCTCATCTTCCGTTGTCTGCGGCTTGTGCACCACGGTAACGATCTCCCGGACGTCCTCGTGGACCCGTCCGCCACCCGATCGGCTCAACCCGGCCACGTCCGCCACTGTATCCGCTCCCGGAACCATCCGGATCCACACGCGGCGGCGCTGCAGCAGCAAGGACATCGAGACCCCCAGGATCACAAGCGCCGCGGCCACCAGCGCAAGCCAGCGCCCGGGATCGTGTGCCAGCGAGAGGTTCGCGAAGTCGCGGTAGCCCACGAACTCCACGTCGGTGCCGTCCGGCAGGGTCCACGTCTGGCCGGGGCGAAGCGACTCGGTGCCGATGCGCTCGAGGCCACTGGTGTCGAGCTTGTAAACGTTCCCCCCGGTCGGCACATCGCCGGTGAACGCACCGAGGAACAGTTGCGGGTCCTTGGCCGCCGGGAACGTGGAGATCGGGCCCATCACGGGGTCGATCGTGGCGGTGGGCAGGAACAGTCCGGTCAGGGCGAACCCCGGTTCCACGTCTGGAACCTTCACCACCCCCGAGGAGGTGAGGTTGCCGTCGCGGGGCAGGAAGACCACCGCATCGTCGAAGATGACCGTCCCGTCCGGTCGGGTCACCTTGATCTCGGGCGCGTACCCGTGGCCGGTGAGGAAGACCTTGACCCCGGGGAGCACCAGCGGCGAGTTGACGCTGAACTCCTCCTCGACCTCGGGGGCTCCGGGCCGCTGGCGCACCAGCGCCTTCGCGTCGAACTGCCGCGGGGCGCCGGCCTGCTGGCCGGTCTCCTGGAACGTCGCCGTGAAGTCCTTGAGCACCACCGAGAAGGGTGCGATCTGGTCAGGATCCACGAACCGTCCGTTGCGGAAGGAGTCGAACTGCGTGAGCGAACCGGTGAACCCGCGACCCTCGACCACGATCACCTTGGCCGACCACCCGAACAGCCCACCGACCGCCACGGCGAGCAGCAGGAAGATGAAGCACAGGTGGAACAGCAGGTTGCCAACCTCCTGCAGGTAGCCCTTCTCCGCGGCGATCGAGTCAGTCTCCCGACGCACCCGCCAGTGCTTTGCGCGCAGGTACTCCTCGGCGAGGTCGAGCGCCTGCGGATCGGCGTCGGTGCGCTCGTAGGCAGGCATGCGCGACAGTCGCGACGGTGCCGCGGGAGGGGGCATGCGCACAGTACGTAGGAAGTCCGCGGTCCGCGGCACGATGCACCCGATCAAGGACACGATCAGCAGCAAGTAGACCGCGGCGAACCACGGGGCTGCGAAGACATCGAACATCCCGAACCGGTCGAGCCACGGGCCGACCTGCGGGTTGGCATTGATCCACTCGGCGACAGCCGCCGCATCCGTGCCGCGCTGCGGGAACACCGACCCGGGGATGCTCGCCAGCGCCAGTAGCAGGAGCAGGATCAGCGCCGTGCGCATGCTGGTGAGGGTGCGCCAGCCCCAGCGCAGCCACCCCCGCACACCCAGACGGGGTCCTTGGCTGCGAGTGGGTTCCACAGTTGTTGTCACAGCGTCACCTCGAAACTGCCCGCCCACACCCGCAACCAGATGGAGATCTCGTTCCACAGCCCGGTAACGAGCAGCACTCCGATGAGGATCAGGGTCGCACCGCCGAACCGCAGGACCCACAGCGAATGGGTGCGCAGCCACATCACGGTGCCGGCCATCCGCCGAAAGGCCAGCGCGATGATCAGGAACGGCACCCCGAGCCCGATGCAGTAGGCCAACGACAGCAACGCTCCCCGCAGGGCCGAACCCTCGGAGAACACCAGAGCCTGGACAGCGGCCAAGGTCGGGCCGATGCAGGGCGTCCAGCCCAGCCCGAACAGCACCCCGAGCACGGGCGCGGTCCACATCCCCAGGTTGGGCGACACATGCCACTTCACGTCCCGTTGCAGCCACGGCAGCGCGCCCATGAAGCCGATGCCGAGCACGATGATGACCACGCCGAGCACCCGCTGGATGGGTTCCTGGTACTCCAGCAACACCTCCCCGGCATAGCCGAGTAACGCGCCGTAGGAGATGAAGACCAACGAGAAGCCGAGGATGAACAGCCCCACCCCGGTCAGGATCTTGGTGTGCTTCGGCGCGACCGGTTCCTCGAGTTCGGCACCGGTCATCCCGGTCACCACCCCGACGTAACCGGGCACCAGCGGCAGCACGCACGGACTGGCGAAGGACACGAACCCGGCCAGCAGCGCCAGCGGCACCGCCAATAGCAGCGAACCGCCGGTCACCGTCTCCGCGACACTCACCGCCAGCGTCACGGCGACGCCCCACCGGAGGCGCTCTCCGCCGCAAGGTCCTGCAGCGCCGCATCGAGTTCGCCTGCTTGCACTGCCCCCAAGAAGCGCCCGGCGACACGGCCCTGGCTGTCGATCAGCAGTGTGGAAGGGATGGCCTGCGGCGGCAGGCTGCCGGAGAACTGCAGGACGAGCTGCCCGTCTGGGTCCGGCAGGTTGGGATAAGGGATCCCGAACTTCTCCACGAACGCCCGCGCCGGGGCCTCGGAGTCACGGGTGTCGAGGCCGAGGAAGTTGACGTCCGGGTTCTTCTTCGCGACCGCCACCAACTCCGGCGCTTCGGCACGGCACGGCGCGCACCAGGAGGCCCACACGTTGATGACACCCGGCGATCCCTTCCAGGTCGCGGTGTCCACCTGTTCGCCGTTGAGATCCGTGCCGGTGAGCACCGGCGCAGGGAGCCGCTCTGCCTCCGGCAGGATGACCGACGACCCGTCACCCGCGACGAAACCCGCGGTGTCCCCCACCTCGCCCGTCTCCTGCGAGCAGCCCGCAGCGAGGATGAGGACGAGTGCCGTCCCGACAATCAGCCGTTTACGCACTTAGGCCCCAACCCCCTTGGTCGAGATCGGGTACAGGGCGGCAGCGGGCTCGGTGTAGACGATCGACGCCAACCGGTCACCCTCGAACGTCAGCGAGGTCAACGAGGCGAGGTTGCACTGACGCCTGCGCGGGTCGTGGACGAAGGAACGGCCCTCCGCGTCGAGCCGGGCGATCCACACGGGCAACTGGTGACTGACCAGGACCACCTCGTGGCCGCGGACACTGCGCCGCGCGGAGGTGACCGCGGAACGCATCCTGGCTGCGACGTCCTTGTAAGGCTCACCCCAGGACGGACGGAACGGGTTGTACAGGTAACGCCAGGCGCGCGGTTGCCGCAGGACCCCGTCCCCGACCGACACGCGCTGACCCTCGAACACGTTGTCGGCTTCGATGATCCGGTCGTCGATGACGGGCGTGAGCCCCAGCCTGCCCGCCAGCGGGGCCGCGGTCTCCTGCGCCCGGTCGAGCGGCGAAGACCAGATCTCGGCGATGTCACGACCCTCCAACGCGTCGGCGGCGAGCACCGCCATCTGCTGGCCGAGATCGGACAGATGGAAGTCGGGCAGGCGTCCGTACAGGATCTTGTCCGGGTTGTACACCTCACCGTGGCGCAACAGGTGAACCGTGGTGCGCTCAGTCATCGGGCCTCCTCCTGGGCTCGGGCGGCGGCCTGCGCAGCGGCGGGCAGCGCGTGCTGGATCTGCTCCAATGCTCGCTCATCGTGTGCGCTGCTCACGAACCAGGCTTCGAACGCCGACGGCGGCAGGCTCACCCCACCGTCGAGCATCGCCGCGTGGAAGGCCGCGAAGGCGGCCGTGTCCTGGTCCTGCGCCTGGTCGTAGTTGGTGACCGGCTGCGTGCGGAAGAAGAAGCTGAACAGGTTGCCGGCGCGCTGCATCACGTGGTCGACCCCGGCACTGGACAGCGCTTCTCCGGTCATGGCGATCACCTGCTCGGCAGCGGCATCGACGCCGGCGTAGTCGGCGTTGCGCAGCATGGCCAGGCCGGCGGCGGTGGCCACGGGGTTCCCGGACAGCGTGCCTGCCTGGTAGACCGGACCCTGCGGGGCGAGCATCTGCATGACGTCGGTGCGCCCGCCGAAGGCCGCCACCGGCAGCCCCCCGCCGATCACCTTCCCGTAGGTGTAGAGGTCTGCCGGCACACCCTCCAGACCGAACCAACCGCTGGCCGAGACCCGGAATCCGGTCATCACCTCGTCGCTGATCAGTAGCGCGCCGTGCTCCTTGCACAGGCCCGCGAGCCCTTGCGTGAAGCCTGGCGCAGGCGGCACCACACCCATGTTGGCGGGTACCGCCTCGGTGATCACAGCCGCCACACTGTGGTGCTGCATGGCGTCAGCAACCGCGGCCAGGTCGTTGTAGGCAAGCACGAGCGTGGCAGCGGTCTGGTCCTTGGTGACCCCTGCGCTGTCGGGAAGGCCGAGTGTGGCCACACCGCTTCCGGCAGACGCGAGCAGTCCGTCGGAGTGACCGTGGTAGCAGCCCGCGAACTTGATGACGACCTCGCGGCCGGTGAACCCACGGGCGACGCGGATGGCGCTCATCGTCGCCTCCGTGCCGGAATTCACCAGTCGGACCTGCTCCACGGGGGCCACCCGCTCGACGATCAATTCGGCCAGTTCGACCTCGTTCGGGTGCGGCGCGCCGAAGCCCAGCCCGGATGTGGCGGCCTCCTGCACGGCCTGCACGACGGCGGGGTGGGCGTGTCCGAGCAATGCCGGACCCCATTGCCCCACCAGGTCGACGTAGGTGTTGCCGTCCACGTCGGTGACGTACGGACCCTGTCCGCTCACGAAGAAGACCGGATGGCCGCCCACGGCACGGAACGCGCGGACCGGGGAGTTGACACCGCCGGGGGTGACCACTTGGGCGCGTTCCAGCCACCGCTGCGAGGAGGTGCGCTGCATGTTCCGATCGTCGCATGCGCCGCGGGAGCGGGCTCGCCCTGGATCCGTGAGCACTTCGGCGCGAAGGCGGGAAGGGAACGTCCACCCGGGAAGGGAATGAACGTGGAACTTCCTTCCCGGCTGGCCACTTCCTTCCCGCCTTGGTCACCAGGGCGGGGTCGGGGGCACAGACCGCCGCGCTGCGCCCTGCCCGAGTGCGTGCCGGATCCTTCGGTCCAGTGTCGTCGGATCGGACAGTTGCTCCCAGATGATCCGCAGCAACCGGTAGCCGCGACCTTCGATCCTCGCGTGCCGGCGCTTTTCGTCCCTGACCACACGCGCGATCTGTTCGGGGTCGGGATCCTCCAGGTCGGAACCGTACTTGATGAGCCCGTCGAATTCGAGCCCGACGTGAGTGCCCTGGAGCAGAAGGTCGATCCGGTGTTTGTGACCCTCTGCCTGCACCGGGAACTGACTCACGACCGAGTACCCGAGATCGGTGACCACCATCCGCATCCACGTCTCGCCGGCCGATTCAGATGCAGGGTCGGCGTTCGCGATGATCCACCGCAGTCGCGCAACCCCTTTCGCACGGCCGAGTTGGTGAAGGACATGCCTGAGATCCGCGATGCTGCACAGACCCCGATGAAGGGCGGCATCGGCCACGATCAGGGCATCGCGGCGCGGCAACAACCGGGCACAATCGGCCACCGTCCACGCGACCGTGGTCACCCGAACACCGTTATGGTCGACCACCTCTGGATCCGCCCCGCTGACGACCTTGATCGCCTTGCTGTAGCCACCTCCACGCCGCACGCCACGCACGTGAACGACATCGGGAGCAGACCCCACCAACGGCAGGCCCCAGAACCGCGCCGCCGCCGGGCCCGCCAGGGCAGACCCGCCTACGCTTCTCAGCGTCGCCTCGCAGCGCAAGTCGAAGAGATGCCATTCGTCCGTGACGTCGGAAGCATACGCCCCGTGTCGCACCTTGGTGCTGGCGCTGCGCTGCCTGCGCACCTCACGCCACGACGCGCCACGAGCCCTCATCTCACCGGTGTAGAACACCCTTCAAAGGTGGGCTCTCCGCTCGGGCACCGGTAGGCACACTCGCGCTTCTGTGGACAACCTGAAGGCGGGAAGAGAAGGTGCAGCCGGGAAGGAT
Organism: uncultured Micrococcales bacterium; assembly: GCA_937952095.1. Taxonomy (GTDB): domain Bacteria; phylum Actinomycetota; class Actinomycetes; order S36-B12; family UBA10799; genus JADKAV01. The sequence goes on along the minus strand of CALFYG010000227.1, from coordinate 2,339 downwards.
AATCCACGTTCCCTTCCTTCCCCGATGTACCTTTCCTTCCCGGATCGCGCGGATCACCGCGCTTGGGCCGGGTCCTCCGGCGGCACGGCGTTCATCCGTCCCAGCAGCCACCCCGCCAGCACCGAGCCCACCAACCACCACAGCAATGCCAACGTCGTGGACGCGAAGGCCAGCGGGATGGAGGTGAGGAACACCACCATCGGTGACAGCGACCCCAGGATCAGTTGGCGGGCGAAGGGGCGATCAGGAGGCGCCACGAAGAGTCGCCCTCGCAGCGCCACCACGATCAGGACGACCTCCATACCGCTGACCGCGCTGGCATAGACCGCGAACAGCGAGACCGCCAACGGGTTGCCCCAGTACTCCCCGAGCATCTGCGCCGGCACGGGCAAGAGGGCGATGAGCGCGAGGTACACGATGGTGGCCAGCACGTAGCGGGCGTCCATCCCCCGCAACGTCATCACGAAGCGGTGGTTCGCACGCCAATAGATCGCCACCCAGATGAAGGCGACAAGGAAGCCGGTCAACGCCGGGACCTTGTCCTGCACGGCCTCCCACAGGGCACCCGCGGAGTTGGGGTCGCCCTCGACCTCGGGCAGACCGATCTCCACTGCGGCCAGCGTCAATGCGATCGCGAAGACCGCGTCGGAGAAGAACACCACCCGGTCGAACGCGACACCGTCCTCGCGGGGGTAGAAGGTGCGGGTCCAGACCGAAGCCATGCCCGCACCCTAGTCTCTGCACACGCGGAAGGGGCCGAACCCGAAGGCCCGACCCCTTCCCAAGCGGATCAGACGTACTGCTCGCCGCTCTCCGCACGTGCCACCAGCGACGCCGGCGGCTCGAAACGCGGACCGTACTTCGCGGCGAGGTCCCGGGCGCGGGCGACGAACTCACTGAGCCCGTACCCGTTGATGTACTGCAGCACACCACCGGTCCAGGGCGGGAACCCGATGCCGAAGATGGACCCGATGTTGGCGTCCGGCACGTTGCGCAGGACACCCTCGTCGAAGCAGCGCACCGAGTCGATCGCCTCGACGAAGAGCATGCGCTCCTGCAACTCATTGAGGTCGACGTCCTTGGGGTCGATGTCCGAACCCCAGTTCTCAGCCAGCCCTGACCACAGGCCGACCCGCTTGCCATCGGCGTAGTCGTAGAAGCCCGCCCCGGCGGCCCGGCCACCGCGGTCGAACTCGACGACCATCGTGTCGATCACCGGGTACGAGGGGTGCTCCGGGAAGTCCCAGCCCTCCGCTGCCGCCGCCTCGCGGGAGGCCTCACGGATGCGACGGGCCAGTGTGAGGCTCACCTCGTCGAACAGCGCCAGCGGCCCGGTGGGGTACCCGGCCTGCAGCGCCGCTTGCTCGATGCTCGGTGCGGGAACACCCTCGCCGAGCATCGCTGCCGCCTCACCCATGAACGTGCCGATGACGCGACTTGTGAAGAACCCACGGCTGTCGTTGACGACGATCGGGGTCTTCTTGATCTGCAGGGCGACATCGACCGCCTTCGCGATCGCCGCGTCGGAGGTCTGCTCCCCCACCACGATCTCCAGCAGCGGCATCTTGTCCACCGGCGAGAAGAAGTGCATGCCGATGAAGTCCGCGGGACGCGAGATCCCCTCGGCCAGCCCCGTGATCGGCAGCGTCGAGGTGTTCGAGGCCAACAGCGACCCCTCTGCCATGAACGGCTCGATCTCGGCGTAGACCTTGTGCTTCAGCGACGGGTCCTCGAAGACCGCCTCGATCAGCAGGTCCGCGCCCTTGGCGTCGGCCGGGTTGTCCGTGGCGGTGATCCGGGCGAGCACCTCGTCGGCGGCCTCCTGGGTCATCTTGCCGCGGGACACCGCCTTGGCCAGCAACTTCTCGCTGTAGGCCTTGCCCTTCTGCGCCGACTCCAGGGACACGTCCTTGAGGATGACCTCCATGCCGGAACGGGCGGAGACGTAGGCGATGCCCGCACCCATCATCCCTGCGCCGAGGATGACGATCTTCTGCGCGCGGTAGGGCTCGAAGCCCTCCGGACGGCTGCCGCCCTTCATGATGCTCTGCAGGTCGAAGAAGAAGGCCTTGATCATGTTCTTGCTGACCTGGCCGGTGGCAAGGTTCACGAAGTACTGCGTCTCGATGAGCAGCGCGTTGTCGATGTCCACCTGGGACCCCTCGACAGCGGCGGCCATGATCGCCTCCGGTCCCGGCATCGGCGCACCCTTGATCTGCTTGCGCAGGTTCGCGGGGAAGGCCGGCAGCATCGCGGCGAACTTCGGGTTCGAGGGCGTGCCACCGGGGATCTTGTACCCCTTGACGTCCCAGGGCTGCGAGGCTTCGGGGTTGGCCTTG
>CALFYG010000226.1 GCA_937952095.1 uncultured Micrococcales bacterium | reverse complement strand
GGTGCAGGTCTTCGGCGGTGTGGTCGCGGGCTTCGGGCCGGCACTGATCGACCAGCACACCCAGGATCCGGCGCAGCTCGCCCGGTTCCACGGTCTCAGCGATCGTCACCACCTGGGATTCGATGAGGTCGAACCGGGTGATCTTGGGGGCCTCGGCGGTGACCACCGCGACATGCGCGGTCGACACCCGACCCGCGGCAAACGACGCACTGACCTTCGGCAGGTGCTGCAGCGCATTACCCCGGGACACCATCGCCGACCCGGCCGCCGGGTTGGCGCCGGTGGCCACCGCCACCAGCATCCCCGTCGTCCCGGCACCCAGCACCCTGGAATCGGCGTGCTCATCCGCACACCCCGCCAACTCGGTGAGGTAGGCGTCCAGACGGTTGCGCAACGCCGCGACCGCGGCCATCGACCCGGCCCGGGACTCCGCATACAGGGTCTCGGGGTCGGGCAGCTGCTCCACGAGCGCATCGATCTCGTCGAGCACCTGTGGATGGTCGGTGGGCAGTTCGGCGGCCAGCGCGCAGCGGCGTTTCACCTGCCGCGACACCTCGAACACCGCCATCAATCACCCCGATTCCCACTACCCCAAGCATAGAACACATGTACGACACACACCAGCACCACGCACGGGAATGTGGACACCGAATCCTGCGCCGACATCGACTGTCGCGCGGTCGCGGATGTCGGGGCGGCAAACCCGCACGGAGCTCCGGGACTTCCCCCGTTGAGGGGGTGCTTGGGGACGCCGGCTGACACTAGGCTGACACTGCCGCCGAGAGCAAGGAGTTGTTCATGCTGCACCGCGAAGACCTCGAGCAGATCGAGCGCGTCTACCTGTCGCCGTTGTTCGCCCGGTACGGCGAGGAGACGGCGATCGTCGCGCACAAGCTCGAGGATGACGGTCGCGCGCCCGAAGTCGCGTACCAACTGATCCACGACGAGTTGATGCTCGACGGAAACGCCCGGCAGAACCTGGCCACGTTCGTCACGACCCTCATGGACGGACACGCCGATCAGCTGTTCGCCGAGACGTACGACAAGAACATGATCGACAAGGACGAGTACCCGCAGACGGCCGCCATGGAGGCCCGCTGCGTGAGCATCATCGCCAACCTCTGGAACTCCCCGGACGGCGACACCGCGGTCGGCACCTCCACGATCGGCTCCAGTGAGGCCGTGATGCTGGCCGGACTCGCCCTGAAGCGCCGCTGGCAGCAGAAGCAGAAGGACGCCGGCAAGTCGATCGAGAAACCCAACATGGTGATGGGCCAGAACGTCCAGGTGGTGTGGGAGAAGTTCTGCCGCTACTGGGACGTCGAGCCTCGCTACGCGCCGTTGGCCGAGGGCAGACTGCACCTCACAGCTGAGGAGGCCGTGAAGCTCGTCGATGAGAACACCATCGGTGTGGTGGCCATCCTCGGCTCGACCTTCGACGGTTCGTACGAGCCGGTCAAGGACATCGCCGACGCGTTGGACAAGGTCCAGGAGGAGAAGGGCTGGGACATTCCGGTCCACGTCGATGGGGCGTCGGGCGGCTTCGTGGCGCCGTTCATCGACCCTGACCTCGAGTGGGACTTCCGCGTGCCGCGGGTCCACTCCATCAACTCCTCCGGGCACAAGTACGGTCTGGTCTACCCAGGGGTCGGCTGGGTCGTATGGCGCACACACGACTGTGTTCCGGACGACTTGGTGTTCCACGTGAACTACCTCGGCGGTGACATGCCCACGTTCACGCTGAACTTCTCCCGCCCAGGCAGCCAGGTGGTGCTGCAGTACTACAACTTCGTGCGCCTCGGCTTCGAGGGTTACCGTCAGATCCAGCAGGCGTGTCGCGACACCGCCCTGTACCTGTCGGGGGCCATCGCACAACTGGGTCCGTACGAGTTGCTCAGTGACGGCTCGGAGTTGCCCGTGTTCTTCTTCGTGCTCAAGGGCGACCGCACGAACTACTCGGTCTTCGACGTGTCGGCCAAGATGCGCGAGCGGGGCTGGCAGCTGCCGGCCTACACCCTGCCGGACAACCTCACCGATGTCGCAGGCCTACGGGTCGTGGTGCGCAACGGCTTCGGCCGGGACATGGCCGATCTGTTCCTCGCCGATCTCAAGAACGCCACCGACTTCTTCGAGAACCTCGACGGACCGATGCCGCACGACCCCGACCATGGGACGTCGTTCGCTCACTGAAGGGTGCGTTCCTCGATCGTCGTGAGGGTGTGATCGTAGAGGGCGGCGGCCAACGCGTCGTCGGCCCCGAGGCCCTGCGGGGCAGCGGGCTTCGATCGGACGAAGTACTGCCCGGTGACGCCATCGGCGTCGAGTGCCAGGTACACGGAGGTCGCGCTGCCGGCGTCCAGATCGTCGCGGCCGGGTACCTGGAACCCCTCGGTGAGCAACTTCGTCCCGATCACACCCGGATGCAGGGCGTTCACCGTCACATCTGGGTCCGGCCCGAGTCGGCGGGCCGTTTCGCGGGCCATGAGCAGGTTGGCCAACTTGCTCTGCGCGTACGCCGCGTAGTGGTCGTAGGGCCGCGTGATGAACTCGGGGTCGGTGAGGTCCAACTCCGCGCGACCGTGCGCGATGGAGGACACGTAGATGACTCGGCCGCCGGGCTTCATCGCGGGGATGAGGGCGTCGGCCAGCAGGCTTGCTGCCAGGTGGTTCACCACCCAGGTGGCCTCACCGGACGGCCCTTCCACACGCTCCCGGGCGTAGATGCCTGCGTTGTTGATGAGCACGTCGGGCTGCATCTCGACGGCCTCGTCCGCGAGGCGCTCGACCTGCTGCAGGTCTGAGAGGTCGGCGACGAGCCCGGCCACCGCTCCCACGCTGCCGCGTACTGCGTCCACCTTCACCGGATCACGGCCATGCACGATGACGTCGCAGCCGCGGGCGCGCAGCAGTTCGGCGGTACGTAGCCCGATGCCGTCGGTCGAGCCGGTGATGAGGACGGTTGTCATACCGCCATCCTGCGTGGTGCGCGAAGGTCCCGCCAGCGCTAATCGCCGGACTTGCCGAACCCGGCGTTCATCCCGATGACCGCGCCGATGGCGGCGAGCAGCCCGATCCACAGAGCGCTGTCGGTGAAGGCCCAGACCACGAGCCCGACGGCCACGCCCGCAGCGATTCCCAGAGCGAGCCCACGACCGTCGAAAGTGTCCATGAGGTGAGGCTATCGGGAGGGCGGTCAGCGCGCCCGCGTCCGGAACGTCGGCGAGATCCAGATCGGCGCGTTCTTCCCGGAGCCGGAGCGGATCGCCAGGATCCGGACCTTCATCCCCGGGGTCGACGTGCGCACGTTGTACCAGGTGCGGCCCTTGTGCTTGCCGTCGAACTTCACCGGGTCCGACCACTTCTTCTTGGTGAACTGCTCCCAGGCGACGATGAACTTGCCCTTCGCCGGGATCCGGTAGCGCAGATACCCCGCACGGACATCCACACTGATCCGCCGGACGATGCGGGTCGTCACCTCGGAGGGTGTCACGACGGGCAACTGCCCGCCGGAGGCTGACAGGGCCGTGATCGTGTCCAGAGCCGAGACCGGGTTGACGAGCCCGAAACCGAACTCGTCGTCGCGCCCCGGCCCGCCAAGGTCGGAAGCCGTGCCCAGCAGGAGGTCTTCGGTGTCGACGTCGATCCCCAGCGCGCGCTCGCGCGAGACCGTGAGGGCGGCGGCCGCTGTGACGAACGGCGCGGCCATCGAGGTGCCCGGCATGCGGACGTACGACGAGCCCGTGAACGTACTGAAGATCCCTTTGGCCGAGTCGAACGCGCCGCTGCCGCCGGGGGCCACGACGTCGACCTGCTTGCCCACCTCGGAGAAGGATGACCGCTGGCCGGTCTTGGTGATCGCGCCCACCCCGATCACGCCGGGGAAGGCCGCCGGGTACTGCACCGGGTTGTAGACCGAGCCGCCGGAGTCGAGGTAGGCGTTGCCGACGGCCGCGACCGTGATCACGCCCTTGGACTGCGCGTACTGGATGGCCTTCTGCTCCACCGAACTCGCCGACCCGGAATAGCTCATGTTGAGCACGTCCGCGCCGTGGTCGACGGCCCAGACGATGCCTTGGGCGGAGTCCGATGCCCTCACGGACCCGGAGGCGTCGGCGACGACGACCGGCATGATCGACACGTCCGGTGCCAGTCCGGCGCCACCGATGTTGTTGTTCGGGGTCATGGCGATGATCCCGGCGACGTGCGTTCCGTGCCCGTTCCGGTCGACGCGGCCGTTGGTGCCGTCCACGAGGTCGGTGCCTTTGACGAAACTGCCGGCGAGGTCGGGGTGTTGGGCCACGCCCGAGTCGATCACCGCGACGGTGACGCCGGCGCCGGTTGACGACCCCCACGCCGTCTCGGCGGCCAAGTTGTCCAGCCCCCACTGTTCGCCGCGACTCGGATCGGCGCTCGGGATGGGCGCGAGTGGCATTCCGGTGAGCTGGCGTGGAGCGTCCACCTCGACGGCGAGCACGTCCGGTTCATCCTGAACCTCGGCGATCACGTCGGCGGCGGAGTCTGCCGATCGGGCCGACTCCGTCTCGATGCGCAGTCCGTCACCGTCCTGGACGGCGTACACGACAGTCATCGCCCCGGAATCACCGGACCGTTCGACGAGGTCCTGCGGGTCTGCGGTCACGGACGGGGCGGGCTGCTGCCAGTCCTGTGCAGGTGGTGGTGTGTCAACGGGCGCTGACGAGGGATCGTCGGCGGCGGCGGGGGAAACCCCCAGGGCCAGCGCGACGGCCATCGCGATGAAAGCCCTCTTCACTACTCCACGGTACGCCGTCCCGACGACATTCCTGCCTGTGACCTGCCGACGAGGGCCGATCAACCCCGTTGGGCCCGGTTCACCGCGCTCACGACGGCCTTCAACGATGCGGTGACGATCGAGGAGTGGATGCCCACACCCCAGAGGACCCGGCCATCGACCGCGCACTCGAGGTACGCGGCGGCTTTCGCGTCACCGCCGGACGCCAGCGCGTGTTCGTGGTAGTCGAGGACCCGGACGTCTGC
>CALFYG010000225.1 GCA_937952095.1 uncultured Micrococcales bacterium | reverse complement strand
CCGAAGGGCTTCAGGCAATCGAGCGAGGCCGGATAGGTCGCCGCGCCCACCCCGTCATACACCACGGCACAGAGCGCGCCCTTGGTGATTTCTTTCACGCGGGCGGCGAAATCCTCTTTCGAATAATCGATCACATGGTCGCAGCCATGCTTCTTGGCGAGCTTGCCCTTCTCGGCCGAGCCGACCGTGCCGATCACGGTCGCGCCGAGCGCCTTCGCCCATTGCACGAGGATCGACCCCGTGCCACCCGCCGCAGCATGAACCAGCACGGTATCGCCCTTCTTGACCTTGTAGGTGCGGAACAGGAGATATTCGGCCGTCAGGCCCTTGAGCATCATCGAGGCGGCAGCTTCGAAGCTGACTTTTGCCGGCAGCTTGACGAGCGAGGTTGCAGCAATATTGCGCGCCTTTGCATACGCGCCGAGGGCGCCGACATAGGCCACCCGGTCACCGACCTTGAGCCCATTCACGCCCGCGCCGACGGCAGTGACCACACCCGCGCCTTCATTGCCGGGGATGAACGGCATCGAGGTGGCGCAGCTGATCCGCGAGCGGCCAGAATATGCGTTCCTGCCGATCGTGTTCCTGTCGGCCGATCAGGAGATCGCGCAGCAGGCCGCCGCACTCGGCACCGGACTCGACGACTGGCTCCTGAAGCCGTTCGAAGCCGCGCTGCTGCGCCACGTCGTGCGCACGCGCGCGCTGCGTGACGCGCTGGCCGCCCAAACCGGCCGCAGCGAATTCACCACCGCCAACGCCGCCGCGCTGGTCGACCGCGTCTCGCGGCCCGACCTGCTGCTGCTGGGCACGCTCCTCCACGACATCGGCAAGGGCGACATGACGACGACGTGGGAAGAGTTGGAAGCTCCGCGCGAGAATGCGAAGGAGATCCTCGCTCGCCTCGTCGCCGGAGAGTCGATCGTCCCGCGCGTCCAGGACGATGCGGATGTGTGCTTCTCGGTCATCCGTTCGTTCATGCAGACCGATCAGTATCGCGGTCGCCTCATGAACGACCCGCACCTCGAACTGCGCCTTACCGAAGCCCTCGACCGCTTCGGCCTCATCCTTCAGCAGCAGGCGATGGCGGCTCAGGCGCAAGCGATGGCGCAGGAACAGGCGAGCAAGCCCGGTCGCAAAGACCCGGTGCAGGCATCCGCCGAGACCAATAGACCCGGTGCGCCGCAGGGTGGTGGCGAGAGCAAGGGAACACAAGGGTTCTCGCGAGCGCCAAACCCGAATCGTGATCCAGGAGGTAATCCTGGATGACGATTTTCCTGTTGACTTGTTCCTCTTTTGTACAAACGATGACCATGCTTGGTCATAAAATGCTCAGTAAACCCAAACTTGAGGTACGGCTATGGCCGCCGCGACTTTGACCTTCTCCGCGATCTCGGGTGAGACCGCTCAATACCTTCGATCCGCGCAAGAGGTCGACGTGACGCTGACGATGGTCGCCTCGACGTCGACCTACACGAACGGCGGACTCGCGGACACCTCCGGGTTCAGCGCATCGTGGGCGGTTCCGTTCAACATCCGACCGACGTTCGTCGAAGCCAAGGGCTACCTGATGACGTCGGACTTCGAGACCGCGTTCCCGTTCTACATCGACCTGACGAACCGCAAGGTGGTTCTGTTCGGTCTCTACCCGACCCCCGTCGAAAGCGAGCCGCTCTCCGAAGTGGCGGACGGCGCGTCGATTCCGGACGGCACCTACACCGCGCGCATCCGGATTCGCGGATACTGACATGGCGACTACGGTCACGGCTTCTCTCAGTCCCGCAACCCCGAACAGGCGCAGCATTCCGCCGACCCGCGTGCTGATTGCCTTGAACGGAAGCGGCACGGGGTCCGAAGCCGTGACGTACTCGCCCTCGTTCGACAACACCCCCAAGGCCATGATCGTTTCCCCCGAAGGAACGGACGCGGCAGATTTCACGCTCGCCTCCGAATCAAAGACCGGATGCACCCTCACTGTGACGGCGTGCACCGAGTACGCGAGCAAGAGTGTCGAGGTTGTACTCGTAGCACACGAACGGTTGTGAGGTAGTCATGGTAGATATTGCGGCAAGTGACGTAACGTGCAAGGTTCTCTCGCGTCGAAAGGTCGGGTCGAACCCGTACCAGGACGGCAACCTTCAGCGCGTGGAAGTCGACATCGAGTTGACGATCGACCCCGGCACAGCGGACACCTACCCGACTGGCGGCATTCCTCTCACGGCGGCGTTCACCGAAGCGAGTGGTGAGCACATCGACACCGGCCTCGACGTGACGCAGCGGATTCGCGAGGAAGGTGGAGGGTACGCCCGAATCTCGTCCGGCGTCACGGTGACGACCCCGGCGTTCTTCCATAACGGCGGCGTCACAGCCGCGTCGCAGACGCTCGTCTTGCAGCGCGTTCCGGATGACGGCGCAAACGCTGTGTGCCTTGTCGAGTACGCGAACACCGACGTCACGGCTGCGGGCGGTATCGCTGCTGGTGACACCGATATCATCTACCGCACGACCCTCGTCGGCACGCTGCGCCACACGGCCCGCGCCTACACGGTGACTCAGTGATGGACGAAACCGTCGTAGCGGCACCCGCCGCACCAGCACCCGCAGCGGCCCCCGCGCCGCAGACCGCCCCGGAAGTCGCCCCGCAACAGGCGGCTCCGGAGGCGGCTCCGTCATTCAACCCGCTTGACATCGGATCGGTCGCGGCGTCCTTTGCCGCCGATCGCGCCAAGATGGTCGCGGCTACGCTTCCGGATCGCGACTCGACCGGCAAGTTCGTGTCGGCCACTCCGCAGGAAACCGCACCGACGAGCGACGCTCCCGTTGCCGATCCGAATCCAGCGATCGGACAGCCCGACAGCGAGCCGATGATCGAGATGGGCGAACAGTTCGGGAAGGTTCCTGCCAAGGACGTTCCCGCCTTCGTCGAGCAACTCGTCGCGCACCGCACGAACGAGTACCAGACGAAACTCGCGGAACTCTCCCAGGAGCTTCCGACGCTCAAGCAGCAGCTTGCCGAGCTTCAACAGCAAGCTCGCGCGGCCATCGAGGAGCGCGATCAGATCATCGCGTGGGGCCAGTCCGACCCGCAGTCACTGGCAAACGTTCTTCAAAGCCTTCCTCGCGTTCCGCAAGGAATGACCAGCCAACCGGCACCCAATGCCCAACCGCAAGGTCAGTTCCTCACAGAACAGCAGGCGCAGGCCAAGTTCAACGAGTTCTGGCAGGCCAAGCAGGCCGAGCAACAGGCGCAGGCTGCGCGGATCGCGGCTGAACAAGCCGAGGCGCAGCGAATCAACGGCATCGTCTCGCAGCGCCTGAATCCGGTCATCGGTGGGCTTCCGGAGAACCTACAGAAGTGGGTCAAGGAAGCGGTCGGAGCGCGCCTGCACTACGACCAGTCGTTGGAAAACGCCCCGGAACCCGTTCTCGTTCAGCGCATGGTGGCTGAGGCGCAACGTCTGGTGAGCGAGATCAACTCGCTCAACAGGACTCGCGTCGAGGCTCAAAAGAAGATCGCCGCCAACACGGCACCCCCAGTCAATGGTGGACCTGTTCCGGCCCCACGGGTGGATCGAAGTGGTTTCAATCCCCTGGATTTCAACAGTGTTCTCCAAGACTTTCGGGCCGAACGTGCCCGGCTTCAGGGAATGTGAGGCAAAATCATGGTAACGGTAGGCTCGGATGTCTCTTCTGGCTCGCTTGGCAACCTGCTCAAGATCAAGTATCTGGCAGGTGTCAACGACCTGAACACGGACAAGATTTTCTTGTACTCCGGTTTCCCGACCGCACCCGAGAAGCACAACGGTCTGTACTTCCAGGGCGCTCTCGGTCTCAACCGCTCGCAGGCGATCCAGGCGCAGCCCCAGGTCGGCGGTGCATCCTTTGGACCTTGGGCACTCCCGTGAGAGGTTGTCGGCCGTCTGGGACCAACGGATGGGCCGGGGACTAACGGATGGCGGGCGGCCTAGTCGTGATGTAGCGGGACCATGACGGCCTCGCGGTAGTACGCGAGTTCGGCGATCGAGTCCAGTGTGTCGCCGAGCGCCCGGTGATTGCCGGTCTTCGCCGGGGCGCCGTAGTAGGTCTTCGGGTACCACCGGCGCACGAGTTCCTTGATGCTCGACACGTCGACGACCCGATAGTGCAAGTAGGCGTCGAGGTCGGGCATGTACTTGGCGAGGAATCCGCGATCCACGTAGATGCTGGAGCCGCACAGTGGGGCCTTGCGCGCGGTCGGGATGTGGGACTTCACGTAGGCGAGGACCTTGCTCTGCGCCTCCTGCACGGTGATGCCCTCGGGGATCTCCGGCAGCAGCCCGGATGCGGTGTGCATCTCCTGGACCACGTCGGGCATGTGCGACATCGCGGTGGCGGACGGCCGGATCACGAACGAGACGCCCTCGTCGAGGATCGTGAGATCCGCCTCTGTGACGACGCACGCGATCTCCACAAGTTCGTCGCGCTCGAGGTCGAGCCCGGTCATCTCGCAGTCCAGCCAGACCAGACGCTCGGAAGGATTGTTCGTCATCGAACAAAGCCTACTGTTGCTCGTCGCTCTCTGGCCGGAAGAACCAGTCGTCGTCGCGGGCGGGGTCGGCCGGCTCCGGTTCGATGGGTTCCTCGGGTGCTTCGTCCGGAACATCCGTGGGCGCCGCCGCTGCAGTCACCGGATGCAGCCGACGCCAGGCGACGGCCCCGGCCGCCAGTGCGATCACCGCGAGCAGAGCCCACCCCGCCAGGCTGCTTCCGGTACTGGTCTCTCCGGACCCGGGCATCGTGTAGATGTACGAGACGCGGCCTGCCGCACCCTCCGGTGCGCCGTAGGGCAGGGCGTCGGCGGCTCGACGTTGGCTCGCGGCCAGATAGGCCCGGGCGAAGGCGGGGTCCTTCGAGGCCTTCACCACGGACTTGAGGACCTGCGACGTTCCCTCTTTCTGGAGTTGTCCCGCGCCGTCCGCGATCGCCTCCGCCCCCTGTCCGGCACTGTCGACGCCCGAGTCCACCTGGCCGAGCGCCTCACCCGCGGCAGCCGTGCCATCGGCCTGTTGCTGGGTGCCGTCGGCCAGGGCGTCACCGCCGTCGGCCAGTTGCTGTGCACCGTCCGCCAGGTCGTTGGCGCCCCGGGCGAGGTCGGTGCTGCCCTGCGCGAGATCGTCGAGACCCGTGGTGAGGTCCTGCGTTCCCGTCGCAAGTTGATCCGCACCCCCGGCCGACTCCGCTGCGCCGTTGGAGAGCTTCACGAGGCCGTCGATGGTCGCGGTCAGTCCGTCGGTGAGTGCGTCAAGACCTTCGTAGACACCGGGTGCGTCGGTGTTCCCGCTCACGAGTGCCACAGAGATCTGTCCGAGCGCTGTATCCACACCGGACAGCGCTGCAGTGATGCCCTTCAGCGCCAGCGCGATCGCCTCGACCGCCAGGGCCTGGATACCAACCGCGGCGGCCTGTTGTCCGACTCCGACACCGGTGTCCGTGGCCTTCTGCCGCGCGGCATCCGCATCGTCGATCGCTTGCTGTAATGAGGCGCACTGGGCGGGGTTGAGGATCACGGCGTCGATGCACGCCTGTTGGTGCACCAGGGCTGTCTGAGCCTGGGCGGATGCCGCCAGCAGAGCGGCCTGCGCGCTGTCGGCGGACAGTGCGGTGAGCGCGCTGGAGATGTCATCGAGTTCACCACCCACGCGGTCGGCGCCGGCTGAACTGATCCCGGCCACCTGCTGAATGGCTTTCACAGCGGAGATCAAGGTACTCGCCTGTGACGGGGGGAAGGACGCCGCGGAGTCCTGCGGGGTGCCGATCACGTCGCGCAGGCGCAGGATCGCTTGGGCCAACTGGTCGGAACTGTCCCGGGCAGCGGGCAGAGCAGAGGGTTCCAGGAGCTTCTGCAAGCCGTCATACAGGTCGAGCAGCCCGTCGCTGAGGGCGGTCGCGCCTTCCTCCAGCGACCGCGCGCCTTCATATGCGGACTTCGTGCCCTTCGCCGCCTCCGACTGGCCTTTGGACAGTTCACGTGCGCCCTTGGCGGCCTCGGACTGTCCGTCGGCCAGATCCTCGGCACCCCGTGCCAGTTCCTGGGAGCCGGGCACGAGCAATTCGTTCACCTGCTGCGTGAGGGTCGCAGTGCCCACACCCAGTTCCTGAAGTCCCTCGCTGAGATCGCCGGCCCCCTCGGCCAGCGCGGTCGCAGAGTCATCGATGGTGGAGAGGCCATCGGCCAGTTCCGCGTTGCCCTCCACGCTCTTGGCGAGCAGGTCCGTGGTGAATCCCAGCATCGGATCCTGCCCCGAGGTGACCGGCACGACCTGCAGCGCGAGTCCGGGCACGGCCAGCGGATCGCCGCTGACGAGCACCTGCGCGGTCTGCTGGTAGTCGCCCATCGGGGGGTAGAGCACCAGGTTCCAGAGCAACTGCGTGCGTCCGTCCTGAGTGGTGCTGCGCACAGCCCCCGGCGCCTCGAGCAGGGTGAGGGTCGTGGGCA
>CALFYG010000224.1 GCA_937952095.1 uncultured Micrococcales bacterium | reverse complement strand
AGCCAGTCGTGAAGGGAACCGGCCACCAGATCGATCAACGGCACGTGCGCCTGGTCCGCCACGACCTCCCCGAGGAGGTTCCCGGCGGGTTCGGCGATCGGGAACTCCTCCGCCCGGCGGCGCAGGAACTCCCCCACCGCGGCGCGCACCTGCTCGTCGTCGAGCAGCCCGATGCCGGCCCTGATGCCGATGGCGATCTCTGCGGAGACCCGGCGCGCATTGTCGTAATCGCTGATCCAGCGGCCCACCCGAAGACCGACGTCGAGCGATCGGATGCGCTGACGGACGACGTCCTCGGCGAGGAAGTTCGTCCCCACGAAGTCTCCGAGGTTGCGACCGATCGCGTTCTTGCGCGTGGGGATGATGGCCGTGTGCGGGATGGGCAGTCCGAGCGGACGCTTGAACAACGCCGTGACCGCGAACCAGTCGGCCAGCGCACCCACCATGCCGGCCTCGGCCGCGGCTCGCACATATCCGGCCCACCCGACGCCATCGCGCTCGAGCACGAACGCGATCACGTAAATGATCGCCGCGGCGACCAGGGCCCCGACGGCCACCAGTTTCATGCGTCGCAGGCCGCGCAACTTCTCGTCGTCGGCGGCGGAGACTGCCAATGCACTCATAGGGCGATCCTGCCCCACGGCGCGCGCTGCGTCAGCGGGCGTCGGATCCCAGATGCCAGATCGCGGCGATCACCGTACTCACCAGGGTCAGCGCGACCACCGGCGCCACCGACATGAGGAACACCGGCGACTCCCCGGTTCCGGCCACCAGCGCACCTGCGGCCACCGCAGCCACGGCGGCCGAACCGACGACGGCGCCGCGGGCGGCGACCTTGCCCAAGCGTGAGGGCTGCCGGACGATCGGCGAGACGGGCGCGTGCCGGTACCAGCGCAACCCCCAGTCCGCGAGGAGGACCAGGCCCACCACCGACAGCGCGATCTGCAGGAAGTAGTAGACCGGCATGCCCAGCACCGAGGTGTGGAAGAGCGCGAACCGATCCGTCAGCACCGTGCCGTCATGGGTGAACCAGTCGAGGACCTGATGGGTGAGCCCGCCGAGGAACAGGGAGAACAGCACCCCCGCGACCTGAACTGGGCGTGCCAGTCGCCGTCGAAGCCCTGGCTGCTGCTGCACGGTGAGTCGCGCCCGGACGGCCGACGGAGCGAACCAGTCCGCCGGACGGGCGAAGAAGCCGTGCCACACAACGAACAGCACGAACCCCACCAGGATGTTGGTCACGAATGTGCCCAGCACGGTGTGAGTCGCATCGGTCGTGTAGGGCAGGAAGGGCGCGAACAGCGGCAGGTCCGGCGTCATCGCCCCGATCACCAACGCTGAAGCGGACAGCCGACCACCGAACGGCAGGACGGCCGCTGCGTGACTGACGGTGAAGGGCATGCATCCAGTGTCCCCGCCGAACGGCGGGTTTCCCACCCAGGTGTGGGCAACGTCACGGCGTCACGCCCCTGTCACGCCGACATCCACCGGCGAAGTGGGGTGTCCTCGCTCGCTATCGTGGAGCCATCGCCCCGTTAGCTCAGTGGTAGAGCACTCGCCTTGTAAGCGAGCGGTCGTCCGTTCAATCCGGACACGGGGCTCAAATATGGCTCTGATCAGGCATTTCGTTCGGAAATGCCTTCGAACGGCGAAGCCTGAATTCGCCTCAAGAATTCGTACTTATCGGACATTTCTTGACAAGGATTCCTCAGGAGTCGTCAACTGTCGTCAAACGTTGTCAGGAAGCTGTGCTTTTTGTGCTTTTCTGTGCTAACTCTGCGCCGTCGAGATGGGCCTGTTACGCCCTGGGCCCGGTGTATGAGGGACGGCCTATCG
This sequence comes from uncultured Micrococcales bacterium, assembly GCA_937952095.1. Taxonomy (GTDB): domain Bacteria; phylum Actinomycetota; class Actinomycetes; order S36-B12; family UBA10799; genus JADKAV01. The sequence goes on along the minus strand of CALFYG010000224.1, from coordinate 4,635 downwards.
CCTTGCCGAAGAGCGGCCGTGAACCCGGAAAAGTCGCTCAAGCCGGCTGGATGACGGTGCTGATCCTGGCTGCCAGTTCTTCCACCTGCCGGAGCAATCCCTCGGGCTCCTTGGAGAGGTCCAGGGCATGGGCCACGACCTCCACCCCAGCACCGTCCAGACCTGTGTACGGCAGCCGATAGCCACGAATCTTGTCGAACCCCTTTGCGTAGACCAAGTGGCCAACCGGCAATCGAAGCGCCGAACAGTAGGCGAGCATCTGGTACGCGTCCGCATTCGGGAAACCGGCGACAGACTCTGCCTTGTACTTGGCGTCGACCACGACCCCGGGATGTCCTGGCGACGGGTACCAAACGAGGTCAGGTCGCAGGGAGATCTCACGCTCGGCGTCGAGGAACCAGGCCTTGTCCTGCATGACGGCGCGACCACCGAAGCGCCGCTCCATTTCCCGCCCCAGAGCGACCGTCACGAAAGCCTCGAAGACCGTGGGCATGGAAACGAGGAAGCCGACGGCGGGCACGGCGCCGCGGCCCAGGTCAAACGAGGAGGAGCGCAGGATCAACTCCGCCAGACGCAGCGCCGGTTGGTATCGGGCGTTGAGCCGACCGGGCTGCCACGCAGGCAGACGCTGGCCTCCGGTGAGATCTGTAACGCCCACGAGGCGCTGCCTGAGTCGCAGCAGTCGCCGACGTGTCCTGGGTGGGACACCCGGGATTGACATGACCCGCCAAAGCGCCGCACGTAGGATCTGGTTCTCCGCGATGTCGGGACCGTAGTCGTCATAGACGATCTCGGTGGGAAGGGCCATTCCGAACCTTCGACGGATCTGGTCGGACTCGCGCAAACGCCCACGGAAAGTCATTGATGCTTCTTCGAGGGTCCGGTACCCCGCCAGCACCCCTTGGCGCAATGCTCGGTCGGCCACGCGCACGAATACCTCGGCCACGCCTGCAGGCAAGTCAAGCGCAGGGGGAAGATCGACGGATTCCTCTCGCCATGCGCCGGGACTGTGGGCGAAGGTCATCAGAAACAGCAACCGGTCGATCGAAACCTTGGGTTGCACCCTCAGATCGACCCAGGCTTCGGCACGGTTTCCGAGCACCGCCGCTCCGACCACACCGCTGGCCTTAACCTCCCACGCACCGCGTCCGGCGGGTCTGAGTTGTACCGCCTCACTGGCCGCCAGCAAGTCGGCCTGGGCCGCCGACAGGCGCGCCACTCGCCAGTCGTCGATCTCCTTGAGGTCGAGACGCATCGGCGTCTACTCGTGCTCGTCCTGGGCCGAACCGATGGCGCGTCTGAGAACCGCCAGTCCGTAGAGCGCACGCACGTCGAGATCCTCGCCAGCGTGGTGCTCCTCCAGCAGAGGCAGCAGGTCGGTCTCCCAGACCTCATCCAGGCCACCGTCTTCGGAGTAGATCCAGTCACGCATGAAGTACGAAGGCCCGATCGCGAAGTCCCTGTGCGGGATGCGTGCGTTGAGTGCATCCAGCAGTTCCGCTGACTCACCGGGCAGTTCGTTCGCTGCCAACCAGTCACGCAGGACCCCCTGGACGGGCGGACTGTCCGGATGCATCTCGAGGAAGGCGAACCGGCGGCGCATCGCCGCATCCACCAGTGCGATGGACCGGTCAGCTGTGTTCATCGTGCCGATGATGTACACGTTGGGCGGCAGCGTGAACTGTTTGCTGCTGTCGTCGGCGTACAACGGCTCGATCGGCGCGTCCCGATATTCGAGGAGGAAGTACAACTCGCCGAAGACCTTGGCCAAGTTGGCGCGGTTGATCTCATCGATGATCAGGACATAGGGGTTCCCAGGATCGTCCTTGGCTCGCTCCGCAAGGCGCATGAACGGCCCTTGCCGCAGGACAAAGCCCACCCCGCCCCCATCCCCGGCTTCAGGTCGGTAGCCGGCGATGAAGTCTTCGTACGACACCGACGGGTGGAACTGCACGAGCGTCACATTGTCGGCGTCCGCCCAGTGTTCAGCCAGTTTGCGGGCCAAGTAGGTCTTGCCTGTACCTGGCGGCCCGAAAAGAATCGCCTGCTTGCGTCGGCGCATGGTGGCGGTGAAGCGTTCCAGCCAGTCCAGCGGCATGTACAGCGAGTCAGCAACCGCCTGGGACGGAGCGCTTAAGTCCGCTGGCGGGAGCTCGACGACGGTGTCGTCTGTCGCATCGTCTCCGCCTGTCTCGACGATCAGTTGCGCAAGGGCGTCCCGGCCGTCGCTGATATCCGTGACATCGTTCTGAATGCCCTTCAGGCGCTCGCTAAGGCTCTCCGACAACTCGCTGCGCACATACCCCTGCTTCTCCCAGGTCACACTCCGGCGCAGGCCAGAAACCGCCCTGTTGTCGTCGTCCCACACAGGCTCACCCGTGACAGTCCCCACCCAGACCTGGCCCTCTGCCTGCGTGACGACGATGTCCTCGGCCTTCATGTCATGCAGGAACATCGAGTAGTCGAGCGTCTTGCGGCGGCGATAGTCAGCGTTGCGCGTCGAGTGGGCTTCGCCGATCGCTTCGTGGACCGTCCTTCTGTCGTAAGGGGGCTGGATGTGCGGGAGGTTCGCCGCCGGCAACGAGACGAAGCCATCCTTGATCCAGTCGGGGATCAGGTTGCGTCCGCTGACTCCCGATCCGCGGACAAGCCAAGCCCGCCCTGTGCGAGGAGGCGGGGTCCACAGTTCCAGCCATGGCGACTTGTAGTACTCGACGCCCCCACCAGAGTCCTTCTGCAAGGCGACGGTGATGTCGAAGAGATCTCGGTTCAGATCCCCGGACGCGGCCCCCACCTCGTAGCGGAAGGCCTCCGCGATCAGGGTCTTGTGCTGAATGCTGGTGATGGAAAGGAAATGGTGCGGGAACGCGAGATAACGCAGGGCTTCACGCTGGCTGGCCATGGTGAGCGCGCCCGAGTTCTCGATCAGCGCGTTCCAGGCCCAGGGGTCGGCCAAGGCTTGGGCGCGCACGGTTTCGTCGCGGGTCCACCATTCCCGCAGGAAGTCGATCCAGTCGTGCAGGACTCGGAAGATGAGGGTGTGAGCGCCCTGACCACCGCTCCAACTGCCCTGCTGGAAGGCCCAGTACATCTCAGTCGTTGGCGAGTACACCTCGTCCGCCCACGAGAGGATCGTTCGGACCCGGTCACGCTTCGTGCTGTCGGTCAGGTTGACAAGGGGCAGTTGGTGCAGTGTCAGGAGTTCTGCTGCCAGCAGGATCGCTGCGTCCGAGGCCTCGGCCAGTTGGTCGCGTAGCTTCTCGAGGAACTTCCGGTCCGACTCATCGGGGTGAAGGCTGTAGAGGCCATACAGTTCATCCACTGTCTGCCCCGACCAGGCATGAACCTGGGGATCGATGGTCGACCTCCCGGAACCAAGACCGCTGACCAGCATCGCTCTGGCGAGCCGCCTGACTCGGTAGTCGTCGTGTTGAGGCTGGATCCGTGCCGCCAGTTCGTCCGCTGTGGGCTCCGGGTCAGGAGTCTTCAGGCCCAGTTCTTCAGCCAACGACTCAGTGGCATCCCACATCGCGACCGGGTCGCGGTAGTCCTCCAGTGCCTGCCTCCCTGAGCGAGTGATCCTCCACTGGCCGTTGAACTTGGTCATCCAGGCAGCGAACGCAAGGTTGGTGCTCATCCACTCCAACGTCACCTGAGCGGCAGGCCGACCACCAGTCACGGTCCCCTCTTCGCCCTCGACCAGGGGCACCACCTCCACGGCCCGGCGGTAGACCTCGTCCTTGTGCAGTCCCATGGGTTCATCTGCCAGCGTCTGCAGTGCGGCGCGAAGACGCTTCAATTGGGCCTGTCTCTTCTCAGTTGTCTCACCCACGAGCGACCCCGGATCTGATCCGCCTGCGATCACAGCCAGGAAGCGGTCGCTGGCGCCGGCCTGTTTGACCTCGAAGACGGTGAGGAGGCTGCCCAAGGTGTTCTGCAGGTCTTCCTTGACGTCGTGGCGGCGAAACGAGCCCAACCACTCAACGGGCCGGACCTGTTGCGCCTCGGGTGGGAGCCTTGGACGGTACTCACAGTCGCCTACAACCCGTCCCACCAGGAGGTCTCGGCCCTGCGGTCCTGGCGCGATAACGAGGTCGCCTTGCTCTATGTCGAAGCGAAACGCGCGCGTCTGAGAGAAATGCTTCGAGCGACTCGCCCCCGAGTCGCCCGCATAGATCTCATCGACCCGGGCACGCAGCGTCTCCTGATCAGGAATGGCCGCGAGGTCTCCGAGTTCCCCCCATCCGATGACTACGACCGACTCGCGCTGCACCAACTCGATCAGTGATCCCTGCGAGCCGGCTCTCACTACCCAGACGCGTGTCATGGACTGTCTCCCTCCGCAGCCTCAGGATCGATTGTCGCTGCCAAGAGCCGACCGACGCGCGTGCTGCACCCACGGCGCACGGCATTCGCATGAAACAGAAGCCTTCGCACGGCGCTGATAGTCGTCTTGGCCGGACGTTCGACACCGCTACCCCAAAGTCCCAGGTCCGCAGGACTGATGCTTTCGAGGAATGGAGGTTGCCCTCCGACGGTGACATGTTCCAGCCACACTGGAGTCACCAACACTCGCCTGGATTGAGTAGCAGGAACACTGGCAGAAGGGAATCCCTCATGGCTCTATACGTGCGC
>CALFYG010000223.1 GCA_937952095.1 uncultured Micrococcales bacterium | reverse complement strand
TCCCCCATGTGTCGTGGTGGCCGCAAGAGACGATCACCGCCGCCGACGTCGACCGGTGCCTCGACGGCGGACCGCTCGACGTGCTGCTCGCCCACGACGCCCCGACGGCGTCCCCGATCGCCGACGTGATGGCCGAACGAGGACGCCGCTACACCGATCGCCCACACACCGAAGCCAACCGCCGGGCAGTGGAGCAAGTGCGCCGGGCGACGACCCCCGGCGTGGTCGCCCACGGCCACTACCATTTGCGCTACACGCGCCGCTTCGCCGACGGGGGGACGTCCATTGGACTCGGACACGACCGACAGGGACACGACAGCCGGGTTCTCTTCGACACCCGCCACTTCGACCCTGCAGCTCTTCGACCACCCGTACAACACGACGATCCTCAACGAACGGGCTGTCGAGATCCCGGTCGTGATGGCGTGGCTGTACCGCGGTGACCCGCTCGGCGACGTGCTGGAAGTGGGCAACGTCCTACAGCACTACGGGGACGTGCTCGACGTGCCGACGCGCCGCATCGTGGACCGCTACGAGACGGGGCCACACGTCGAGAACCTCGACGTGTTCGACATCACCGGACGCTACGACACGATCATCACCATCTCGACGGTCGAACACGTCGGGTGGGATCCACCGGAACCCCGCACGCCGGGTCGGTCCGTCGAAGCGATCGAACACCTGGCCTCCCTGCTCACCCCCACCGGCCGCATGCTCGTCACCGTCCCCACCGGGTGGAACCAGCCGTTGGACGACTGGCTGGCTGACCGGCCAGCAGCAGCGGCCGTCACGTTCCGGCGCGACGGCGACGGATGGGTACTGACCGACGACCTGACCTTTCTCCCCTATGGGGCGACCACCCGGTGGGCTGAGTCCGTGTTCATCGGCGAGTTCCGTTCATGACCGGCGACCCGATTCCCGCCCCGACGTTCCTGTCGTTGTGGGCCGAGTTCGGCGACGGGACACTCACCCGGTGGGCCATCCGTTCCCCCCTGCACCAACTGCACTACGTCACCGACCCGGTCGCCCACGAACTGCGCCACTTGGCCGAAGCGGCGTCCCTCACGTCCCTCATCGCCGTCCTGCACGGCATCATGCGAGGCGTTGAACAGACCCACATTCTCGTCACCAGCGGCGGTGGGGAGATGTTCGCCCGCCTGTCTGATCGGGCCAGGGTGCTGGCGGATCTCTGCGAGCTGGACCCACCTCTGCCGATGCCGTGGCGCGTGCATCTCGGCGCCCACCCCGACGCCGTCACCGTCGACTTCCCGCCGTGGCCGCAGTGCTTCCACCTTGACGTCCACACCGACGTGCAGGGCCTGTCGGCCGACGACGCCGTGTGGACATTGTTCGATGAGGGTGTCGCCATGTGGGACGGGTTCGGATCCTCGGCGGTCGACGCCCGGCTCCCCTGATCGCCCCCGCCGATCGGTGCCCCGTCCGTCATCGGCTACCGTGACGGACATGGAGTCCAACAGCAACACGCCGCCGATCAAGTCGTTCACGTCGCGCAAGCCGCCGATCACGTTCGACATCGACGGCGAACAGTTCGTCGCCTACCAGGTGCTCCCCGCCGAGACGTTCGGCCGGTTCGCCGAGAAGGTGCTGATGTTGCAGCGGGCCGGGTCCGACTACGAGGGGCCCGACAAGCTGGACCTCACCCTGTCCGAGACGGTCACCGTCCTGCTCGACGCCGTCGAACTGGGCCTCGCCGCCGATTCCGCCCAGCGGGTCGCCGCCCGGCTCAGCGACCTCGACAACCCGATCGACGTCGCCACCCTGTCCGAAGTGCTGTTGTGGCTGCTGGAGCAGTACGGCATGTCCGGCAAGGACGCCGACTCGGCGGTCGACTCCGACCGCCCTACGCCGCCAACCTCCGACTGACCTACTGGTTGGGTCGGAACTGGGGTTGGGTTTCCGGCGAACTGGTGCTGTCGGGCGGTCCGGCGGCCATGGAGATGCCGCACCCGTGGCTGCTCGGGGTGGCCGAGGCCCTGCTGCTGCGACCGTTGCAGCACGACCCGGCGAAAGCCGACGAGTTCCGTCACGACGTCCTGTACGCCCCGCTGCCGGGGAGCAAAGAGGCCAAGCGGCGGGCGACGATGGAAGTGCTCGCAGCGATGGGCGTGTCGTTGGAAGATGTGCAGGCCCAGGCCCGCAAGCACGCCCAACAAGCCAGGGACTAGCACACCCACTACACAACGTGCTATAGGGCTGGACATCTAGACTGCCCGCCGTGGACACGGCACCGACATGGGGACGATGACCGATGCCGCTCCTCGCCGAAGCGTGGTCCGACGCCCACCTCAACCTCGACACCCTCGACGCCGACACACGTCAAGCCGAAGCCAAGCTGAAGAAGGCCGTCGAACGGCTCCAACGCCAACTCAAGCTGCGCCTCAAGGTCGACAAGGGCGACGCTGACCGGGCACTCGCCGACATCGAACGCAGCGCCAAACAGGTCCGGGCCGAAGTGTCCCGCCCGATCGACCTGTCGGTCACCACCGACACCGCCGACGCCGCCGCCCAAGGCCGACGTGCCCGCGACGCCGCCGAAGCCGGGGCGGGTGGCGACATCGACGTCACCGCCCGCGTCGGGCTGGACGACGGAGCGACCCGAGCCGCTCTCGACGAACTGGCCGCCAAGCTCGACGCTGCCGTCGCCCACGTCCGCAACTTCACCCTCGGACTCGACCGCAGCCCGTTCGACGCCGACCTGGCCGAACTGCAACCGGCGCTCGACTACTTGAACGGGCTCGACGTCGACATCATCGCCCGCATGGACGGCGACGAGGCCCTGCAAGCCAAGCTCACCAGCCTCCTCGCCGGGGTCGAAGCTCTCGACGGGCGAGCCATCACGTTCCGGGTGGACGACAACGGTGTACCCCGGGCTGAAGCCGACGTGCGGCGACTCACCGAAGGCGCCCTCACCGAACTGCGAGCCCGGCTGTCCGCCCTCGACCGTGACGTCACCAGCATCGACTTCGACGCCGACCCGGCCGTCGTGGACGCCGCCGTCGCCCACATCAAAGCGATGGTCGAAGAACTACGGGGCCTCACCGCCAAGGTCACCCTCGGCGCCGACGACGACGTCGGCCGACTCGCACTGGAACGTTACAAGGCGCAGCTCGACGCCATCGACGGCCGCATCATCAAGGCCCGATTGGAAGCCGCCCAGACACCAACCTCGCACAAGAATCTGCAGAGCTTCGAACGCGAGATCAAAGAGCTGACCAAGGGCATCAAGAACGTCCGCATGGCGACCGACACCGTGCAGGCCAACACTCTGCTCGACCGGTTCAGGGTCCGACTCCACAAGCTGACATCCGAGGTGTACGACGCCGAGGTGGGCGTGGACGACATCGTCGGCCAAGCCAAGATCCTTGAACTGCTCGCCATGCTCAAGCACCTCGACGGCATGACCGCCGACGTGCAGATCGACATCGACGGGGCAGCCAAAGCTATCGCTGAACTGGGAGCCGTCGGCACCATCGCCGAGATAGTCGACAAGCAGAAAGTAAACATCGACATCGACGGGGCGACGTCGGCCTTGAACGGGCTGTCGCTGTCGGCCAACTCGGCCGCTTCGGCTGTTCACAACCTGTCCGGGTTCAAGGGGCTCGGAACGGCGGCGGGTGGCCTAGGCGGGCTCATCGCTCTCGCTTCGGCGTTCGCCGCTGTCATCCCCGGAGCCATCGGCGCAGGCGTAGCGTTCCTCGGCCTGGGAGCGGCCGCCGTAGGTGCAGCCGGTGGCCTGGCGGCACTCGCCGTCATGATGGACGACGTCGCCAAAGCCAAGATGAAGAACCTCTTCGACGGGTTCAAGGAGGGGCTGATCCAGGCGTTTGAGCCGGTGACCGACCTCATCACCGACCGTGTCGCTCCCGCCCTGCTCACCGTGGTCGGTGACCTGGCGAACCAGATGGCCCCCCTGGCGGACCAGGTCATCGTCCCGATCACCGAGTCGCTTCTCGCCATGGGCCGCACCCTCGGCCCTGCGATCGCACCACTGGTCGGGCCGGTATCCCAGGGGCTGGCATCCTTCATCGACGAGCTGGCGATGTTCATGCCGCTCCTGACGCCCGTGGCACAGATGCTGACCGGCCCGTTCTTCGACGCTTTGAACGGGATCGTGGACCTCCTGTTCGGGACGGCGACCTCGGCCGCCCCCGTGCTGGCAGGCGCCCTCAACGCCATCGGTGACGGCGCCCGCGCCCTGATCGGCCCACTCAACCGGGTGGTTGAATCCATGAAGGCCGTGTTCGACTTCGGGGACGGACCCAACCCGTTCACCGAGATCCTCGGCCAAGCCGGACCGATGTTCGAAGATTTCGCCACCGGGGTGTTCGAAGCTGTTCGGGTCATCGCCGAAGCAATCAACTCGATCGGGCTCGGCAACCTGCTGGCGTTGGCGTCACTCGTCGTCGGCCCAACCTCACCCTTGGGTGCAATGGTCCTGGTGTTCTCCAACTTCGGGGCGGTGGTCGCAGCAATCCGTCCGGCCTTGGAGGGGATTGCTCCGATCCTGGCGAAGATCGGAGAACTGGTGTCGGGGGTGTTCACCGCTCTGGTCGGTGCCGTGTCGAACTTCCTGGCCGCCATCGACTACACCGCCTTCCAAGAAGCACTCGCCCCTGTGTTCCAGTTCCTGCAAGAGATGGTCGGACTCTTGGGTCCGGTGCTTGCCTACGCCGGGACGGTTCTCGGTCAGGTCGTGAACCTGATCGCCACCTATTGGCGCAGCGTGACGGACTCCGTCGATTGGAACCAACTGAAAGCGGCAGTCCTCCCGTTCGTCGGGATCCTCCTCGGGGGGCTGCGTGCCGTTCAGCAGAGCCTCCCGACCGTGGCTTCCGCTCTGGCCGCTGTCGGAACCTGGATTGGCAACAACATCAACCTCCTGTCCGGCTTCACGCTCGCCCTGACGAGGGGTGTGGCGATGGTCGCTCAAGGGGTCAGTCAGGTCGCATCCTTCCTGCTCGACATCGTGGACACTGTCGTCCACGGGTTCGCCCGACTGGTGTCCTTCATCACCGACACCGTCGTCCCCGCTCTGCTGGGCGTGTTCAAGCCGCTCGGCGATCTTCCTGTTATCGGTGACGCCGTCGACTCGGTGATCGGGGGCCTGGAGTCCGGTGCGGCTGGGGTGTCGGCCGCCACGAACGCCGCCGCTGACGGGATGTCGGCGTGGAAGTTCGGGGCCGAAGCGGCCATGTCGTCCACGGCCGGGTTCCTCTCCCGGTTCGCTCAGCTCCAACAGCAGCTCGCCGACGGCAAGATTTCCTTGAACGAGTTCTTCGGCGAGATGAACACGGCCTTCAGCACGAAGTACCCCCAGTTCAAGTTCGACGTCAAAGCCGGTGCGGTCGCCAACTTCACCACCAACCTGGAGCGACTTCGCTCCGAATACAAGCGTGGCAAGCTGTCGCTTGAGGACTACAACGACGCCGTGGACGAGCTGGGCTCCAAGCTCTTCCCGACTGCCTCGGCCGCTGCCAGGAAGCTGTCGGCGGCCATCGTCGAAGGGTCCGTCGCCGGGACGAAAGCCTCCGACCTTCTCGTCGCCGCCGCCGACCAGTCGAAAGAGGCGCGCGGGCAGGTGCTCGACGCCTTCAGTGGATCCAACCTCGGGTCCGACTTCATCTTGCCGGAAGAGGTTGCGGCCGGGGCGGAGAGCCGCGCCAAGCGGATCAACGATGCGTTCAAGGAGTTCCTCGGCGAAGGGTCGCTGTCCAGTTTCGTGAACGGTGCCGAACGCAACGTGGTGCTCGCCCTGAACCGACTGATCCGGTCCCTCGACCAGAAGGCCGACAACATCCGTCGGCTCAAGGTGATGGAGTCCCTCGGGTTCGGCGACCTCGCCGCCCAGCTCGCCACCGTCAACGCCGACCCCGGCGTGCTCGGCAAGTATCTGGATCAGCTCTTCGGTGCAGGCACCGAAGAGATGGCACGCCAGAACGCCCGGCTGGCTGTCCGGCGCGACGCCATCGCCACCACCCTCAAGGGGCTCGGCCCGGCTGTCGGATCGGTGCTCGGCGGGTTCGACGAGCAGGCCGTGAAGGAAGTGGGCCGAGGCACCACCAACATCGGGGACGCCCTCGACAAGATGGTCGACAGTGTCCGCCTCAAGGGCGAGAACATCCGCCGTCTCGCCAGGCTGCAGGATCTCGGGTTCGGGGACCTGGCCGTCGAACTAGCCAAACTGAACGACGACCCTGCCAAGCTGAAGGCGGCGCTCGACCAGCTCGCCAACGGGGCGGCTGGTGGCTACGCCGCCGCCAACGCCAGGATCCATGCCGCTGGGGCGTCCACCGTCGCCGCCATCGAATCGACCAACGGGAAGCTGCGCGAAGCCCTCGGTGGCGGGCAGGTCGAGGACGACGCCGCCGTCGCCGGGAAGTTCGCCAACATCGGTGACGCCATCGCTGAACGCGGAAAGATCATCGCTCTCCAAGTGAGCAACGTTCTGAGGCTCGCCGAACAGGAGACTTTCGCTCCGAATCTCACCAAGTGGCTGGCGGACGAGAACCTCGACCCGCAGACCCTTGCCAAGTATCTCGACCAGCTTGGCGCCGCCGGGAAAGCCCAGGTCCAGAAGTGGGACGCCGAGATCCTCGCCCAGTCCGTACAGAACGAGGCGCTTCTTGATGCCTCCTTCGGCCGCATCAAAGCGAAGATCACCGAGTTCGGGGTGGAAGCGGCCGCCAGAAAGGCAGCGGCCGGTGTCGCCTCCGCCCTCGGGTCCGGCCCCACCCCCGGTGAACAGCCACCTGCCACCGAGGCCGAACGTCAACTGCAGGACGTCATCACCACCATCAACGGGCTGAGCGACCGGCTCACCAAGGTCGGGCAGGACGCCGGGACCAAGGTGGCCGATGGCGTCAAGGACGGCCTCGGGTCCATCTCGACTGACGACGGAGCGAAGGGCATCGCCGGGCAGGTTCCCGCCGCTGTCGCCAAAGCCATCCCGGCCGGGCTCACGTCCGGCATCGCCCTCGGGCGTTCCGTCGGAGCCGGGCTCGTTCTCGGCATGGTCGGCACGTCCCTGGACCCCGGCCTCGGTGCCATGCGCGGCCAGGTCGATACGCTGCCCGAGAGTTTCAGTGAAGCGGGCCACCGTGCCGGGGCCGCCCTTCCTGCCGGGATCCTCGACACGCTCGACAACCTGGCAGGGTTCCTCGGGCTCCGACTCAACCTCATGGGCATCGTTGCCGGTGGCGCCTACACCACTGGGGTGCAGACCGGTCTGGACACGGGCATGGCCGGGGTGCGGGTCCCGGTCGACAAGTTGCGGGTCACTGACCAGCTCTCCCAGGCCGGACTGGCGTCCGGGCGGTCCTTTGCCGACGGGCTCGTCGTCGGGCTGGCGACGTCCACATTCCGGGTCACCCTTGCCGCCATCGCTCTCGGCTTGGCGGTGCGCGACTCGGTCAACCAGGCACTTGGCATCAACTCACCCTCCCGGGTCGGCATCGAGATCGGCGGGTACGTCACCGAGGGAATCGCCAAGGGCATGTCCGATTCAACGGCCGCACTCGCCCCCGTCGCCCGATCACTCGGCGCCAGTGTCACCGAGGCACTCGCCACGTCCTTCACCCCCGGCAACTACGGCACCCTGTTCGGAACGTCGCTGGTCGACGGGATGACCTCAGCCCTCCCCGCTGTCACCGCCGCATCCCTCGCTCTGAGCCAAGCGGCCAACGCCGGGCTGGCCGTCAAGCCCCTCACTATCGGGGCGAACACGGACCTGTCCAGGGTGGTTGCTGAACAGTCCGACTTGGCCCAGCTCAACGCTGCCCAACAGCAGGCCCCGCAGCCTGCGACGTCACCATCGACCGACATCCTGCTTCAGCAGATTCTCGCCGCCCTCCGCAACCTCGACGCTTCCACCGACCCGATGGTGCTGGCGATGCTGCAGCAGATTCTCGACGGACAGCAGGCCCCGATGACCCTCGACCAGCACGCAGCAGCCGCTGCGATGGCGAAGGCGCTGTCCCGTTGAGCTGCGAATGCGCCTGGGGCGTCGACTACTCCACCGGCAAGCTGGTGTTCAGCGGCGGGTACACGCTCCCCAACCATGCGGTCCGGCAGGTTGACATCGGGTTCCTCGCCCTGGAAGTCAAAGCCCTCGACATCGCCGACGCCGAACACTCGACCGGGTTCACCGCCGTACCCGCTGCGCCCGAGAAGTCTCGGACGGCGAGTCTGCCGTTGCTGGTGTCGTTCAAGTGCAACCCGGCAGGCACGCCGTTCGCCGATGCTGGTGGCAACACGGCCAACCAGATTGGTTGGGCGTCCAACTGGTCCGGCCTCGACGCCCTCGCTGACGCCTCGTTCACCGCTGACGGGACACAGACCGTCACCTACACCCCGTACACGGGGGCGACCCCCGTGGCCCTCACCCTGAAAGTGAACCCGCCTACGCTGACCGGCGGCCAACGCGACGGAGGGGTCGAAGCAACCATGGACGTGGTGATCTACAACGTGGCGGTGCTGGCGTAAACGCACCCCACGGCTAAAGCCGGGGGCTTTCAGGCTCAACCAGCACCCGACCAACCTCGGAAGGAGGATCGGAATGTCTCACAGTCTCAACACCTGCACGGTTCGTCTCAGCCGTGGCGAGGATCACCCTCGCTGCGTTCCGATCCCGATCCTCGGTGTGCCCGCAGGAACAGCAACGGAAAGTTCGCTCGGACAGCGCCAGCTTGTGCTTGGCTCTCGCGGAGCAGGCGCTGCACGTCATCGTCGTGTAGGCGGGCGGAACGATCACCACCTCTCGTCCGGCCCGCTCGGCACGTTCGATCAGGGTTCGTTTCGTCGCACCGACTGCTCCATCGGCAGCCTTGCGGGCCATCGTGGAGCGAGCGAGGAACTTCGGGCGGAAGTCCTCGACGGCAATCAGGTCGTGGTCGACCACGACACGGTTCGCCCACTGGAGGGCATCATGGCGACGGCGGCGCTGCACCTGCGCGTACAGCTTGGCGGTGCGCCGCTTGGCGTCGAGGTAGCCACTGGACGCCCGATGCCCTCGCGGCGGGCGGCGACGAGCCATCTGCCGCTGGGATCGGGCCAGCGCCTCTGCGGCACGCTTGCCGTGCTCGGGGTGCGGAAGGTCGTAATCGGGGTCCGTGGTGGTAGCCACAGCCGACACACCCCAGTCGATGCCGATACCCCGGCCGTCGGCGGCAGGCAGTGGTTCGACATCGCGCCGCACGACGAAGCTCGCCCACCAGCGTCCGGCGGCGTCCCGGTGGACCCGCACGGAGGTCGGCTCGGAGGGCAACTCTCGATGCCACACGACCGGGATCGGCGGCACCTTCGCCACCACCAGCCGGTCGTCGCGGATCGAGAAGCCGCGGGTCGTGTATGCGATCGACGGCAGCGTCCGCTTCACGGACTTGAAGTGCTTGGCCCGCGTGGGGAAGTTCCACAACACGGACTGTTGGGCATTCTGCGATCCGGCCCGCAGCCACTCGTGCTCAGCCCGCCACTCGGTCAAGCATCGACTGGGGCAGCGTTCCCCGTTCTTCTTGCGTTCCAGTGTCTGGTTGTAGACCCAGCGGACGCAGTCCCACTCGGCGAGGAGGCGCGTCTCCGCTTGCCGTCCCGGCCGCAGCCGGTAGGTGTAGCGCACCGTTTCCTCGCCCACCACGTCATCGTCCCACGGGGGTCTGACATGTACATGGGTGAACGCTGCCGCCCTTCCCTCCCCACGGCTGAAGCCGGGGGCATCTCGGGCGGTTTTCCCCGATGACCGAATGCTTCCCGCCGTGGGAACCTGACCCGACCCTGTCGCAGATAGTGTTCGCCGACGCTTTCGGGTACGCGATCCCCAACTACGCCGTCCGGTTCGTGGACGACGCCTCGTTCCGTATCGGCATCCGGCAAGGTAAAGGTGAGGATGTCGTCACGATCGGGAAAGCCTGGCCCTACCCCCTGGTCGAGAAGAACCGGTCGGCCCCGCTTCCGATGGAGATGAACTACTTGTTCGACCCGACCGGCGTCGCCCACCCCGACCCGCACACCGGGGCGGTCGTCAACCTTCGCACCCTCAACGCGATCGCCAACCTGTCGGCCACCGCCCCACACGGCTTGCAGACCATCAACTGGTTCCCGCACGACGGCCGACCCAACCTCACGTTCGAAGCTCACGTCTCGGCGCCGGTCCTGGGAGCCAACGTGCAAGGCAAAGGCTGCAAGGTCGGGATCGTCATCACGATCCCTGACCCGTCGGCGATGGCGGTGATCCCGTGACGGTCCGAAAGTTCACCGTCGATCTGTGGGACTCACTCGGCCACGACGACGACGTCATGGACATCCCGGTGCAGGACGGGGCGTTCTACACCGACGAGGACTCCGACGCCGGGGCCTTCGAGTTCACGATCCACAACGACGAACCGTCCGCCACCAATCTGGATGAGGGCCGGGTCGTCACCTTCTCGATAGCGGGAACCCCCGACCGGCTCGGGGTCATCGAACGACCATCCTTCACGCCCAAGCACGTTCAGCCGGTCCAGCGGGTGACAACAGTGCGGGGCCGCGACGTGATCGCCGAGTTCGACCGCTACCGGATCCCCCCGCCGCTCGGATGGGGGTCTAAGCCTGCGGTCCCCCAAGTCACGTTCAACTGGCTGCACCCGAACCTCGACCGGAGCGGGTGGACCAACCCCGTCTACATGGGGCCGCTGTTCAAGGCGGACCTCGACCCACTCGGCAACCCGGCCCCGGCCCCGTGGTCGGCGAAACCCGGCGACCATCCGTCCGCATGGCCCGACGGGTTCACGGCGTGGGTATGGCCGACCGCCACCGACGGCACCAACTCGCATCCCGTCGACCAGCGCGCCTACTGGTATCTGCCGATCCCGCTGATTGCTTCCCCGCTGGTGCTGATCCACACGTCGGACGACCAGGGCGCCCTCGGGTTCGACGGAGCCCTGGTCGACGCCGGGGTCAACCCACCCGCCATCCAGTGGATGTCGTCGTGGGCGGTCGGAATAGACGACGTGTCGGCCAGCACTCATTACGTCACCGGCCGGTCCGTCAACTCGTTCAACTCGACCGTCAACAACCCGGGGGCGTTCGCTTGCATCGGCTACCAGCAGGTCGTGTCGCC
>CALFYG010000222.1 GCA_937952095.1 uncultured Micrococcales bacterium | reverse complement strand
TGCTGCGCGATCACCAGACCGATCCCCCGCGACGCACCGACGACCAAGATCGTCTTCATACCTCGACGGTACTCCCGCCAGAATGGGCCTGTGCTCCCCCTGGTCCTGACGCTGCGGTTCGCGCTCGAGCTCACGCTGCTCGCCGTCGTCGGGTGGTGGGGGTACTCGGTGGGAGGGGTGCTGGTGGGTGCCCTCTGCGTCATAGTTGTTGCGGTGGTGTGGGGGTTGCTGCTCTCGCCCAAAGCCCGGTTCCCCCTGCCGGCACAGGTACGCAACGCGGTCGAGGTCGCGGTGTTCCTGCTGGCTGCGGCGGGGCTAGCGATGTTGGGCCACCCGGCTCTAGGGGTCTTGCTCATCGCCGCAGACGTGCTGATACTGCTGAGCCTCTGGCGGCTCGGAGCTACAACCGGGGGCGAGCCGGTCGGCTGAGCCACCACGGGAATCCGCGAGATCCTGAGCGGGCTCCGTGGCTGTGACCACCATCACAGCCCCGCCCGGTTTGTGGGATGTCACACATGGGCAACCTCACATTGTCAGCCCGATCGGGCGCGACACCTCTTGCGTCACCCACTACCTAAGGATTCTCTGTGTCTACTTCTGCTGCGCCTCGAATCGCTGTCATCGGAGGAGGTGCCGCAGGCATCACCGCCGTCAAGGAGTTGATTGAACGCGGTGTCGACGTGATCGCATTCGAGAAGGGCGACCGGGTCGGCGGCCTCTGGGTGCAGGACAACACCTCCGGCCTGAGCCCGGCGTACGACTCCCTGCACCTGAACACCTCCAAGGGCCGCACCGAGTTCGCCGACTACCCGATGCCCGCCGAGTGGGAGGACTACCCCGCGGGTACCAAGGTGGCCGGCTGGCTGCAGGACTACGCGGAGACGTTCGGCGTGACACAGAAGTACCGGTTCAACACCACCGTCACCTCGGTGCGCAAGGACGGCGCCGGCTGGATCATCGAGACCGACGACCGCGCCCGCTTCGAGGTGGACGGCGTCGTGGTCGCCAACGGCCACAACTGGGACCCCCGCTGGCCCGAGCCCGGCTACCCCGGCGAGTTCGCCGGCGAGCAGATGCACGCTCACGACTACCGCAACCCCGAGATCTTCCGTGACAAGCGCGTGATCGTCGTCGGCATGGGCAACTCCGCGATGGACATCGCCGTCGACGCCTCCCACGTGGCACAGGACGTGATGCTGTCCGCCCGCCACGGCTCCTTCATCGTTCCCAAGTACCTGTTCGGCAAGCCCGCCGATGCGACCAACGGCGCGCTGTCGGTGCTGCCGTGGCGGATCCGGCAGGTCATCGCGCAGACCATGCTGGGTCTGGCCGTGGGCAAGCCGCAGCACTACGGTCTGCTCGAGCCGAGCTTCGGGCTGTTCCAGAACCACCCCACCATCTCCGACACGATCCTGCACCGGATCACCCACGGCGAGGTGCGCCCCGTTCGTGGCATCGAGCGGTTCGACGGCCACACCGTGCACATGACCGACGGCAGCGAGGTGCAGGCCGACATCATCGTCTGGGCCACGGGCTACCGGGTCACGATCCCGTTCCTGGAGCAGTCCTGGCTCACCGACAACGCCGAGAACATGCCGCTCTACAAGCGCGTGTTCCACACCGAGGACCCGTCGCTGACCTTCGTCGGCCTCATGCAGTCCACCGGAGCGGCGATGCCGGTCGTCGAGGCACAGTCGAAGCTTGCCGCCGCCTACTTCGCCGGCGAGTACGCCCTGCCCGCCAAGGGTCGGATCGACCGCGCGATCGCGAAGGCCTACGACGCCGCCGTCGACCGCTGGGGCAGCAAGCGCCCGATGATGCGCATCGACTTCGACGCATTCATCGCGGACAGCGCGGCAGAACTCAAGCGCGGCGCGGCCCGGATCCGCACCGGTCGCCCGGCTTTCACCACGACCTCCCGTCCCGCCACCACGCACGCGCCTGCGGCCTGAGAAGAGAACTGAGAATGCGAATCCCCTACCTTCACGACAACACCGACGCCGCGGGCAAGCGGGTGCTGGTCACCGGCGCGTCCGGAACCTTCGGCCGCGCCATCGCCGCGGACTTCACCGCGCGCGGCGCGACCGTGGTCGGCCTGGACCTCAAGCCGTCGGCGACCGACGAGATCCCCGTCATCGCCTGCGACATCACCGACGACCAGTCCGTGATCGACGGCGTTGCACAGGCTCTGGAACTGCTCGGCGGACTGGACATCCTGGTCAACAACGCCGGCACCGGCGGGCCCGCCCCTGCGGAGTTCATGCCGGACGCCGAGCTCTACCGGCAACTGGAGATCAACCTGATCGGCGCCTGGCGGGTCACCAGCCAGTGTGTCGACGCCCTGGTCGAATCCAAGGGCCGCGTGGTCATGGTCGCCTCCCGGATGGCCGTGATGCAGCTGCCGCTGGCCGCCGCGTACGGCGTGTCCAAGCGGGCGATGGTCGCCTACGCCGATGCCCTGCGCCTGGAACTGGCCGGGCACGTCGGGGTGACGACCGTGTACCCCTCGGCTGTCCGCAGCCCCATCCACGACTCGACCAAGGACGCCGGGCTTTCCCTGGAGGGGATGAGCACCTACGAGCCACTCGAGGGCGTGGTCGATGCGATCGTCAACGCCGGGCTGTCCCGCCACGTGCGTCGCGACGTGCCCACCAGCTCCAAGGGGCAGCTCGAGTTCTTCCTCGCGCGGCACCTGCCGGTCGTCGTCGACCGGATCATCACCAAGACACTGCTCGAGCGCGCCACGTCCGGCGCCTTCGACGCAGCCACCCTCGCTCGCGGCGTTGTCGCCCGGGCCAAGAGCGCGGCCTGAGGAGCGACTCGTGACAATCACCACCAACGCAACACCCGAGACCACGCACGCGCCTGACACGGCGCCGTCCTCGGGCAAGTTGCTCGCCTACGCCACCGGCTCGGTCGGCATGGGCGTCTGGGTCACCGTGCCCGGCCTGCTGCTGCTCTATTTCATGACCGACGTGCTGGCCGTGACGCCGTGGATCGCAGGATTCGCGCTGCTGCTGCCCAAGGTGCTCGACGTCATCGTGCACCCCTGGTTCGGCACCGTGTCCGACCGGCAGCGGGCCAAGTACGGCCACCGCCGCCACATGATGTGGCTCGGCCTGTTCCTCACCCTGGCCCTGATCGG
>CALFYG010000221.1 GCA_937952095.1 uncultured Micrococcales bacterium | reverse complement strand
TTGCATGTGTTAAGCACGCCGCCAGCGTTCGTCCTGAGCCAGGATCAAACTCTCCGTGAATGAATGTGTTCGCTCACGAATTGTAAGCCTGGCAAGAACGAATCTGACTTTCATCAAAATTCGTCATGCCTCAAAGAAATCCCTTTCGCCAACCGACTACTGCCGGCCAACGAACGGGGTTGGCATTGATTTTTGGCACACTGTTGAGTTCTCAAGGAGCGGGCGCACACCATCACCTTCAGCTTTCGCTAGGAGGTTTCCGGGGCAACTTCTCCACTGTACCAGACGGGGCTGACTTGTCAACCACCCCCTGGTTCCCGCGCGTCTCGGTCGGCCTTTGCAGGCTCTCGAGTCGTTTGGGGGCTGCTCTTTCGAGCAACAGAATTAAAGGTAGCAGGCGGGTTTTGGGTCTGTGAAGGGGGGTCGGGAAGGCCGCCGCGGTGTGCGGCGAGCTCCGCGTATCACCCTAGATCGACCACGGCGATCGAGCGCTTTCCACGGCGCAGAAGCACCCATCGGCCGTGCAGCGCGGACGCCTGGTCCACGACCGCATCGACATCGGACACCCGCTCGTTGTTGACGTAGGCACCGCCCTCGGCGATCGCTCGGCGGGCCGCCGACTTGGACGCACACAGTTGCGTCGCGACCAGCGCGTCCACCAAGGCAGACCCCGGATCGGCCTTCACGGTGGGGACGTCCACGGTGGCCTGCTCGAGGATCTCCTCTGGCAGGCCGTCCAGGTCTCCCCGACCGAACAGCGCGGCACTGGCCGCCTCGATGTGCTCGCGCGTTTGCCGGCCGTGGACGAGGTCGGTGAGTTCGGCCGCCAAGGCCCTCTGGCTGGTCCTGCGCGCAGGATTCTCCTCCCCCTCGGCGATGATCTGCTCGACCTCCTCGAGCGGGCGCAGACTGAAGTAGCGCAGCATGTTCGCGATGTCGCGATCGTCGGTGTTGAGCCAGAACTGGTAGAAGGCAAACGGGGTCGTCTGCGCGGCGTCGAGCCAGATCGCTCCACCCGCGGTCTTCCCGAACTTCGAACCGTCGGCCTTCGTCACCAGCGGCACGGTCAGACCGTGGGCACGGCTGTCCGCACCCTCCACTTTGCGGATGAGATCGAGACCGCCGGTGATGTTTCCCCACTGGTCGGATCCACCGACCTGCAGCCGACACCCGTGGTCGCGGTACAACTGCAGGTAGTCCATGGATTGCAGGAGCATGTAACTGAACTCCGTGTAGCTGATGCCGTCGCCGTTGAGGCGCGCCGAGATCGACTCCTTGGCCAGCATGGCGTTCACGCTGAAGTGCTTGCCGACGTCACGCAGGAACTCGATGGCACTCATCGGCTCGGTCCAGTCGAGGTTCGACACCAGCGTCGCCGGGTTGTCCCCGTCGAAGTCGAGGAAATGCTGCAACTGCCCCTTCACGCGCTCCACCCAGTCAGCCACCGTGTCGTCGGTGTTCAGGACCCGCTCAGTGCTGCGTCCGCTGGGATCGCCGATCAGACCGGTGGCGCCCCCGACCAGTGCGATCACCTTGTGTCCAGCCAGCTGGAACCGGCGCAACAGCAACAGCGGCACCAGGTTGCCCACATGCAGGCTCGACGCCGTGGGGTCGAATCCGCAGTACAAGGTGATCGGTTCGGCCATGGCTTCGGCGAGCGCGCCAAGGTCGGTGGACGAGGCGATCAAGCCGCGGGCTTCAAGATCGGAGAGCAGGTCGGTCACGCCCCCATCTTGGCACCGACCGCTGGGTCCGGGGCGACCTCGGTCCACCGGCGCATCGCCAGCACCACGGCACCCACACACATAGCGATCGAAGGGACCTCACCGACGACGGCGTAGAACAGCGCAGCGACGAACGCCTGCCCCGAGGGCACGACCACGATGTTCACAAAGGCGTCCAGGAAGAACAAGACGATGCCCATGGAACCGAACACGATCCCCGCGCGGGCCCTGCCAGCGCGCAACGACAGACCCAGGCCGAGCAGTGCGACGACCTCCGCGGTGTCATAGAGCACGACGAGCAGTCGCAGATGATCAGCGGCGATGGAGGTTCCCGTCCCGGTGAAGGTCAACGCCAAGCGAAGTGCCATCACGGCCGCGACCGCGAACAACACCAGCGGCTGCCACCGTGCCGGACGCTCGTCCGGATCGCGCAAGACCGCGCCCGCGGAGATCGCGGCCACCACGAAGCCGACCACCGTCGCCGCCACGACCGGCACCGCAGACTACACCATCGCGAAGTAGAGATTCGCCGCCATCCACGTCGCCGTCATGACGGACAGCGGCGCGGCGCATGGCCGAGCCTGCCACAGTCGCAGTCCGGCCATCACCGCCAGAAGCGCCGCGCCCCCGCTCAGACCGAGCACGGCCAGATGGGTGTGCTGAGCCGTCCCGGTCCGTTCTTGAAAGAAGAGCAGGTAGATCACCCAGGGGATCTCGAGCAGGCCGAAGGCCAGGATGATCAGGGTCAGCCATCTGGGCCCGATCGGCGCACGCACCGCCCGAGTCTATGCCCGGTCAGGCGCGCGCTGCTCCGCCTTCTTACGCCATGTGAACAGACCGGCCCCGATCGCGATCAGGACGAAGCCTGCCAACAGCAGCGCAATGCCGGCGTTGACAGCGACCACTGACCAGAGCCCGACGAGCATCGCCGCCGACACGGCGACACCGATCGCCCAGGTCCAGTCAGCACCTTTGGCGAACAGCCAGGTACCCACGACGATCAGCACAATCGCGCTGAGGCGACCCGCCCAGCGGGAAGGCTCGTCGGGTGCGTCCGGATATCCGGAGACGGCGGTCAGCAGCACCATATTGCCCAGCAGCCACATCCCGATTCCGGCCACGCGCGTCAACCAAGCCGGCGGGAAGTACCTGTACAGGAACAGGCAGAGCCCCACGCCTAGCGCAATGATGAACACGGCCACCGGCCACGGTGACTCGACGTAGACCACCGGGTGCTGCAGCCACGAGATGCCGGTCATCGTCGCCAGTCCGATGGTGCCGATCGTCGAGATCGCGCCGGGTGACCAACGCGAGACCACGAAGCAGATCACCAGTCCGACGGTGCTCGCCACGGCGAAGTGCCAATCCCAATCCCCCTGGTAGCCAGCCGCGGGCGGGAACACCATGAAGACCGCCAGCACCGCAAGCACTGCGGCGACCACTCCCATGACCTGGGCCAAACGGCTGCGGGCAGGGTGTTCGGCCAGAGCCTGTACGGACCTCGTGACAAGCCAGGAACCGAGCAGCAGACCGGCGCTAGCGGCGGCAGGTAGCAGCGCCTGGGCCAGATATGTGAAGTCGCTCCAGACCTGGGTCCCGATGACGATCAACCCGATCGTCGCCAGAGCCGCCCCCGCATAGGCGGCCAACTCCGCCAGACGCTGCTTGGCATCGCTGCGCGGCGTGTGGAGTTCCATGCTGAGATCCGCTGCGACGTCGGCTGGGATGCGCCCTTCGTCGACGAAGTGGGTCAGTGTGCGATCGAGACGGTCAATCATGAGAACCACCCCTGGTTCCAGTGTACGCCCGAAACGCCCGATTGATCCGCGCCGAAACAGCGGCTCACCTCCGCGTCAGCGGTACTGCGCCAGCACCTCCCGCGCCTGCGACAACTGGGCCGCGACAGCATCGGGAGCCGTGCCACCCAGGTGTGAACGGGCGGCAAGTGCCGCGTCGACCGACAGTGCCTCGTGACCGCCGTCGAGCGCTGGATCAACCGCTGCGAGGTCGAGGTCCCACAACGCGACACCCGCCTCGTCCGCGGCCTTGACCGCGCGGCCGGCCACCTCGTGGGCCTGCCGGAAGGGCATCCCCCGGCGCACCAGCCAGTCGGCGAGTTCCGTGGCCAGCGCATGACCGTCGGCCGTGGTGGCACCTGCCACATCCGGCCGGAAGGACAGTGTGGCCACCGTGCCGGTCATGGCCGGCAGCACCAGCCGCAGCGTGGCGATGGCGTCGAAGACCGGTTCCTTGTCCTCCTGCAGATCGCGGTTGTAGGCGAAGGGCAGGCCCTTGAGCATGGTCAGCACCGACACGAGGTCGCCGATGAGTCGCCCGGACTTGCCCCGCGCCAGCTCCGCGGAATCGGGGTTCTTCTTCTGGGGCATGATGGACGATCCGGTCGAGAACTCGTCGTGCAGTTGTACCCACCCGAACTCCGTAGTCGCCCACAGGCAGATCTCCTCCCCGAGCCGGGAGAGGTGCACGCCCACCATGGCGGTCACGAACAGGAACTCCGCCACGAAGTCGCGGTCGGTCACGGCGTCGATCGAGTTCGCGAAACTGGCTGAGAAGCCCAACTCCGCCGCCGTCGCCACGGGGTCGAGGCCAAGGCCGTTGCCCGCCAAGGCACCAGCGCCCATGGGCGACACGCTGGTGCGTTCATGCCAGTCCGCCAGCCGCGAGAGATCCCGGAGGAACGGCTGGACGTGCTTGGCGATCTCGTGGCCCAACGTGACCGGCTGCGCGTGCTGCAGATGCGTGAACCCTGGCGCCGGATCCGCGTGGTGACGCTCTGCCTGGTCGAGCAGCGCATCGCACAACGCCACCATTTCGACGCGCAGGCTGTCGGACACATCAAGCAGAAGCAGTCGCAGATCCGTCGCGACCTGGTCGTTGCGGCTGCGCCCGGCCCGCAGGCGTCCCCCGACGTCCTCCCCCGTGATCTCGACCAGACGGCGCTCCAGAGCACCGTGGACGTCTTCGTCGCTAGAGGCCGGGACGAAGGTGCCCTCGGCGACCTCAGAAGCCAACGTCTCCAACCCGGCGATCAGCGCAGCATACGTGGAGTCGTCGAGCAGGCCCGCCCGGGACAAGGCAGCAGCATGCGCCTTGCCCTGGGCGATGTCGTACGGAGCCAACGCCCAGTCGAAGTGCGTGGAGCGGGACAGTTCCACCATGGCCTCGGCCGGTGGCACCTCGAACCGGCCGCCCCACAGGCTCCCCTCGCCGGTGCGGCCCTCAGCCATTGAGACGGTTGTCCCGAGCGTGTGCCATCCGGCTGGGCAGACCCCACAGCTCGATGAAGCCGTGCGCCAGCGATTGGTCGAACGTGTCACCGGAGTCGTAGGTGGCCAGCCCGTAGTCGTAGAGACTGGCATCACTGCGACGGCCGGTGACTGTGGCCTTGCCCGCGTGCATCACCATCCGGATCTCCCCGGTGGCCGCTTCGTTGACCTCGTCGATGACCGTGCTCAGCACATTGCGCAAGGGACTGAACCACAGGCCGTCGTAGACCAACTCGGACCAACGCTGGCTCACCCCGCGGAAGTAGCGCAGAAGTTCGCGCTCGGTGGTGACATGCAGCAGCTCGGAGTGAGCGGCGATCAGCGCCATGGCCCCGGGGCTCTCGTAGATCTCCCGGCTCTTGATTCCGACCAGGCGATCCTCGACCGTGTCGATGCGGCCGACGCCCTGCCCGCCGGCGCGCTCGTTGAGGATCTCGATGGCCTGCAGCATGGTGACGTTCTCCCCGTCGATGGCGACGGGCGCGCCCTTGTCGAACGTGATCACCACCTCGTCGGGATCGCGCGGCGTGGCCGGGTTCTCGGTGTAGGTGTACAACTCCTCGCTCGGGCCGTTCCAAATGTCCTCGAGGAAGCCGGTCTCCACCGCGCGCCCCCACACGTTCTGGTCGATCGAGTACGGGGACTTCTTCGTGACGTCGATCGGCAGGCCCTCCCGCTCCGCGAACTCGATGGCCTTGTCACGGGTCAGTGCCAGGTCACGCACCGGGGCGATGCAGCTCAGGTCCGGGGACAGTGCCCGGATCCCGACCTCGAAGCGCACCTGGTCGTTGCCCTTACCGGTGCACCCATGGGCCACGATGTTCGCCTGGTGCTTGTGCGCCGCCGCCACAAGGTGCTTGACGATGATCGGCCGGGACAGCGCCGAGACCAGCGGATAGCGGTCCATGTACAGCGCGTCAGCCTTCAGGGCCGGCAGGCAGTAGTCGTCGGCGAACTCGTCGCGGACGTCGGCCACCTCGGCCTCCACCGCACCGCAGGCCAGCGCACGCTTGCGGATGACCTCCATGTCCTCGCCACCCTGACCGACGTCAACGGCCAAGGCGATCACTTCGGCCCCGGTGGCCTCCTTGATCCACCCGATGGCCACCGATGTGTCCAGACCGCCGCTGAAGGCGAGCACCACTCTGTCTGACATTTCTTCGTCTCCTATCGACGGTTCTTGATGAGCTGTTGGAGGCGGTCCGCGACCGCCTCGCCGGAACTGGATTCGGCCACCACGAGCAGGATCGTGTCGTCACCGGCAATGGTGCCCACGACGTCGTGCAGGTGGGAGTGATCGAAAGCACTTGCGAGGTATTGCGCCGCGCCCGGCGGCGTGCGCAGGACCACAAGGTTCCCGCTGTAGTCGACCGAGACCATGGTGTCCTCCGCCACGCGGATCAGGCGGGCGTTGATGTCCTCGGACTCATCGACCCAGAAGCGGTCCTCCCCGCCTTCTGCCGGGACCGCGTACAGCAGCCTGCCGTCAGCGGACATCGTCTTCACCGCGCCCATCTCGTCGAGGTCGCGGGACACGGTCGCCTGTGTGACATCGATGCCCCGCTCCCGCAGCGCCTCGACGAGTTCGGACTGGGAGGCCACGGCGTTGTTCCTGATGATCTCGATCATCAGTTCCCGGCGTGCGGCCCGGGTGTTGAGTTTCATGCGGTCACCCCCGTTGCGATGGCATCCATGGCCCGGTCGGCCTGTTCGAAGGACAGGGTCAGCGGTGGAGCCAGGCGGACCACCGTGTCCCCGATGGCGTTGACCAACACGCCGTTGTCACGGCACGACATCTCGACGGCCTTCGCGATCGGCTGGTCGAGCACGACTCCGAGAAGAAGCCCCGCGCCGCGGACCTCCGTCACTCCGGACAGCTGGGACAGGCCACTCTGGATGTGGGCACCGAGGTCCGTCGCGTGCTGCAGAAGTCCTTGGGTCTCGATCTCGTCGATGACCGCCAACGCCGCGGCACACGCCACAGGACTGCCGCCGAAGGTCGACCCGTGCTGGCCGGGCTGCAACATATCGGCGGCCGGCCCGAAGGTCAGCAGAGCCCCGATCGGCAGCCCCCCACCAAGCCCTTTGGCCAAGGTCACCATGTCCGGTGCGACAGCCTCGTGCTGATGGGCGAACCACTTCCCCGTGCGCCCGATCCCCGTCTGGACCTCATCGACGATGAGCAACGGCTCAAGTGCGCCGAGAGCGGGCAGGTACCCGGCGGGAGCGGGGATCACGCCCGCCTCGCCCTGGATGGGCTCCACGATCACAGCTGCAGAATCCGCACCGACCTGTGGCATCTCGCCGAACGGGAAGTACTCCACACCCGGCACCAACGGCTCGAACGGCGCCCGTTTGGCAGGCTGCCCGGTCAAGGTCAGTGCGCCCATGGTGCGACCGTGGAACGCACCCTCCGCCGCGTGCACAACGTGGCGTCCGGACAGCCGTGCCACCTTGAAGGCCGCCTCGTTGGCCTCGGCACCTGAGTTGCAGAAGAAGACCCGGCCCGGCCTGCCCGAAAGGGCGATGAGCCGCTCGGCCAGTTCGACCCCCGCAGGGTGGATGGCCAGATTGCTCGTATGGCCGTACTGCGCCATCTGGGTGGCCACGGCCTCCTGCACGGCGGGGTGGGCGTGCCCGAGAGCGTTCACAGCGATGCCGGCGACCATGTCGAGGTACTCGCGTCCATCGGCGTCCCAGACGCTGGCGCCCTGACCGCGCACGATCACGATCGGCGGGGTGCCGTAGTTGTCACTCATGACCGCGCGCCAGCGGTCGGTCCATTGCGAGGAGGTCATCATTCGTCCACCACCATCGTGCCGATACCGGTGTCCGTGAAGACCTCCACCAGCACTGCGTGCGGGATGCGCCCGTCCACCACATGGGCCCGGGTCACCCCGCCGTCCACCGCCTCCAGGCAGGCCTGGCCCAGCGCCGGCGCGTTCTGCAGCCAATGGGGCGCACAGCGGCAGTCGTGCAAATCAGCGGTCAGGTGAAGGCCAAGCATAAGAGGCTCCACTTTAGTGCAAGTCAGGGTCTGAATGAGACGGAAGCTAGCCCCGAAAGCGGGCTTCGCGACTTGGGTCGGGCGCGATCGGTAAAATACGGGGTTTCCCCCAGACCCTCCAATCCGGAGCTGCTCCCGATGGCCAACACCCAGCAACAACAAGACATGGCAAATGCGATCCGCGCGCTCGCCATGGACGCCGTTCAACTCGCCAACTCCGGTCACCCCGGCGCCCCCATGGGCATGGCCGACATGGCGGTGGCCCTGTGGGGCCAGCACCTCAAGCACAACCCGAGTCAGCCGCAATGGCTGGACCGTGACCGCTTCGTGCTGTCCAACGGCCACGGCTCGATGCTGATCTACGCGCTGCTGCACCTCACCGGCTACCCGCTGCCGATCGAAGAGCTGAAGAACTTCCGCAAACTGCACAGCAAGACGGCAGGCCACCCCGAAGTGGGCATCACCCCCGGCGTGGAAACCACCACCGGCCCGCTGG
>CALFYG010000220.1 GCA_937952095.1 uncultured Micrococcales bacterium | reverse complement strand
AAGGGTGGGGACTTCCAGTTGGCCACCAGCGGGGACCGCAACATGGCCATTGACACGCGGCAGTGCAGACCGTTAGTGTTCTCATGTTCGGTTCGGAGGTCGACATGACAACAGACGTGGTGGTCGTGGGCGCGGGGTTCGCAGGATTGCGTGCCGCCGAGCGGATCTCGAAGGCGGGCCGTAGTGTCACCGTCCTCGAGGCCCGGGATCGCGCGGGCGGCCGGATCTGCCCGGGTGAGATCGCGGGGCACACCATTGACCTCGGCGGCATGTGGCTGGCACCGACACAACGCCGCCTCGATGCACTGACCCGCGACCTGGGGATGGTCCGCTACCCCACCTGGCTCGAGGGCGAGTGCACTCTGGCGTTCCGTGGCCGATTCGACCGGGCACCCGGCGAGGACTTCGACAAGGCCTTAGGCACGCCGAACCGCCTGCGACTGCTCAAGCTCAACTGGGAACTCGAGCGCGCGATGAAGCGCCTCGACACCAGCGCTCCGTGGAACCACCCGAAGTCTGAGGAACTCGACGGCCAAACCGTGGCGTCGTGGGTCGCGAGCCGCACCTCGAGCGCCGACATCCGTGACCTGATGAACATGGTGTGCGAAGCGGTCTTCTGCACGGAAGCCAGAGAACTGTCGTTCCTGTTCTTCGCCTTCTACTGCAAGGCCGCCGGCGGGCTGCTCGTCGTGCTGGCCGGCGGACCAGGTGGCGCGCAGAACTTCCTGTTCGACGGCGGCCTGCACGCGGCCGCACAGCACCTGGCCGATGGGCTCGGCGACAACCTGCGGCTCGAAGCACCGGTGGTCGCGGTCGAACAGGATGCCGACACCCTCAGCGTCACCACCGGCTCCGGCGACGCCATCACAACGCGTCGGCTCATCATGGCCACACCTCCCCCGCTAGCCGCCCAGATCGCCTGGGAGCCGGGCCTTTCCCAGGACCGCCGCCGCCTGCTGGAGAAGCAGACGATGGGCTCGACGATCAAGGCGTGGCTGGCCTACGACCGGCCCTTCTGGCGCGACAGCAACCACAACGGTTTCGTCATGGATGACACCTCGGCCTTCACGCCGGCATTCGACGCCACCCCTCCGGGATCTGACGTCGGACTCATCGCAGGCTTCTTCGAGTCGGTCGAGGGGCGCAGCGTCGCTGATGACGGGCCTGAAGCGCGGCGCGAGATCGCGGTCCGCACGCTGGTCCGCCACCTCGGGCCGCAGGCAGCCGAGCCGCTGGAGTACGTGGACAAGGACTGGACCGCCGAACAGTGGTCGAAGGGGTGCTACGGCGCGGTCATGCCACCCGGCGTCCTGACCACTGTCGGCCACCTGATGCGCAAGCCTTTCGGCGCGGTCCACTGGGCGGGCACGGAGACCGCCACCGAATGGAGCGGCTACGTGGAAGGCGCTCTGGAATCAGGTGACCGCGCGGCCGGCGAGGTGTTGTCGGCGCTACGAGGCTGACCGGCGCTCAGCGCGCCATTCGCCAAGTTGCTCGCGCAGGCTCTCATCAGCCATCACCAAAGCGACGGTGGGGCAGTCCTGCGGACCCTTCTTCGCATCCGGGTGACATAGGGTGCAGGGCTGATCGTCACGCAACGGACACTTCGCATCGACGACACGGCTCGGCATGGGAATCCTCCGTTTCCAGTGTAGGAAGCGCCGGTTTGTCCACCACTGCCACGTAAGCCGCGGCGAAGCCGTACCACTTCTACAGTACAAGTGGTACGTTTGCGTCATGAGTGGAACATACTCGGCATCGATGGGCGATCGAGGGCGGCTTGTCGTCCCCGCCGAACTTCGGGAGCGCGCCGGCCTTCACGAGGGGCGTCCGATAGTGCTGGTGGAGACGCCGCACGGTCTGCTTCTGCTGACCCGTGAACAGTTGCGTGACCTTGTGCGCGAGGGACTCGAAGGCAAGGATCTGGTGGACAGCCTGCTCTCCGATCGACGCGCTGCGGCCGCAGCGGAGGACCGCGCATGACGGTGTTCGACGCCTCGGCGCTGTTGGCCTACCTCGGGGGCGAAGCTGGCGCGGACACTGTGGAGTCGGCCCTGGAGGGCGGCGGACTGTGCAGCACCGCCAATTGGAGCGAGGTCGCGCAGAAGGTACTGGCCGCGGGCGGCGACTGGGATCTGAGCCGGGCGTTGCTCCTGTCCTACGGCATCACACTGGAATCCGTCGACGCTGATGACGCGGAGTGGGCGGCGCGTCGATGGCGCAAGGGTGAAGGGCTCTCATTGGGCGACCGACTCTGTCTGGCCCTGGCGCATCGGGCCGACGACGAGGTGCTCACGGCCGACCGCACCTGGGGCGAGGAGGGAAGGATCCGCCAGATCAGGTAGTTGTCAGCCCCGCAGCACCTTCTCCATCGCCTTGCCCCTGGCCAATTCGTCGACCAACTTGTCGAGGTACCGGATCTTCTGCATCAGAGGGTCCTCGACGTTCTCGACCCGGACCCCGCACACCACACCGGTGATCAGCGCAGCGTTCGGATTGAGCGTGGCATCGTCGAAGAACTCCTCGAACGTCGTCCCGTCATCGATGTGCTTCTGCAACTGCGCGTCATCGAACCCGGTGAGCCACTCGATGACTTCGTCGAGTTCGGCCTTTGTGCGTCCCTTCTTCTCCACCTTGTTCACGTAGTGCGGGTAGACGGACCCGAAAGGCATCGCGAAAACACGGCTCATGACACGAACAGTAGACGGTTCGGCGAGCCGGCAGAAAGGCCCTCAAGCGCGCCCTTCGTCGCGGAACGACGCAGTGCCCGGTGCACCTCCGCAGCGTCGGCCCCAGGGTGGGTCTGCAGGTACAACGCCGCGGCGCCCGTCACGAACGGGGTCGCCCACGAGGTGGCCCCCACGCCCACGTACCGGAAGACCCCGCCTTCGAAGGCGACGGAGGTAATGCCTTTGCCCGGCGCCCAGAGATCCACACACCGGCCACGGTTCGATCCCGACCACGGGCGATCCTTCTGCGTGCTGGCACCCACCGTGATCACAGACGGCACGCGCGCCGGGGACTTGCTGCACGCGTCCGCCGCTTGATTCCCGGCAGCGGCCACGACCGGCACACCACTGGCCACGAGCCGCTGCACTGCCCGGTCCACACGGGCCGATCCCGGGAAGGCCAACGACATGTTGACGACCGCGGGACGCACTGCATTGAGCCGGATCCACCGCGCGGCCTTCACAACAGCTCGGCGCTGCTCGGCGACGGTCATCGTCGATCCACCCTCGGTGCACCCGAGTGCCTGCACCTCGACAAGCGCGGCCTTCGGTGCCACTCCCGTCGTGGCCCCACCGGCGATGCCCGCCACGAACGTCCCGTGGCCGACGCCTTGTTCGTCCGCACAGTCAGTGACACCCGTACCGGTCAGATCGATGCCCAGTGATGCGCGGCCTTCGAACTCGCTGTTGCTGACGTCGAGTCCTGTGTCGACCAGATACACGGTGACTCCGGTCCCGTCCGCGGGCGGCGCATACGCGCCATCAAGCGGCAGCGCGCGCTGGTCGATGCGGTCGAGCCCCCACCCGGGTAACGCTGCATCTGCGGAGGCCGAGG
>CALFYG010000219.1 GCA_937952095.1 uncultured Micrococcales bacterium | reverse complement strand
GGGTAACTCGCAGCGGCGGGGGGCCAAACGCTCCGCGGGCTCCAAGAAGGGGGCGACCGTCGGTTCCGGTGGGCAGCGACGTAAGGGTCTTGAGGGCAAGGGCCCGACCCCCGCGGCGAAGGACCGGCCCGGTCATCCAGCCGCCCGGCGTGCCAAGGCGGCCGATCGCAAGCAACCCAAGCGACAAGCACGCCGCGCGGCCGAGGACATTGTCGCGGGACGCAATCCCGTCGTGGAGGCGTTGCGGTCCCGGACGCCTGCCACTGAGTTGCTGGTGCAGTTGCGCATCGACCTCGACGACCGGGTCCACGAGGCGGTGACCCTCGCCTCGGCTGCGGGACTCGAGGTCAAAGAGGTGCCTAAGCACGTCATCGACGAGCGCGCGGGCGATGTGGTGCACCAAGGGCTGCTGCTCATCGCGGAGCCGTTCCGGTACACCGAACTCGACAGTCTTCTGGGCACCCCTGATCCGTTGTGGGTGGTTCTGGATCAGGTCACCGACCCGCGCAACCTCGGAGCCATCGCTCGGTCGGCCGCAGCGTTCGGCGCAACCGCCCTGCTCGTCCCCGAGCGACGCTCGGCCCCTGTGACGGCGGCCGCGTGGCGGACCTCCGCCGGGGCCTTGGCACGACTTCCGGTCTGCCAGATCGGCAACGTCAGTCAGACCCTGAAGCTCCTGCAGGAACGGGGGTGCTTCTGTGTGGGACTGGACGCCGGCTCCTCCGACGGACTCGAGGAGCTCAGCCGACTGGCGGACGGGCCGGTGGCACTTGTCGTAGGAGCGGAGGGCAGGGGTCTCGGGGCTCTGGTCGCGAAGACCTGCGACGTGGTGGTGTCGATCCCGATGACGGCTGCCACCGAATCCCTCAACGCATCAGTGGCCGCAAGTATCGCGTTGCACTGGGTGGCGCATCGTCGTGGGCAGCGACCTGACGGTCCGCGCGACTAGGCTGGTCGTGTGAGCCAGCAGCCACCACCTCCCGCATACGGTTACGGGCAGCCGCAGCCGCAACCACAGACCTCGTCCGACGCCATCGTCGCGCTTGTTCTGGCGATCCTGTCGTGGGCCGTGTGCCCGTTCGTCCTCGCCATCGTCGCTCTGGTCTTCGCGAGTAAGGCCTCGAAGGCGATCGCGGCCTCCAACGGATGGCTCGACGGGGCGGGGATGGTGACGGCGGCCAAGGTCATCGCGTGGATCAACATCGCGATCGGCATTCTGTTCATCGGGTTCCTGATCGTGGCCATCATCGTGGGCGCCTTCTCCACCGAACTCCCGACCGACCTGCCGACCGACGCCTCAGACTTCGACGCCCTGCTGCGCGTGTTCTGACCCCCGGACGCTGCCACGGATCACCGAGTGTTGCGAAACTGCAGGACGCGCCCGGCGTGTCATGGCAGCGTCGCAACACTCGACTATCGGCCTCCGGCCGCCGCTTCGTCCGTCCCGGGCGGCGCAGCGTAACGAAGATCACGTCCCTGGTCACGTATTTCGGGCCAACCCCCTTTGACCGGCTGAACGGCCATGCGGTACCTTAATGGGAGTGTGTCTGGGACGTCCGGACGCCACCGTCAGTCACCTACGAGCCAACCGACGCAGGCCAGATGGCCAGCGGGTTGGCTTGCGCCATGAGCGCGAGGTACTGGCCCCGACCCACCACAAGGTCGCGTGATCGGCGGTCAAGGCCGCGACACGCCCGACCTCGGGGGTCGGAGGAACCGGACGAATCGGACACGCGGCACCACCCGGTGCCACCACCGACCACCGATCGAACGAGCGGAGACGTAGTGCCCACGATCCAGCAGCTGGTCCGCAAGGGCCGGCAGGACAAGGTCGCGAAGAACAAGACCCCCGCGCTGAAGGGGAGCCCGCAGCGCCGTGGGGTCTGCACGCGTGTGTACACCACCACCCCCAAGAAGCCGAACTCCGCACTGCGCAAGGTGGCGCGTGTCCGGCTGACCAGCGGTATCGAGGTCACGGCGTACATCCCCGGCGTCGGTCACAACCTGCAGGAGCACTCGATCGTGCTCGTGCGTGGCGGCCGTGTGAAGGACCTTCCCGGTGTGCGGTACAAGGTCGTGCGCGGCGCGCTGGACACCCAGGGTGTGAAGAACCGCAAGCAGGCTCGTAGCCGCTACGGCGCGAAGAAGGAGAAGGGCTGATGCCTCGCAAGGGACCCGCTGGCAAGCGCCCAGTGGTTGTTGACCCGGTGTACGAATCGCCGCT
The DNA here is from genome assembly GCA_937952095.1 of uncultured Micrococcales bacterium. Taxonomy (GTDB): domain Bacteria; phylum Actinomycetota; class Actinomycetes; order S36-B12; family UBA10799; genus JADKAV01. The sequence continues at coordinate 1,259 of CALFYG010000219.1, read as the reverse complement.
GGTCACCCAACTGGTGAACAAGGTTCTGCTGGACGGCAAGAAGAGCACCGCCGAGTCGATCGTCTACGGCGCACTCGAAGGCTGCCGTGAGAAGAACGGGCAGGACCCGTTGGTGACGCTCAAGCGCGCCCTGGACAACATCCGTCCGACCCTCGAGGTCCGCAGCCGCCGTGTCGGTGGCGCGACCTACCAGGTTCCGGTGGAGGTGCGGTCCGGCCGTAGCAACACCCTCGCCCTGCGCTGGCTGGTGACCTATGCCCGCCAGCGCCGTGAGCGCACCATGACCGAGCGCCTCACCAACGAACTGCTCGACGCCAGCAACGGACTCGGCGCCAGCGTGAAGAAGCGTGAGGACACCCACAAGATGGCCGAGGCCAACAAGGCCTTCGCGCACTACCGGTGGTAGGGGCGTAACAGATGGCAGACCTCAACAACGTACGCAACATCGGCATCATGGCCCACATCGATGCCGGCAAGACGACGACGACCGAGCGCATCCTCTTCTACACCGGTATCAACTACAAGATCGGTGAGGTCCACGACGGCGCAGCCACGATGGACTGGATGGAGCAGGAGCAAGAGCGCGGCATCACCATCACCTCTGCGGCCACCACCTGTGAGTGGAAGGGCACGCAGATCAACATCATCGACACGCCCGGCCACGTCGACTTCACCGTCGAGGTGGAGCGTTCGCTGCGTGTGCTCGACGGTGCGGTTGCCGTGTTCGACGGCGTCGCCGGCGTGCAGCCGCAGTCGGAGACGGTGTGGCGGCAGGCCGACAAGTACGGCGTCCCCCGCATCTGCTTCGTGAACAAGCTCGACCGCACGGGTGCCGACTTCTTCTTCTGCGTCGACACCATCGTCAGCCGCCTGGGCGCCACTCCGCTGGTGCTGCAGCTGCCGATCGGCGCCGAGGGCGACTTCATCGGACTGATCGACCTGGTCCGCATGAAGGCCATGATGTGGCGCGGTGAGACCCAGATGGGTGAGGACTACCACCTCGAGGAGATCCCCGCGGAGATGGCCGACCAGGCCGCCGAGTACCGCGAGAAGCTGATCGAGACGCTGGCCGAGGCCGACGACGACATCATGCACATGTACCTCGAGGGCGAGGAGCCCAGCGAGGAGCAGATCCAGGCCGGTATCCGCCGGGCCACGATCGCCAGCAAGCTGACCCCGGTCCTCACCGGTTCGGCGTTCAAGAACAAGGGCGTGCAGCCCATGCTCGACGCCGTCGTGGCCTACCTGCCGACCCCGCT
>CALFYG010000218.1 GCA_937952095.1 uncultured Micrococcales bacterium | reverse complement strand
GTGGGCTCGCGATGATCCTCGCGGGTGTGCCCATCCTTGCCGGCGTGGGCAGCGTGCTTGCAGGTCTGCTGGCAGTGCGGTTCCACAGCGCGGTCGTACTCCGGGTGTGCGCACTGATCGTGGCCGGGGGACTGGTGGCGGTGGGGGCGGCCACGACCGCGGGTTCCTTCCCGGGGCTGTTGGGCGCGTTGGCACTGATGGGCTTCGGACTCGGCTCGGTCGACGCCACCATGAACATGCAGGGGATCGGCGTGCAGGCGCAGGTCGGACGCAGCGTCATGGCGTCGTTCTACGCCTGGTGGAGCCTGGCCACGATCCTGGGTGCTGTGGCAGCTTCGGTCGCTGCCGCCACCTCCCTGACCCTGTTGGCCTTCTTCGGGATCATCGCCGTGGTCCTGATCCCGGTGGGGCTCATCGCCTCAACACGCTTCGTGCGCAGTCATGAGGCGGACGAAGCCGCCCCGGACCCGTTGGCGGCGTCGGCGTCGGTGCCGTGGCGGCCACTGCTGGTGTTCGGGTTCGCCGTCGTTCTCGCCTTCATCATCGATTCCTCGGTCTCCAACTGGTCGGCGCTGGACCTCACCGACGTCCTCGGCGCCACCGAGTCCGTGGCCGCCTTGGCTTATGCCGCCTACGCGTTGTTCATGCTGATCGGTCGTACGTTCGCCGACCACCTCGTCGGGCGCCGGGGTGTGCAGTGGCTTATCACGGCCGGGGGTCTGCTGGCCGCGGTCGGCTTGCTCGTGGTGGCGTTCGCGCCCACCGCGGTCATCGCCATTGCCGGGTTCGCCATCGTGGGTCTCGGCATCAGCCCCGTGCTACCGATGGCGTTCGTGGCGGCCTCTCACCACGACCCGCGCCACACCGGTATCGCGGTCGCCCGAGTCAACGTGGGCAACTACATCGGTTTCGTGATCGGGGCTCCCCTGGTCGGCGTCATCGGCGAGTTCTCGTCATTGCGTGTGGGCTTCGCCGTGCTGGTCGCCGCAGCCCTGGGCATCGCCCTGATGGCTCGGTCGTTCGACTGATCCGCCCTGGCGAGTCTGGTGTTTCGGGTTGCGGGTAACTGGCGACGGGCCCAAAGTGGGTACACGCATTTGAAGGAGTAGGACCGTGGTGGTGTTCGCCGTATTTCTGGCTCTGTACGCGATCACGTGCACGTGGTTCTTCGTCCTCCTCGTGCGCTGGACCGTGCGGTCCGAACGGACGTGCTCCTGCCGCGGTTCCATGAAGGGTGGTCTTGTGACGTTCGTCCACACCCCACGCGTGTGCTATCCGGTGGCGGAGTCGCTCAAAGCGATGAGTTGACCCTCAGGCCACAGCGTCGGTCTGTTCAGCATTGCGTCGTTGCGCCTGCTGGGCCAGGAAGCCGAAGATGAACGTCGCCAGCGCAGCGATGGTGGCGATGACCTCCGTGAGGTTCGGCAGCGCCTCCACGATCCCGTTCCAGACCATGGTGGCACCGCCCATTGCTGTCACCAGTGCGATGCCGAAGTCGAGCGAGAGCTTCACGACGAAGTAGCCGATGACGGCGCCGACAATGAAACCGACGACGTTCCAGACCACATTGTTGTCGAAGAACAGTTTCGCCAGCGTCAGTCCGAACAGACCCACGAGCACCGCGCCGAGCGCCATCCCGATCACGGGTAGCCCCTTGATGGCGACCACCGCACATGCGATCCCGAGCACAAGTCCGGCGAGCAGTCCGGCCACCGGATCGACGTTGGGGAACAGCGCCAGTGTGACGAGCCAGCCGAACGCGAAGCCTGCGATCCCCACCGCGAGCCAGAACAGCTTCGTTCCGGTGAAGGCCAGCAACAGGCCTACCGCTACAAGGATCCAAGCGCCGATTGCGACGTCCATGACCACCTCGCCTCGTCAAGTGCGTGAACGGTAGCACTGCCGACGGTCCCGATGAGCGCGGCGCGCATCATCCCGTCGGCTGTTTGCCGCGCCAGGTGGCTATGGCTAGGGTCACGTCATGCATCGCGCGCCATTTGTGGCCATCTGCGCGGTCGGCGCGCTGCTCATGCCCACCGCTCCAGCAGCGGCTGAGTCCCCCGGATCGACGGTCAGCGCCACGCAGGCCCCAATGGCCAAGAAGTTGCTCGGATCAATCACCGCGCCGGCTGATCAAGCGCTACGGAAGCGCTCGAAGGCCCCCGTCACCGTGCGTCTGGAGTTGGCCCAGGGCGCCCGTTTGACGCTGCTGCGGGTCAACGGTGTCGATGTGACGAAGCAGGTCAAGCGCAACGGCCGCACGGTCAAGGCCCGCCTCGGCATGAACGGGCCTCTGAAGGTGGGCGCGAACGGGGTGCTTGCGGAGTTCACGCGCGACGGCCGCCGCAGTTTCGACTCGAGCCGGTTCACGGTCACCCGCGCCGTCAACGGGCTGCTGCGGGTGGCCGCCCCACGGCGTTCCGCGGCTCTCGGCGAGGTTGCGGCGACGGCCCTGCGTCCTGCCGGCCCGGTCCGCGTTCGCGTGAACGTCAAGCCTGCGGCGCAGATGACTGCGACCCTCAACGGCACCACTGTCACGAAGCGTTTCGTCAGGTACCCCGACGGGAGTCTCCGGGCAGAACTCGGACCCAGTGCCGGGTTGAAGTACGGCAAGAACGTCGTGGAGGTCCAAGCGCTCACCCCAGACGGCCGCCGTCAGGAGCGTTCGCTGAGCCTTCGGGTGGCCTCCAACGGCCCGCTGGCCGACGCCGGACCGGACAAGCGCACCGACACCAGGCACTCGGTGCGGCTCGATGGTCGCAAGACCAAGCGCAGCGCCACGAACAACTGGCGCATCACGAAGGCACCGAAGCGGGCCAAGGTCAGCCTGAAACGTCGCTCCTCGCAGCGGCCGGTCTTCGCTGCGAAGACCCCCGGGACCTACGTGGTGTCCAACACGGCGAAGGCGGGCCGGCTGGGCAGCACCGACAAGGTCACCGTGTCGGTCTCGCCGTCGGCATCGGTGCAACCCGTGACTGTGACTGTCGGGAAGAACCCTGCTGGGCAACTCGTGCCGGGCATCGCGGTGGGTTCGCAGTTCTACCCCAGCGCGGTGAGCGGCCCCGGCGTGCAACTTCTGGTCCTCGAGCGGGCCACCTTGGCGCTGTCGGACAACCTCGCGTACCCAGCCGGGGAGATGTCGGCACTGGCCAAGTACGTCGCGAATGCTTCGAGCCAGGGTGATGCGTCGGACTTCCTGTTCATCATCGCCGCTCTGCCCGGCGGTCCCTTCACGTCCGGCACGGCGGACCTTGCCTCGTTCGTCGATACGGTGCAGTTCCTGGGGTTCACCGTGGCGAACCCCTCGGATCCGCTGTCGTCGGTCGACCCGGCGCTGCCTTTCCAACTCGTGGGGATCCCCAACCCCTACACCGATGGCACCGCGTGGAGCATGCCTGCCGCTCTCGACGGCGTGTTCACCCCGGACATCAACAACAACTGGACGTTCAACACCGGCGACTACGCGGCCTTCGACACCGCAGGCCCGATCACGGTGGGTTCGCAATCCTGGCCCTTGCCGTCTGGCGACGGGTTCCAAGTGGTGGTGGCCGACCCGATCTCGCTGGAGGGCTCCTCCTCGTTCTTCGCCATGCCGACCCAGATCCAGCAGATGGGACAAACGCTGCAAGCCGCCACGGCGACGCAGCAGGTGGTCGTGATCCGCAGCGTGGGCACGCTTCCGGCCCTCGACCAGGCGGGTTCGCAGTCGAACGCCGACGGCTTCGCGCCGGTGACCGCGGCGCTGCAGGATATGGGTGGGTCGCCCAGCGTGTTCATGGGTCTCGGCCCCGGTGACACCTACTCCTTCGTCGGTCCGGCCCAGCCGTACTCGTTCCCCGCCGAGGCCAGTACGACCATCGCCGGGGACGGCACCGTGACGGGGCAGTTGTTCCGTGTCCCGCAGGGCGGCGGGTTCGCGCCGATGGCCGCGGACCCCACGGGCAGTGCGGACTTCGCGAGCAGCTTGTCGTCGATCGCCGTGCAGCCCGCGGTCGGTTGGCCGAAGAGCACCTCACCGGGTCAACAGGCATCATTGGCGTACCTGTCGCAGAAATTGGACATCGGATGTGATGTCAGTCCGTGTGATGTGCGCTCGTCCTACGACGATCTCGTGTACCAGACGCAGTGGACGGCGCTGATCTCGCAATTGGCGACGTACCCCTGTCCCTCGGCCAACGGGTGCAAGCAACTGGAGGCCACACGCGCGCAGTTCACAGGAGTGCGCAAGCAGTTGGCCCGGGAGTTCGCCATGGTCGACGACGTCTGGGGTTTGTTGGGTACCGGCAGTGGGATCCAGGACATCTACAGTCAGGTGCAGGGTGCGACTGTGGGTGGCCTGGGTCAGGCGCTGAACGCGGTGGACACCGCAGTGGCGCCGCCCGACCGCCCCGCGCTCACAACCATCCTGTCCCTGGTCACCGACCTCATGTGGGCTGCCTCCATCGTTGATGTGGAGGACTGGGCCCTCGTCGCCACCATCGCCGGCGCGCTCGCCGTCGCAGCGGCCACTGGGAATGACCTCGCGAACCTGCCGTCGGGCAATCCGTATCAGGCAGTGGCCGATGCAGGACCCCTGTTCACCGGCGACATCCTCGGCCAGCTCACGACCACGATGGAGGGGGTGGGCCTGCTCGGTCAGTTCATCGTGCAGGACTGGGGTCGCCTGAGTGCCACCGCCGCGCAGATCGACACAGCGTGGGCGATCGACTCCTCCACCGCGGACGCCCTGTCTTCAGGGCTGGTCAACGGCGCGGTACAGAACATGTACTCCGCTCTGATGCCTGTGGCCTACTCGGCCTGGGCCCTGACGCCGGCGCCCGGGACCGGGCAGACCATCGGCAACTGCCAGCCCGGGTCCGAGGACTTCTTGCCGTGGAAGAACGTGGCACCTACGGGTTCCTACCTCGACCAGATGGCGCCACCGGTGACCGGCGTGGAGCCGGGTGCCGGGTTGGACTGGTACGCCTGGTGGGAGGCGGGCAAGGACCCGAAGGGTGTGTTCGATCTGGGAAGTCCACCGCCGGCGTCCCTCACTGACGGGTTGTACCAATCGTTCAGCGACCAGAACCTGCAGTACGCCGGGTTGTTCGCCCCGTGGTTCTGGGGCCGGACGTATCTGGGGCCGCCGACGCCGACGCCGGGCCCGCGTCCGCCGCGTCCGCCGCGTCCGCTGTGACCCGCTACCAGCAGCCCAGCGAGGCCATGCGGGCCGTGCTCGACGCGCCCGCCCTGCCCACGCACAGCCTCTCGCCCGACCAGAAGACCCTGGCCGTGCTGCGCAGCCAGCGCTACCGGCAGGTGGC
>CALFYG010000217.1 GCA_937952095.1 uncultured Micrococcales bacterium | reverse complement strand
ACGTCCGTCCCCAGTGGTAGGCGATCCCCCCCGTGGGGGTCACCAGCGCGTGCCGCACTCGCAACGATGCGGCTCGTCGTGTCCCGCGCCTCAGCTCACAGCGGTGAACGCAGAACTCCGCGGGGCACATCACTCACCAGTCGGTCGACGTCTTCAGCTGCGCCTTCATCTTCGGCACGCGGTTGCCGCGGCTGATGTTGCAGCGCAGGTGCGCCGGCCGCAGGTTCTCGATGTCGTCGGTGCCGCCCTTGCTGCGGGGCAGTACGTGGTCGGCACTGGGCAGACCGGGGATCGGCTGCTTGCACAGCCAGCAGATGTTGCCGTAGACCTCGAGCACCTGGCGGCGCTTGCGCAGCGCGTGGTTGCCGCCCCATGCCATGACTACTGCGCTCCCGCCTTGGGCATGTCCCACATGGCACGCAGTGTGGCGAGCAGGGCGGTGGCGCAGCGTGTGGTCATGTCGTCGACGAGGTCCGGGCTGTACTGCTCGGAGTCGAAGTCGAGGTCGACGACAAGATTGTCGTACGCGATACGGACACGGATCACGGCGACACCTCCTGCCGTTGGACACACCGAAGCCCCGCAACACCGACGGGGGACGGAGACATGCGGGGCTTCGGGTGAGCGCTTGGTCACTTTGCCCGGTGGGCATAGGTATCAGGCGTTGAACGTGACAGTAGCACATGAATCACATGGATGTCATTCTACCGGCCCCCGGCGTGTCGCTGACCCTGATCAGCACGTCGATCAGGTTCACCTGTTCGTCCGCGTAGGTGGTGACATGCCCGCGCCTGATCCACTGCCGCAACGTGTCCGGGTTGCATCCGGTGACCTGGCAGGCCCAGGCCCGCGAGACGGGAAAGGCTTTGGGCCTGGCCACCCGCAGCAGGCCGAGCAGTGTGGACACGTCGATGGGCCACACGTCGGTGCACCACGAGCAGACGATGTGCGTGGGGGCGACGGCGACGCCGGGGTCCTCGGGCAGCTGCCCGTCGTAGGCCAGGCGCAGCGGCCCGCCGCAGGCGTCACGCTCGGGGTGGGCTGCGGTGCATCGACCAACTGAGGTTTCGGGCCAGTCGCGCAGCACGCTGCGCAACGCCTGGGCGCAGCCGGCCAGCACCGCGGCGAACTCGTCGACCCGGTCGCTGCTGCAGATCCAGTCGAGGTGGATGTTCAGGATGCGCAGCGAGTCGGACACGTCACGCATGGGCGGGTTGAGCCGGCGCGCTTCGATGACCAGCCGGGCCTCGGTGAGCAGATCTGCATCGACGTTTGTGACGTTGTCGGGGTCGGCTTCACCGTCATCGGTCAGCCGGAAGCGGCTTCGGATGTCGGCCATGGCGATGATCGTCAGGTTTGCCGGCGGACGGGAGCCGGGTTTGCCGCTGGCCCTGCCCGCGGATCCGGTGCGCCCCGGGGTGGGGTCGAGTTGTGCGCGTAGTCGTCCGACGGTGTCGAGGTCGCGGCGGATCTTGGCGGTGCAACTGGTGCAGATCACCGGGTCGGGTGTGCGGTCGGCGCAGATGGCGCAGGTGGTGTCGCTCACTGGTCGTCCTGCTGGTCGACCCAGTGGTGGCACGTGACGCACCATCCGCGGTCGTTGCGGGTTCGCAGCACGCGGTTGCACACCGGGCAGCGCGGCAGTTCGTCCAGGTAGCTCACCAGTCGACCTCCTCGGTCTGGTTGACATGCTGCGGGTGGTGTGTGGGGTGGCAGCACATGCGCCCGTTGGCGCCCATGACGGGCCGGTGTTGGCGCAGGTCGTGTCCGTTGAGGCAGGTGCTTTCGCCGGGGTAGACAACGCCCGGTGCGCGGAACCGCGACTTGAGTGCGAGCACTTCGGCCGGATCTGCGAGTGGCACCCACCTGCCGGTACCGAGGTCGAGGCTGGCGAGCACTTGGGCCTGGATGTGTGCCGGCGGCCCCGGTTCGTCGGTGAAGCCCTGCTCGCAGTCGTGGCACGGCCTGGTCTCTGTGACCTGGATGCCGTGCTGGCATGTCTGCGCTTCGGCGGCTTCGCGGCCGATGATGTCGGCGAGGTGGCCTGGCTTGAGGTAGTCGTCTGGCCGGTTGCGCCAGAACACGACCAGCGCGTCACGGCATTGGGCCAGCGTGTACCGACCGAGCACCTTGTGCCACGCATGGGCAGCGTCCAGCGACTGCTTGCGGTTGTCGACTGCGGCCACTTCGGACAGCAGGATTCTGGTCTCCTCTGGGGTCATGAGAGACCTTCTTGCGCGTTACGGTCTGTATGTTTCGCTGAAATCTGAACCACGAGAGCACATAGACCACTTGGGTGGGCTGCTCTGGGACCGTGACCATAAGGGGTTATTACGGGTCGGGTCGGGTCGGGTCGGGTCGGGTAGAGCGGAGTCACACGTCGCAGGGGAAGAGCGGACTCCATGCGGACTCCGCCTGGAGTCACAGCGTGACTCCGCCTGGAGTCACAGCGTGACATGCGCGTTGCCATCACCACTCCTGTCCTTCGCTCTGGCGCTTGGCGGCCTTGGCTTCCCGCCACGACTTCTTGCGCTGCCGGTCCATCTCGCGTCGCCGCTGCACGTCCTCGCGGGTGGGCTGGTAGTCGTGCCAGTCATGGAAGCGGTAACCGCCCTCGGGGATGCGTTCCCACAGCCCGGCCGACCACAGTTCGTCACAGTGCCTGCCCTTGGCTTGCAGCACCTTGAGAGTCCCGGGGCTGATGATCCCGTCGGTGAGGTGGCGGGCGCAGTACAGCCCTGCCGTGACCCAGAGCCGGAACGCGCCGTCGCTGACCTGGACGATCTTCGGGTGGTCGTAGGTGGAGTCGTCCAGTTTGAACCAGGGCACGCTATAGTTCCTCTCTTTTGGGGCGCCACACGCTGCAGGCTGCCCATGCGGGGTTGATGTCGGTGGATGTGCTTGGGGTCCAGTACGCGTCACACTTGAGCCGGCCGCCGCTGTGCTCGAGGAGGCGCGCGCAGTCGCGGCAGGCAAGTGCACGATCACTGTGGGCGGGCAACTTCGTGACTGGGTGACGCGACGCGTCGGTCTTGCGCCAGTTGATGACCACTGGCTTGGTCATGGTTGGCAAGGTGTCGCGCAGGTCTACGACGACGTCGACCTGGCGCTGCGGCTGTGGCTGGGGTGCGACCGGCTGCGGTGGGGTGACGGGCGCTGCCGGCTGCTCGTGGATCAGGTTGGTGCGTGGCCCTTGGTACTCGCAGACGATCTCGGTCTGCCGCTGTTCGCGCAGTGCGCGGGCGTGGGCCATCAGTTCGCGAAGTTGGCTGTCCGCCCTGCTGCGGGCGATGCGATCGAGGGCGTCCTTGCGCCACTTGGTCTGCGGTTCTGCGGCGAATGGCGCGGTGTCCGCGTTGATCCAGGTCTGTATGAATCCGGCGCGGTCGAACCGCTTCATGTAGGCCGCGTTCGACCTGATCTCCCCTGCCGATCGCATGACTGACGCCGGGAACAGCCAAATGCTCTCACCGTCGTCGACAGCCACCAGGGCGCCGAGGTGATGCACCCATGTGCCGTCGAGGCGAGCCCATCTGGGGTCTATGGAGAAGTCTGCATGGCGGTCGTCGCTGGCAGCGTCGACGAGCCACAGCACCCGGCCGTTCCAGTGGTTCTCGCGGGCACGCACGGTCTTGGCAGCGATCGGCGAGTGTTGCACTTCGATGCACCATCCGAAGCGGGTGACGATGTCGGCGCGGCGCACATCCCCGGACGCGTTGATGTCGGTCACCTCGATGCGGGCGGCATCGTCGGCCTGCGACTGCCACCACAGGTGCCACGGCGACATTGCTTCGCGTTCACGGATCGGATCGACGTTTCGGCAGGTGCGCGTGGAGTGGCGGAAGTGCTGCACACGCGACTGGGTGCCGCGCACCAGATGCAGCTTGGCGCGGCAGGTGGGGTCCTTGCATTGGGGGCTGGAAACCGGCCATGTGGCCAGCACCACCTGGCCGGTTTCCGGGTCGAACGCTGTCAGTGGCATGTTCAGTCCACGAGTTCGCCGTCGACGATCTCGTCTTCTGCCGGCGCCGCGCTGAGCGTGTCCAGGCAGTCGCCCACCTCGGTGCGGGTGAGGTCCGTACTGCTGGTGACCTCACGGCCCACCACGTCGCTGCAGAACCGCAGCTTGTCGGCACGGTCGCTGAGCCCTGCGGAGTTCAGGGCGGCGTGCAGCGCGGTGAGCATCTTCCTCGTGGGCTTGGTGTCGTCCTCCTCGGGCGCTTCGATCGCCTTGTCGTCGCCGAGCTCCTCGTAGCCGGTCTCGCCGGGCAGTGGTGGCGCGCTGGACTCCTGCGGGGGTTCGGGCTGGGCCACCGGTTCGGGCTTCGGTTCGGCCTTCGCTTTGCGCCGCGCTGGGGCCTTCTTGGGCTCCTGGCGCACCGTCACGGTGGCGGGCTCGGCCGCGGCCGTGGACTCGTCGTCGCCCTGTACGAGCGGGACGTTGACCGCCGAGGAGAAGCCGCCGGTCACATCCGGGAAGATCATCGAGCACAGCCGCGACGTGCAGCGGGCGATCAGCATCTCCTGGGGGCGGGTCTTGTAGTTGCCGTTCTTGGTGAAGTCGCCGGACTGCTTGGCCTCGTCCATCGTGTACTGGGCCTGGGTCCAGACCTCGGATCCCGCGCGGCGGCCACGCATCTTGCAGCGGGTGGCGGTGACCTCCTCGAACTCGATCTCGTGACCGGCGGCCAGCACGAGTGCACGCTGGGCTTCCGCGGACAGGTCCGGGGTTCCGTGCACCACGTAGGTGTTCTTCAGCGTGGTCATGGGCGGCAGGCCCAGTTCGCGGCCGAACAGAATGGCGCCGGCCACGGCTGCGGGCTTGCCACGGAAGTCTTTGGGCACGAAGTCGGTGCCGGCGATCTTGGCAGCCAGGTCCCCGACGGGGGCCAGGACGTCCACCCATGAGTCGACGTCGCCTGCCGCAGCGAGTTGGCCTTCCTGGGGCTCGTAGCGTTCGATATCGGTCATGCGCTTACCTCGATCTTTTCCGGTGTGAGTGGTGGGTGGACGAGTTCTTTGAGGCGATCGGAGGTGGCCGCGACCTGGGCGACGTAGAGGAAGGCGCGGAACTCCTCCTTGCCTGCGGTCAGCGGGACGAGGTCGGCACCGTCGGCGCGCACGTGCACGATCCCGACGGCGTCCACGTGGGGCATGCGGATGTGTCCGGTGTCGTCGTCATCCAGGAACTCCGCGAACCGGTAGGCGGCCTGCTGCAGCGCCATGTCGCCGTACACACCCTTGGAGGTCTTGAGGTCGAGCAGCCAGCGTCGGCCGTCGCGCAGGGTGGCGATCAGGTCGAGGGTGCCGGCGTATCCGTAGGTGACGTTGTAGATCGTGGACTCGACGTGCTCGGCTCGCAGATCCCAGTCCTGACAGAACTTCAGGTACGACTCGACCAGGGGCAACTGCTCGGGGTCGACGTCGACCACGCCCTGCTCCTGCAGCTGCTGGGCGGCGTCGTGCAACTTTGTGCCACGCAGCGCTGCCGCGTTCTTGCTGGCGTTCGGTGCGTTGCGGATCTGCTCAAGGCGCTCACTGATTGGCGCCGTGGACAGTTCGTCCCAGTTGTCGACCGCGTACTCCGCAGCGGTGCGTGCGGCCCAGTTGACCAGCGCGGGCTTGGGCAGCCCTTTGCTGAGCAGCGTGGTCACGCCGGGCACCTTGACGCCGTTGGCGTCCTTGTAGCCGTGGCCGCGGCCGTAGTTCCGTCGTATGAATGGCGCCTTGAGTGTTGTCATGCGCTCGTCCTCTCGTGATAGCGGGTGAAGGTGGATGGTCTGGCGAACAGCCGCCCGAGGTCGGGCCGGCCGCAGCGGTACATGTGCCGGGACAGCGCCACGGTGGTGGTGTTGAGTCGCTTGGAGATGACCTGCGGGTCGCGGCTGGTGATCAGTACGGTGTCGACGTCGTCGCAGACCGCGCACGATGGCGGCTGACTTGCCACTGCGTCGATCGCTGCGGCCAGTGACGGCCGGATGCGTGTCACCCGGCCGTACTGCAGGTTCTTGACGGCCTGCCGCGAGCAACCCAGCATCTCGGCGAGGTCGGTAGCGGTGGTGTGGCGCAGCATCCGGCGCACCATCGCCCGGTACGGCGCGGCGTCGACCATCTGTGAGCAGCCTTCGCGGTAGCACGCCAGGCACGGGCCGCCCTGCTGGTTGTGTGCTGCGGCCAGTCCGCAGACCGTGCAGAGTGGTCTATTCATCGTCGGTGTCCTCTCGTTTGTTGACGATTCGGTCGTAAAGGTCAGGTGTCGCTGTCACTCATCGGTGTTTCCTCTCGTTGCGTTTGGCGATGCGTACAGCGGAGATCAGGTCGTCGTCCCAGTGGGGTCGCCATTCACTCATCGCCATCACCACACACGCACGTCGGCGTCGGGGAACTGTACGCATCTGATAAGCAAGGTTGTGACGGCATTGACCAGCCCGCCGTAGTCACCCCATCCATTGGGAGGGTTGTGCTCCTTGAATGACTCGGGATCGGACCTCAACCGCTCAAGCCCGTTGGCAAGCGATGTCGTCATCGTGGACGCCTTGAACAGTGTTCTGTCAGCGGAGTCGTATGGCCCCCAGAGCGTGTCGTATAGCCCCGCCGCTTCCGCCATGTCGCGCAAGTTGTGCGTGAGATTGATCTCGGCGACGGTCTGACCGCAGCAGTCGCAGTGCAGGTTGATGTCGAGGCTCATGCGTCACCGCCGTCGAGGGCGCGGAGGATGTCTTGGGTGTCGATCAGGACGATGCACTTTCCGCAATCGCAGGCCTCGTCCTCGCCAGGCGTGATAGCCTCCCGCACCGCCTGCACCTGCGCCTCTGCTGCAAGAGCACGCTTCTTCCAGTCGCTGTAGCGAGGCGTACCAACTGTCCTGCGCCCGAACGGAGCGGCTGTGACGTGACGGTCGTGATAGTGGAGACCCTTCCATTGCTCACTCATCAGAAGCCCTCCGGTCTGGGGTGGATGACGTAGCCGTTGCGTGTCGATTCGATGTCGAACTCCCTGTCCCCCAGTCGCACCCACCAGAAGCGCCGACCGTTGCCGTGGTGGCGATCCATTGCCTCGACGTGTAGCCACCCGTCGATGACGACCTCGTCGATGGTGGTGTCTTCGTTCACTTCGATGCGGTCGCGGTGCCGCCATAGGCCGGTCACGCGTCACCGCTCCAGTCGTCATCGTCGGGGTGGATCGGGCCGAGCGCCGAGCGCCACGGGCCGGTGAGGGCGGTGTAGTGCTCGGCGGAGATCAGGTCTCGCGCCACCAGAGACCACGCCGCGTCCCACGCCGCGTCCCTCGCCGCGCCCCTCGCCGCGTCCCTCGCCGCGCCCCACGCCGCGCCCCTCGCCGCGTACCCCGCCGCGTACCCCGCCGCGTACCACGCCGCGTCCCACGCCGCGTACCTCGCCGCGGCCCTCGCCGCGTACCACGCCGCGTGTAGTCGCTTAATCTCGGCTGCGGTGAGACACCGCGCCCGCTCGATCAGCGCCGCGACCTGTTCGCCCTGCGGCCCGAACGCCTCATGCGCGGGCAACTCCCGCAGAACTCGGACCTCACGGCACCCGATCTTGTACGGGTGACCCTCGCCGCGGTGAAACTCCCCGACAGGCTCCACCTCGAACAGTCGGCAGGGCCACGTCATCCCGTCGCATTCAGTCGGCACGGTGGCCAGGTGCAGCCAGCCGGGACCGGGGAACTCCGTTTCGTCGGAGTCGAGTCGGATCGTGTCGCCGGAAGCCAGGGCCGCGCCGTAGTCGACGGTGCCGGTGTAGAAGTCGGTTCCGTCCGGGCGGGTTGCCTTGAAGAAGAGGGTCTGCTCGCTCATGCGTCACCGCCGTCGAGGGCGTCGGATTCCCAGGGCGTGGTGCCGTCCCAGTGTTCGGACTGTTCGGCGTCGTCTTCTGTGTCGACGATCAGCACGAGCAAGCCGCCACCGACTACGTCACCCACGACCTCCCCGTGCCATTTCGGCCGCTTCTCGTATTGAGAGCACCATGCGACGGTCTGTGGACTCCAATCGGGTCCTCGTCCTACGTGCTCGGTGGGCTCTCCGAGCAGCAGTTGGAGGATGATCGGGCAGCCGTCCTCCGGCCCGGCGGCGTCGGCGCGTTTGCCCTCCAGCCAACGTGTGAAGCCTTCGATGTCTAGTGCCATTGCAGCCACTCCCCTTCGGTGCTCATGCCGGCGTGCTCGCCGACGTGGTGTTTGCGGATCTCGCAGCGGGCGCCGTTCGGCCCCCACATGCCGCAGACGGCGCTCACGACGCCACCTCGCAGACGTGGGCTTCCAGGTAGGGCCAGCCGTCGGTCGGCTTCTGCGCGAGGGCGACGGTGGCGCCGCACTCGCCGCAGGTGACGACCCACAGCGTCGGGCCTTTGACGCGGGGTTCGCGGCGGCCGGGGGCGAGTTTGACGGTGGCGTCGCCGTGTTTCTTGAACCGCCGGTAGTGGGTGTCGCAGTAGCCGCGGGCACGGGCAGACTTGGCGCAGTCGGGGGCGGCGCAGCGCTTCACAGGTCCTCCCCGAGGGTGATCCGCACGCCGGGCTGCCCATAGCGCTTGCGCACCTGCAGGGACACCACCTGGGCGTCGTCGCGGATGGTGCCGGATTCGGTGATGGCGTCGAGCACGGCCCGGGCGAGCTTGTCGGCGTCGGGGCGCTTGTCGTGCCATTCGGGGGCGGTCTCTTTGAGCCGGTTGGCGTTGCCGCCGGTGCCGTAGTGGGATCGAGGCCGGGGGAAGGTGAAGATCAGCGAGACCGCCACCGGTCCGGACAGGATCGGCTCGAGGTGCCAGCCGGCCTCGATGATCGCTGCGGTGACGGTGGCCCGCCACGGCCGCAGCCGCTTGCTCGACTCGATCATCACGCCGCGGCCCACGTGACGCTTCGACCCCTGTGCAGCGGGGATGCCGGGCACGAACAGGTGCAGGGGCTCGGTCATGCCGCACCGGCCTGGGTCTGGATGTGCAGCAGGGCCTCGGCCGCGTTGCGGTAGTAGTCCTCGGCCTGGTCGGAGGCGGTCGCGCTGTCCCAGCCGTCGGCCCAGGCCAGCACGTCGGCGGCCAGGGCGATGTCGCGGGTCAGCCGGTGGCCCTTGCAGCCGGCCGGGGTGGTCTTGTCGCGGCAGTAGATGTCGCCGCAGTCGTAGCGGCTCATCGCTTGACCCGCTTCTCGGCGAGAACCTGGCGGAAGTCGCGGCGTAGCCGGCGGCCGTCGCGCCAAGTCCGCGCCACCCCGATCGCCGAGGCCACGACCAGCAGAAGTGTGGCCAGGGCCATCGGTGCGAGCACGATCAGCCCGCATATCGCCAGCAGGGTCAGCACTACATTCATCGGTTCCTCCACTTGGTCCAGACATCGGCGGCCCACACGATCAGTCCGGTGATCACCGCGATGGTCCCCACGGTCAGGAAGCCCTTCTCGGCTGCCTCGGCTAGTTCCTTCACGACGCCTCCCGGACATTCAGGGCCTCTGTTAGGCCAGCCCGACCGCTGCCGAATCTGGCGATGGCCTGCCGATATGTCAGGCCGTAGGCGGCAGCCACCTGAGACACGAGGGCGCTGGTGGCTAGCGCGTAGGACCGATCGCACGCCTTGCAGCGCCGCTTCGGGTTGGTAGGCGTTGAGTTGCGCGCAAACTCAAGGGGGCCACCACATCGGCTGCACGTCGTCCGCATGGCGTTGGCCTTCGTAGGAGACGCCCCGCGGACCCAATTCACGCGATCGGACACGACCTCGAGGTGAGAGACCTCCGCGCAAAGCTTGTTTCGGCAGAGATGGTCTACGACCATCCCAGGCTGGATGACCTGCCCGGTTGAAGCGATCACTGATACGCGATGCACCAAGGCGGTCTTGCTTACGCCAGCCGCAGTCCGAGCGACGGATCGAGGCAAGGCGATGACCCCGTAGCCGGCCGGGTGCTTGGTGCCTTGCCACTCGAGGCAGCCAGAGTCGGATGGCTGTAGCCGGTCGGAGAGCCGTTGCAACCAGCCGCGGGTTGAGATTGACCGAAGGATCAGGAGGTCGTTCTGGTGCGCCTTCTCGAAGGCGTCGGCGAGCTCAGACATCACGACCCCCGAAGGCGGGGTGCCGGTCGCGGGACACGTGCTCGACGGCCTCGAGGTGCAGCCGGTGGCGCCGGTACACCTTCAGCTCGTCGCGAGGGTCGACGGCGATCCCGATCCCGCACTCGCACAGCCGGAACGGCCCGTCGGTGTGGTCGGTCAGCCGGTGACCGTAGGGCGGCCTCACAGCCACGCTCTCTGAGACGACAGGATGCGATCGGTCAGGTCAGGGCCGAGTACTTGCTCGGCAGTGAAGCGTGACTTCCCGTATTCAGCGAAGTACGTGTCCTGAGTCATCCCGAGGGAGCGCGCAGCCTCGCGTCGCAACGCGTCACCATCGCGTGCGCAGGAACGACACATCCGCTTGTTCTTAGCCAGCGCTGAGCGGAGCAAGTTGTCGCCAGTGAGTTCATGACCTCGGATGCAGTGGGTCCTGGATGCCTGAGCGGCGGCCTGTGTGTATCCCCGCAGGGTGTTCTCCCGCCCGGTCACGGGCTCGAGGTGTTCTGCCCGAACGCACGAGCGAATCCGGCAAAGATGGTCTATGGCTAGGCCGGCTGGGATGTCACAGCGGTTGGCCGCGACCCACGCGACACGATGCGCTCCCCTTACCTTCCCGCCTAGCCATACGTGTCCGTAACCGTCGCTGTTGATAGCGCCAGTCCAGAGCCAGCATTCGCGGGCATCTGATCTGTCAACCTTGGCTGCCCATTTCGTGGACTGCACCAAATCGACACATGCGTCGACGTCCAGAGGTAGAGCTTGCATCACGCACCCCCACCAACGAACGCTGCTATGAACAGTCCGGCGCCCAGGCCGGCCACGATCGTGCCGGCCACCGCGGTGGGGGTGTCGTGCCCGCCGAGGTCGACGGCCCAGGCGGTCAGCCCGGCCAGGAACAGCACGGATAGGAACAGAAGGTGCGGCATGGCGATCATCGGACACCGCCGTGGGAAGCGGCGAGATCGCGAACCATCTCCACGGGGACGCGGGCGTAGATAGTCGCCGTGGGGTCGTCAGGGTCTTCTGCGTATGCCTGCCACTCTCCCCACGGCTCGGGGCGCCTACTGGGAAACCCGACCTCCACCTCGCTGTACGGTCCGCGATAGTCGGAGTTGGCTACGACGGGAGTGCAGTAGGTGCCCGCCCCGGCGATCACTGACATGGTGAAGCCGTCCGCGCATCGGATCCTGCTGTCAGGCGCCTCGATGCGGGGGTGCCAGTAGCGGTTGCCGTTGGCGATGACGTCGTCAAGTTTGTTGATCGTCTTCATGAGTGGGTCACCGCCGTCCATTCGGCGGTGAACGCCTCCGCCGGCCAGATCCGGAACACC
>CALFYG010000216.1 GCA_937952095.1 uncultured Micrococcales bacterium | reverse complement strand
GATCACATCACGCGACTGTCCAGCAAGAAGTACTGGAAAGCCGTGGGGACGCCCGAGTTCGTGATCATGTTTCTGCCGGCCGAGCACATGCTCGGAGTCGCGCTGCGCGAACGCCCCGAACTGCTCCAGACCGCGTTCGACCGCAAGGTCGTGATCGCCACCCCCACCACCTTGATGGCGACCCTGCGAAGCGTGTCCTGGGCGTGGCAGCAGGCGGCCATGGCCGACCAGGCACGCGATGTGCTCGACGCCGGCCGGCAGGTGCACGAGCGGTTGGCGACCATGGCCGGACATGTGGGACGGCTGGGTAAATCCTTGGCGGACTCGGTGGGGCAGTACAACCAGTTCGTCGGATCGCTGGACAGTCGAGTCATGCCATCGGCACGACGGCTGGCTCAGATGACGGCTCCCGAGGCGGAGATCATGACGCTGACCGAGATCGACGTCCGTCCACGGGCGGTTCAGATCGCAGAATCGACCGACGCGATCCGTGACACAGGGTAGCGCTGCACGCCGCAGGGTGAACGGCGGGTTACGGTGGTGGGGTGAGCACGAAGGAGCCGACCGTGACGGCCGACCCCGGGGTGTCGGTGGACCTTTCGCCCGAGCCCGCGACATCTGCGACTACCGTGTCCGATGTGAGCCTCGCCCAGCAACCCGTCGATGAGGACCGCGGCGGCCTCGGTGTTGGGCTCATGGTGCTGCTGGTCTTCACCGTGACGATCTTGACCGCTCTGGCTGACACTGCCTTCAACGGCAGCATCACCTACATCACCGGCGCAGTGTTCGTCATCGTGTCCGTCGTGGCCGCGGCGACGATCGGTTACCGCGACCTGTCAACGACGATCATCACCCCGCCGTTGGCCTACTTCACAGCGATCCTCATCGCTGGGCAACCGGATCTGCTCAACGGCGTCACGGACAACCTGGTTCTGCGTGAGGTCGCGATGGTGGCGGCCGGCCTGGCGGTCAACGCGCCGTGGATCTTCGCCGGCACCGGCGCCGCGGCACTCATCGTCATCGTGCGGCGCTGGATCCTGCACCGCTGATCAGCGGGCGGACGCGGCCTTGATGTCGCGGCGCAGTTCCGGCGGAAGGGCGAAGATCAGACTCTCCTCCACCGTCTTCACCAGTTCGATCTCATCGAAGCCCAACTCCTCAAGGGCATCGAGCAGTTGCTCGACCAGCGACTCAGGAACGCTTGCTCCCGAGGTCACTCCCACGGACTCGGCACCATCGAGCCACTCGGGCTGCAGCTGTCCGGCGTCATCGATCCGGTAGCTGCGGGCGCCGGCCTCCTGCGCCACCTCTGCCAGACGCACCGAGTTGCTGGAGTTCTCGGACCCCACCACGATCACGACATCACACTGCGGGGCGATCTCTTTGACCGCCGCCTGGCGGTTCTGGGTCGCGTAGCAGATGTCGTCGCTGGGCGGATCGATGAGCATCGGCAGACGGGTACGGAGTTTCTCGACGGTCTGCATGGTCTCGTCCACCGACAGCGTGGTCTGGGACAGCCAGGCCACCGGGCGGTCGGGGTCGATCTCAAGGTCGTCGACGGCGTCCGGGGAGTCGACGATGGTGATCGCGTCGGGGGCCTCCCCCGCTGTCCCTTCGACCTCTTCGTGGCCTTCGTGACCGATGAGCAGAATCTGGTACCCGGAGTCGGCGAACCGCTTGGCCTCGTTGTGGACCTTGGTCACCAGCGGACACGTGGCGTCGATGGTGAGCAGACTGAGGCGTTGCGCCTCCTCGTGCACGCTCGGCGCGACACCGTGCGCACTGAAGACCAACCGGGATCCGTCAGGCACCTCATCGGTCTCGTCGACGAAGATCGCCCCCCTGCGCTCCAAGTCGGCGACCACGTGCACGTTGTGCACGATCTGCTTGCGCACGTAGATCGGCGGCCCATACAACTCGAGCGCCTTCTCCACTGTGACCACAGCGCGTTCCACCCCGGCGCAGTAGCCGCGAGGTGCTGCCAGAAGAACCTTACCCACGCCTCAATGCTACGTGGGTTCCTCGACCTGCGCTTTCGCCGCCTCGATGCGGCTCTCGACCTGCCCGAGCAGCAGATCACAGTGGGCGGCGAGTTTCTCCCCCCGCTCCCAGAGGTCCACCGACTCCTGCAGTGTGACGTTGCCGTCCTCGAGTCGCCGGACGATCGCCTCGAGTTCGTCGCGTGCCTGCTCGAAACTCAGCGGCCCTTCCTGCGCTGCCTGCTCCTCAGCCATCTCCGGCTCCCTCCTCGCGCGCCACCGTGGCATCGAATTGTCCCGTCTGCACGCGGATGTGCACCTGCGCCCCTGCCGGTGGCGCTTCTCGCACGAGCACGCCGTCGGGAGTCATCACCAGTGCGTAGCCGCGGTCGAGCGTGGCCTGGGGGGACAGCGCCCGCAACTGCAGGTCCAGGCTTCCGAGGTCGACCCGGCACCGGGCGAGGTGACGGTCCATGGCAGGCACCATCCGCTCGTGGAGACGGGTGAACTGCTCCCGGGGACCGGCCACGATCACCATCGGATCCTTGAGCACCCGGCGCCCACGCGTGGCATCCAGAATCCTGCGCTCGTGCGCGAGCCGCGCGGAGATCAACGACCGCATCCGGGAGCGCAACGCATCGACATTGCCCGCGACCTCGGCCACGTCCGGCACCGCGAGGGTGGCCGCGTGTGTGGGCGTCGCTGCCCGGGCATCGGCAACGTCGTCGAGGATCGGACGGTCCGCCTCGTGGCCGATGGCGCTGATCACCGGTGTGAGCATCGCAGCCACCGTCCTGATGAGACCCTCGTCGGAGAAGGGCAGCAGGTCCTCCAGCGAGCCACCGCCGCGCGTCACGATGATGACGTCGACCTCTGGGTGCGCTTCGAGGTCGACGAGTGCTGCCTTGACCTGTGTGACCGCCGACCGTCCCTGCACGGCCACCTCGCGGACTTCGAGGCGGACCGATGGGAACCGGGCCGTGGCGATCCGGCGGACATCTTTGAGCGCATCGCTGTCACGTCCGGTCACCACACCCACAGCCCGCGGGATGAGCGGGCGCCCCTTCTTGCGGTGCGGCGCAAACAGACCCTCTTCGGCGAGCAGGCGGCGCCGCCGCTCGATCTCGGCCAGCAGGTCCCCGACTCCCGCCAGGTGGATCTCGGATGCGCGCAGCAGAATCTTGGTCTGCTTGGTCACCTGGATGCTGACGAGCAGGATGACACGGTCGCCCTCAGCCGGTGCTCGTGGAAGATCTGCCAACTTCCGGGGATGGACCATGACGTCGGCGCTCAGGTCACCGTTCTCATCACGCAACGTGAAGAAGGTCTGGCTACCAGCCGACCGGATCTTGGAGATCTCCCCGGCCACCCAGGCCTGCCCGAGCCTGCCCACCCAGTCCTGGAAGTGCTTGAGCATGACGCGCAACGGCCACGGTTCCTCCATCGTGGGCGCGCCGGTCATGTCGACAGTCTCCCGGCGAAATCAGCCAACTGCTCGTAGGACACCGAGCCTGTCACGACAACGGTCGACCCATCCGCTTCGCGCACCAACGAGCGCTGGTCAGTGCTGGCGTAGCGCTGCCAGGTCTGTCCATCCACGGTCACCTCGCCCTCTGGGGTCCCCTCAAGGGTCTGCTCCTCGATGAAGTCCCCGGAGTCACCATCGGTCTGCGCCACCGCGATGTACTGGTTCTCCGGTGTCACGTAGCCCAGGAACCACACCGTCGCGTCACCGTCCGCCTCGAACCTCGCCGACGTCGCCCGCCACTCGGACGACAACCCGGTGGGAGCGTAGATGGGGTACTCGGCCTGCTCCCGAGCGGTGAGCAGAGCCGGCATCGGATCGACCGTGCGCACCGGATCCGGCGATGGCCGCCAGACGACGGCGAACAGGAAGGCCACGAATACTCCGACCACCGCCAGGCTGAGGATCAGGTCACGTAGGCCGCGCTTGGTGCGGTCCGAACTCATGGAGCCATTCCAGCAGGTGCCGAAGGAGTCGGCACGGGCTCATCGGGGACGACCGGTTCAGGCTTGCGCACCTTGCGCTTCGCCGCGTCTGTGGCCGAGCCCTTCAGCGGCACGCGACAGGACGGGATTGTGCGGAACTCGTAACCACGGGCACGCAGGATCGGGATCAGTTGCTTCACCGCCGACGTCGTGGCGCCACGCGGCCCACCCCCGTCATGCATGAGCACGATCGCCTTGTCGTGGACACGACTGGAGATGTAACTGGTCAAGTAGGCCGCGTTCTGATGGGCGTAGTCCTGGGGGTCGACCGTCCACAAGACCTGCTTGAGCCCGAGGCCACGGGCGACATCGACGACTGTGGAGTTGGTGGCGCCATAGGGCGGTCGCATACACGCTCCCGCCCCCGGGCCCATGAGTCGTTGGGTGGCGGCGAACTCATGATGGATGGCCGCCGGCGAGAGGAACGTGAGATCGGGGTGGGCCCACGTATGGTTCCCGATGGCATGCCCGGCGAGCCACAATTCGGTGGCGCGTTGACGGTCCGCGGCCAAGAGGTTCCCCAGGACGAAGAACGTGGCGGGCACCTGCTCACGGGCGAGGATCCTCAGCAGACGCGGGTCGTTCATGGAGTTCGGACCGTCGTCGAAGGTGAAGTACACGATCTTGGATGGCGCCTTCGGGCGGGGTTTCTTGCTAGCGCTCGCCGGTCCGGTCACCGCCAACGACAGCATGACCGCGAGTACCGCGGAAAGCACTGCCGGACCCCATTTGCGCACACCTCAAGTGTCGCACGCACGTCGTTGCCAACGGCTTGTCTGGGCACGCCTGTGGACAGGTTCTAGGCTGGGTTGCATGCCGGACTTCCGATACGTCGACATGCTCCCCAAGGGCGAGGACGAGACCCCCTACCGATTGATCACCACTGAGGGGATCGAGGTGGTCGAACTCGGCGGTCGGCAGTTCCTGCATGTGGCACCGGAGACGCTGCGGACACTGACGTTCGCCGCCATGCGCGACATCCAACACCTGCTGCGGCCAGGTCACTTGCAGCAGCTCCGCAACATCCTGGACGACCCGGAGGCGTCGGCCAACGACCGGTTCGTCGCTCTGGACCTGCTGCGCAACGCCAACATCGCCGCCGGTGGTGTTCTTCCCATGTGCCAGGACACGGGCACGGCGATCATCTCCGGCAAGCGTGGACAGCGCGTGCTCACCGAGGGTCCGGACGAGCGCGCGTTGGCCCAGGGTGTCTACGACGCCTACCAGCAACTGAACCTGCGGTACTCGCAGATGAGTCCTCTGAACATGTGGGAGGAGATCAACACGGGCACCAACCTGCCGGCCCAGATCGAGCTCGCAGCCGACAGCAAGCCCGGACACGAACTGCAGTACGAGTTGTTCTACATGGCCAAGGGCGGCGGGAGCGCGAACAAGTCCTACCTGTTCCAGGAGACCAAGGCGGTCCTCAACGAGGAGGCGTTCCGCACCTTCCTCGACTCATCGTTGCGCGCCCTCGGCACCGCAGCGTGCCCTCCGTACCACCTGGGGATCGTGGTCGGTGGCACGAGCGCTGAGTTCGCCCTCAAGACGGCCAAGTACGCCTCGGCCCGCTACTACGACAGCCTGCCGACCCACGGCGGTCCGGACGGCAACGGATACCGCGACCTCGACATGGAGCAGGCGGTGCTCGAGCAGACCCGGGAGTTCGGGATCGGAGCGCAGTTCGGCGGCAAGTACTTCTGCCACGATGTGCGGGTGATCCGCCTCCCGCGGCACGGGGCGAGCGCACCGATCGCGATCGCCGTCAGTTGCTCTGCGGATCGGCAGGCACTGGCCAAGATCACGCCGGAGGGGGCGTTCCTCGAGGAGCTCGAACGGGATCCGGCACATTTCCTGCCGGAGGTGACCGACGAACACCTCGACGACGATGTGGTTGCGATCGATCTGAACCGGCCGATGTCCGACGTCCTCAACGACCTGCACAAGTTGCCGGTGAAGACCCGCGTGAGCCTCACCGGGACGCTGGTCGTGGCCCGCGACATCGCGCACGCACGTATCAAGGACCTGCTGGACAAGGGCCACCCGATGCCGCAGTACATGAAGGACCACCCGGTGTACTACGCCGGACCGGCCAAGACCCCCGAGGGGTACGCGTCAGGATCGTTCGGACCCACAACGGCCGGGCGCATGGACTCCTACGTCGACCAGTTCCAGAAGGCCGGCGGATCGATGATCATGCTTGCCAAGGGGAACCGCTCGAAGCAGGTCACCCAGGCATGCCAGGACAACGGCGGGTTCTACCTCGGCTCCATCGGCGGCCCGGCGGCGCGACTGGCCCAGGACTGCATCCGCAAGGTCGAGGTGCTCGACTTCCCCGAGCACGGCATGGAAGCTGTGTGGCGCATCGAGGTGGAGGACTTCCCGGCGTTCGTCGTGGTCGACGACAAGGGCAACGACTTCTTCGCCGAAACCATGCGCCCGATCGCCACGCGGATCCCGGTCGGTCCCCCGGCGGACTGAGCCGGGCGAGCCGTCCGATTGCGACATTGTTGTCGGCCCCGGAACCCTGTTGCGACGATGTTGTCGTTTCTCGGCGCTGAATCCGGCAACAACGTCACATTCGAGCCTGAGAGGCCGCAACAACGTCGCAACCGATCAGTGGGGCCCGATCGCGACGAGCGGTCACCGGACACACCTGAGCCCCCGCATCCCAAACATGCGGGGGCTCGATGGTGGGGTTGGTCAGTACCAGCCCTTGTTCTGGAAGGCGTTCCATGCACCGTTCGGGGTGCCGTAGCGGCCCTTGATGTAGGACAGACCCCATTTGATCTGGGTCTCGGGGTTCGAGCGCCAGTTCTTGCCGTGGGAGGCCATCTTCGAGCCGGGCAGGGCCTGCGGGATGCCATGGGCACCGGAGGATCCGTTGTGTGCGTGCTGGCTCCAGCCGGACTCGCGGTTCCAGAGGTTCACCAGGCTACGGCGCTGCTTCTTGCCCCAGCCGTACTTGTACTGCATGTACTGCTTGGCGTACCACTGGTTGTACTTCGTGGTGCCGAACTTGTAGGGAGCCCTGCTGCGCGACGGGGCCTTCACCCGGGCGGCGCGCTTCTCCTTGCCCTTGGCCGAAACGGTCGAGGACGCGGTGGTGTCAGGGGTGGTGGGGATGGTCTCGGTCGCCAGTGCCGGCGCAGCGGCCAGGCCGAGCAGCAGCGGCATGCTGAGCGCAGCGGCGGTGGCGCGGGTCTTGTGCGAATTCATGCGGGTATCTCCTGAGGGTCGGGGTCTCGCACCTCAGTGATGCCCGCACGGTCACGGGCCGAATCGTGAAGCGGCTCACAGCACGGCAGTGAGCCACGTCACAGCCACACATCAGCTCAGGGGCGCGGCCTTGCCGAACAACCAGCCCTGCCCATGCCTCCAGCCCAGCGTGCGCAGGTAGTCGGCCTCGGCCCGAGTCTCGATCCCCTCTGCCACCGTGTCCAGCGCCAGTCCGTTCGCCAGACCGACCAGGCCGTTGGCCAACTGTCGCGCGGTCGCATCGCCGCTGCGGATGCCCTCGGTGAAGGATCGGTCCAGTTTGAGCCCGGAGACCGGCATGTCGCGCAGGTGACTGATCGCCGAATAGCCGGTCCCGAAATCGTCCACGTACCAACGCACGCCGAGGCTGGCCAGATCGCCCATCTGGTCCAAGACCGGCTCGTCCAGATTGAGCAGCATGGTCTCCGTGACCTCGATGTGCAATCTGCGCGGATCCACCCCATACGTGTCCAGACATTCGCGGACATGAGCGGCATAGTCGGTGTTGGTCAGTGTCACGCCCGTGACGTTGATCGACACGAAGAGGTGGTCCGACTGTTGGGCCAGAGTGGCCACTGACGGCTCGACGATGGCGTGATCCAGGTCCGACACCCATTGGGAGTGCACCAGCACGTCCAAGAACTCCGCAGGTTCGCGGATCTGGCCGTTGTTCTGCCATCGCGCAAGCGCCTCGTACCCGGCCAGGGAATCGTCGGCGAGCAGAACGATGGGCTGGAACCAGGGGACGAACTCGCCGGTCTCCAGGCCCGCACGGATCTCCGCCTCCAGCGCCAGTCGCCGTGCCGATTCGATACCCCGCTCCGGGTCGGCGAACGACCAGCGGTTACGACCGAGTTCCTTGGCACGGTGCAGGGCCGTGGTTGCTTCCTGGATGAGATCCGCGGCCGTGCTTCCGGATTCACTGACCGCGATTCCGATACTTGCCGACAGCGTGAGAGTGCGACCCCCCGTCTCCAGTTCTCCGCGGACAGCCGACCGGAGTTGCTCGGCAAGAGCGACCGCCTCGGCCGCGCCGCCTGATATGGGCACGACGGCGATGAACTCGTCGCCCGCTCCGCGGCCGAGGAGGTCGGGACGGCCCAAAGAGTTCGCCAGACGCGTGGCGGCCGTACTGATCACGATGTCGCCGACCTCGTGGCCGTACGCGTCGTTGACATCACTCAGCAGATCGATACCGACGATAAGGACCGACAGCCGTTCACCGGGACCCAACGCAGGCAGGGTGCGCTCGATGTGATCGGCCATCGCAGCCCGCGTCGGCAGACCCGTCGCCTGGTCGTGCTGGAGTGCGAACTCGAGTCCTTTGCGCACCCGCACCGTGTCATCGACATCGCGGAGGGTGGCGACTCTGGCCGAGCCCGCACCCGATGCGGCGGAATGCAGGGTGACCTCCATCCACCGCGGTTCGCCGTCGGTGGCACAGACGCGGAACTCGCCGGTGGCTGAGCCGCCGCTACGCACCTGTTCGACACTGTGTGCGAAGCGGGCACGGTCGTCAGGGAATATCAACGATTCGCTTGGCGTACCAAGCAATGCCTGCGGCGAGCGCCCGAAGACACCCTCAGCAGACGGAGATATCCACGTGAGAGTGCCGTCGTCGCGGACCTCCCATACAACTTCCGAGGCGTTCTCAGCCAGGAGCCGGTAGCGCTCCTCCCGGTCCTGTAGATCCTGCTGAGCGACGACCTCGGCGTCCACCTCCCGCAGGGTGACGACCCTACCCGCCCGTCCGTTCCCCACGTCGCTCACGGGACGGCCGATCGCTTCGACCCAGTGGTAGGTCTCATCGGGGCGCCGCCATCGGTAACGCTGATGCACAGGTCTCCTAGAGCGATCGCTGACCTCGATGTCGTTCGCCAACTGCGCACGGTCGTCCGGATGTACGAACTCCATCGCTACATGGCCGGTCAGTTCTTCGGGCCGCCAGCCAAGAGTGGGCTCAGCAGACGAGGAGACCCAGAGGAATCGCCCATCCGCCGCCGCAAGGAGAATGACGTCCGTCACGTTCTCCGCGAGCAGGCGGTACAGGCGCTCGCTCTCGCCCAGCAGAAGTTGCGCGCGGACCTGATCATCGATGTCCCGGAGCCGTACGACCAGTTCGAGTGGCTGTGTCCCGGGGATGAGGCGGGCCGCCGCCTCCACCCAGCGGAAGGACCCGTCCGCGCACCGAACGCGGTATTGCTGACGCAGGTCGTCCCCGCTCTCCACGGCCGCAGCGAAAGTCCCTTCGGCGTCGGCGAGGTCATCCGGATGGATCAGATCGGCCGGCACGCGCCCCACCAGTTCCTCGGGCGTCCACCCCAGCAGTCCCTGTGCCGCCGGGGATACCCAGACGCATTCGGCGTCCTGCCCCGTCGCCAGCATGATCGCGTCCGTGGAGTTCTCGGCGAGCAGGCGGTAGAGACGCTCCCGCTCAGCGAGGTCCCGCTCCGCGCGCACCTGCTCGTCGATATCGGACAGCGAGACAACCCATCGACGCCCGTCCGCGATGCCGCCGGGGAGCGGGCGACTGTTACCGGAGAACCACCGGTACGTGCCGTCGGCGGACCTGACTCGGATCCGGTACTGCATCGCCGACCCGGTGCGAAGCATCTGGGAGATCTGATCGCCCATCGCGATGACGTCTTCAGCAGGTACGAACTCGTTCACGGATCTGCCCAGGATCTCGTCGACCGACACCCCGAGCACGCTCTCACAGGACGGCGAGACCCACGTGATGGTGAGATCCTCGTCCCGAAGGAAGACCATGTCCGAGGAGTTCTCCGCGAGTAGACGGAACCACTCCTCGCTGGCGGCGAGGTCCAGCTCGGCGTGGACCTGATCGTCGATGTCGCGCAATCGGATCAGCCGCTGCTGGGTGCTGGTGCCATCTCGTGGAAGCCAGTGCGAGAGCGCCTCGACCCAGCGGTAGGTGCCGTCTCCGCACCGGACTCGATAGCGGTAGCGGCGGTCTTCACCCGTCTCCATCGCGTCCGTGGCCTGGCGCCGCAGGGTGGGCACGTCGTCCGGATGGACGAGCGACGACATGGCGAAACCCAACACCTCATCAGGCTTCCGCCCGAAAACGGTGGCCACCGATGGCGAAACCCAGGTCAGCCCATCTTCGAGGGTGCCGAGCATGATCACGTCGCTGGAGTTGTCGGCCAGCAGTCGGTATTGCCGCTCACTGAGGGAAAGTGCCTGTGCGACCCGGTGTCGATCGGTGACATCGCGCCACGTCAGTGCGATCCCGTCGCCGCACCGGGTGGCGCGGATGTCGTAGCGACGCTCCTCACCTAGGACCTCGTGCCCATAGGCGTAGTCGTCCAGAACGGTGGGCTCACCGGTCTCGATGGTCCGGAAGTACTGCCGTAGCGGTCCGTGATCGAGTTGACCCGGGAACAGGTCGAGCAGACGGGCGCCCACCATCTGCTCACGCGAGAGGTTGTTGTACGTCACTGCCGCATCGTTGACTTCGACGTAGCGCAGGTCTATGAGGTGCCCATCATCGTCACGCACGCCGGCGAGCAGTATGAATGGATCGAGCATCGACTCGAGCATCGCCTGCGCCTGCGCATCTGCCGCAGCAGGAGTCGGGCAGAGGGACTCGACCGCCTTCGATGCCAGCGGCGCAGATGCCCGACGTGAGGACGGGTCGTACCCCTCGACCACACGACCATGATGACCCCGCGGCCTGCGTTTATGCCTGCTTGCGCCTCAGCGGGGCGTGCAGTGGACGATCAGTACCAGTGGTGCCTTTGCCAGAAGGCCCACGCCTTCACCGGCGACCCGTACCGCTCCTTGATGTAGTCCAGACCCCAGTCGATCTGGGTCTCCGGGTTGGTCCGGTAGTCCTTGCCGTGTGTGCGCATCTTGGACGCCGGCAACGACTGCGGGATGCCCCAGGCACCCGACGACGGGTTCACCGCCTTGTGGTTCCAACTGGACTCACGGAACCACAACGTCTTCAGTGCGCGGAACTGGCGTGGACCCCAGCCGTAGCGGATGGCCGCGGCCTGCTTGGCGTACCACTGTGAGTAGGCAACGGTGCCGAATCGCGCCGGAGCCTCCGAGCGGCTCGGTCGCGGCAGATCCCGGCTGTCAGCGTGGGCTGCTATCGGGGCGACCACTGGCGTGGCAACAAGGGCGGCGGATGTGAAAGCGATTGCGAGGCGACGGACGGACATACCAACCCAAAACTCATGCGCCGGATCGAGGCGCTCGACGGACCCGTGGTGCGTTGGTCGCGGCCCGGCTCGATCCGCCGGATAGGCGCCGCGGCGACGCAGACCTGGTGGGAACTCAGAGCCGTTACGCCGCTCCCACACGGCACGGTCCGGAACCCACACGGGGTGTTTCCACCTTCCACCCTCCCTGCCGGCCGTGATCATGTGCAGCCGCGCGAGCGTGACATAGGTCACTATCGGAGTGACAAAAGGGATCTAACGGGCCCTCAGTACCAGCCGCGCGAGTGCGATGAGGCGAGGGCGGCGGCCGGGCTGCCATAGACCGCATCGATGTACGAGAGCCCCCACTTGATCTGGGTCTCAGGGTTCGTGGCCCAGTCCGCACCGAACGAACCCATCTTGGACCCGGGCAGGGCCTGCGGGATTCCGTGGGCGCCCGAGGACGAGTTGTGGGCGTTCTGGCTCCAGCCCGACTCCCGCTGCCACAACTGTTCGAGCGCGGAGAACTGGTCGGCTCCCCAGCCGTACTTCTGTTGCATGTAGGCACGCGCGTACCACTTGTTGTACGCCACCGTGCCGAACTCGTACGGCGACGCACTGCGGGTGGCCCGCTGGTAGCGATCCGCGTGGGTCGCGGCGGCCCTCCACACCTTGGCGCCGGGAAGTGTTGCAGTCGTCGTCTTCTGCGCGGAGGCCGTGCCCTGCGCAGAGGCGGACGCGGCCACACCCATGGACTCTGCCGCGGGCGCGCTCTGCGTCGCGAACAGCAACAGGGACGCGGGCACCGCGACCGCAAGGACGCCGATTCCGACGCGGACAGGACGTGCAGGCATGCGTGACCTCCAGAGGGACTCTGGTGGTTACATGCCCCCTCGTCGGGTCAGGCAAGCGTGAGACGGGTCACAGGGGTCGTCAGCCAGGGAAGTCCTCGAGCAGGTCCGTCACGAGTGCGGCGATCGGGGACCGCTCCGATCGGGTGAGCGTCACGTGCGCGAACAGGGGGTGCCCCTTCAATCGCTCGACGACCGCCACCACTCCGTCGTGCCTGCCCACTCGAAGGTTGTCGCGCTGCGCGATGTCGTGGGTGAGCACGACCCGGGAGTCGCGGCCGATACGACTGAGGACAGTGAGCAGGACGTTGCGCTCCAACGACTGCGCCTCGTCGACGATGACGAAGGCGTCGTGCAGGGAGCGACCCCGGATGTGCGTGAGCGGCAGGACCTCGAGCATGTCCCGGTCCACGATCTCGTCGACAACCTCCTGGGTCGTCACCGCTTGAAGGGTGTCGTGGACGGCTTGCGCCCACGGGCCCATCTTCTCGTGCTCGGTGCCGGGCAGATAGCCGAGCTCCTGGCCGCCGACAGCGTAAAGCGGCCGGAACACGACCACCTTGCGGTGCTGGCGGCGCTCGAGGACGGCTTCGAGGCCGGCGGACAGGGCCAATGCGCTCTTCCCGGTGCCGGCCCGCCCACCGAGCGACACGATCCCGATGCTGGGATCGAGCAGCAGGTCGAGCGCGATGCGCTGCTCGGCACTGCGCCCGTGCAGGCCGAACGCCTCCCGGTCGCCGCGCACGAGTCGCACCTGCTTGCCCTCGGTGACCCGGCCCAGCGCCGATCCCGAGTCCCCATGGAGGATCAAGCCGGTGTGGCAGGGCAGGTCCCTCGCCTCGTCGAGGTCGAGGAGTTCAAGCCGGTACAGGTCATCGATCCAACCGGGGTTGACGTCGACCTCTTCGATCCCGCTCCACTCGCTGGCCGACGCCAACTCGGCTCGGTACTCCTCAGCGACAAGTCCCACCGCCGAGGCCTTGACCCGCAGTGGGAGGTCCTTGGAGACGACCACGACGTGGTGGCCCTCAGCCGCCAGATTGCGTGCCACGGCGAGGATCCGTGTGTCGTTGTCGCCGATCTGGAAACCGCTGGGCAGGATCGACGGATCGGCGTGATTGAGTTCCACCCGCAAGGTTCCGCCGCTTTCGAGGGGAACCGGTTCGTCGAGGCGGCCGGCCTCCACACGCAGGTCGTCGAGCAGTCGCAGCGCAGTACGCGCGAAGTAGCCGAGCTCGGGGTGCGTGCGCTTGCCCTCCAATTCCGTGATCACAATCGCCGGGATCACCACTTCATGTTCGTCGAACCGCAGTATCGCGTGTGGGTCCGAGAGCAGGACGCTGGTGTCGATGACGTAGGTACGGAATGGGTAGTCAAAGGGCACGCTCGGCCTCCGTTTCCACCGAACCCGGCTCAGGTCCGGTATGCGCCGACACTAGGGGCGGTGATCGCCGCAGCGGGTAACGCCACGCCGACGACCCGCAACGTTTACCTGAACGGTTGGAACCGGTGCCGCAGACCCGGTAGCTGGCTGCCCATCGCGTACCGAACTGGTTGGCGGGACTGACTCGGCGCAACCCCCCAACCGATAACACGCGGTTTGTCCTGTGGGAACCACCATCCCACGGCGTGTCGCGCACTGAACTGGTTGCGAAAACCGGCCACTCAACCAGTTCAGAACGCTTGCGTGAACGAGCGATGCGGGCTGATCAGTTCCCGAACCGCCGCTGCCGGTCGGCGAACGCCCGCATCGCACGCAGGAAGTCCACGCGGCGGAAGTCCGGCCAGTAGGCCTCACAGAAGTAGAACTCCGAATGGGCGCTCTGCCACAGAAGGAATCCCGACAAGCGCTGCTCCCCCGACGTGCGGATGACCAGATCCGGGTCGGGTTGACCGCGGGTGTACAGATGCTCGGCGATGTGTTCGGGCTCGATGAACGAGGCGAGGTCGTCCAGCGACGTGCCCCGTTCCGCATGTTCGGCGAGCAGGGAGCGCACAGCGTCCACCACCTCACGTCGCCCGCCGTATCCCACGGCGACGTTGACGGTCATGCCGTCGATGTCGCGGGTCGCCGCGTCGGCCTCTTTGAGCACGTTGGCGGTTTCGACAGGCAGGAGGTCGAGGGCACCCACCGGATGGATGCGCCAGGCGCCTGTGGCTGCCAGCGCCTCGACCGTGTCGGTGATGATGCCGAGCAACTGCCCGAGCTCATCCTTGGGCCGGGCGAGATTGTCGGTGGACAGCAGCCACAAGGTGACCACCTCGACGTCGACCTCGTCGCACCAGCGGAGGAACTCGGCGATCTTCTCCGCGCCCACCCGGTGCCCGGTCGAAGCGGACGTCCCCTGCAGTGAGGCCCATCGCCGGTTGCCGTCCAGGATCACCCCTACATGGCGGGGGATGCGGTCAGAATCGAGGCCCGCGAGCAGTCGCCGCTCGTAGAGCGAGTACGCCACATCGCGCAGGCCCATGGCCACCTCCTTCCCCGCAGGGTACCCCGCGGAAGGTGCCCCGGGAGCGGCTTGTGACACAGATGTCACCTAGAACTCCAGGCCGCCCTCATCCTCATCGTCCTCGTCGCGGCTGCGGCGCTTCTTGTGGCCCTTCCCTTTGTCCCGCAACAGGAACTCAGCGGCGTCCACCACCGACACGGGGTCGGCACGCTTGCCCCGCACGATCACCGCCCCGGTCCCCACCTGTAGAGCGACCTTGGGTCTATCGGTGGCGATCACGAGGGCCTTGCCGGCGTCCCGCAACTCGACGAGTCGATCCAGGCATGAGGCGCGGAAGTCGCCGCCGCCCATCGTGGCTGTGTGATCGAAAAGGACCACGGGCACCGGCGCGTGCAACGCGATGGCGAAAGCGATCTGGTCACGGACCGGTTTGCCGAACTCCTCGAGCGGCCGGTGCAACAGCCCCTGGACCTCGGCGGTCCGCGCGACCGGTTCCACGAGGTCCTCGACCTCGGCGTCGGAGAAGCCATAGATGCCCGACAGCAGGCGGATGGTCTGTTCCACCGAGAGTTCGCGCACCCACTTGACCTGCGGGCTGCTCAACAGCATCGCCCGCTCGGGCAACTGCACCGCACCGGTGTCCACGGGCAGCATTCCAGCCAGGACCCGCAGCACGGCACTCGGTCGCACCGGATCGCGGCTGACCAGGATCAGAGCGTCCCCGGCATCCACCTGCGCACTGAGCCCCTGGAACACCCAGTAGGCCTCGCGCACATGGGTGGACGTCACCCGCGGCACGCCCTTGATCACCTGCTTCTTCTTCGTCAGACGGATGCCCTGCATCCCGGCATCGGTCAGCCCGGCCAGCACGTCATACCCTCCGCCGAAGGTCGAGGCCGGATCCGTGGACCATCCACAGCCCCATCGCGAGGATCACCAGGATCACGCCGAACGACAGCGCGTAGTTCGGCCACGGCTGCAGCACCTCCGGCCACACCGATGCGCGGTAGAAGTCGAGAACGCCGTGGAACGGGTTGATGTAGAGCCACGGCTTCATCCACTCCGGGAAATTCTTCTGCGACCACAGGATCGGACTGCCCCAGAAGAAGGCGCGCGTGAGGATCGATGAGAACACCTCGATGTCCGGCCAGCGCAACGCCAGACCCGCTTCGAACAGCGCGAAACCCAGACAGAGCAGGAACTGCAGGACCATGGCCACGGGGAACAGGACCGTCCCCCAGGTCAGGCTCGCCCCGCCAAGCACGATGAAGGCGAGGATGATCGGGATGGACAGGACGAACTCGAACATGCCCACCAGGACGATCCGCAGTGGCCACGTGGCCGGCGGCAACGGACTGTTCTGCAGGACGTCCCCGAACCTGCGGAAGGACCGGGGGCTGCGCCGGATGGTCTGCGACAGCCAGGTGAAGGGGTAGATACCGGTGATCAGGAAGACGATGAACGGCTGCAGCCCGATGCCGCGGCCCCCGGCGAAGATGAAGGAGAACACCGCCCACATCAGGACCGCGAGCAAGAACGGCTCACCGAGGGTCCAGATGAAACCGAGGCGGTAGCGCCGGTACAGGAACTTCAGGTCCTGCCGGACCATGATGCCGATCGTCCGGCGCCTGCTCGGCAGGCGTGCGATACCGGAGATCATGCCCTGATGCTAGTTGTCCACCGGCGCCGATTCGTCGCTGGACACCGCAGGTGAGTCCGGGTGCGCCGCCATGTACTCCTTGGCCCAGCCAGTGGCCTTGTGCTCGGCGTAGAAGGAGAAGAACGGGATCGTGCCTGCCAGCATCACCAGCAGCGTGCGGGGCCACACGTTCCATTTGCAGCGCAGGGCGAGGTCCAACACGGTGATGAGGTAGATCATGAACATCCAGCCGTGCAGCACCGCCACCGGGGTGTGGATGTCCCAGATGATCCGCAGCGGGATGTGGACGAAGACGAGCAGCAGCAGCAGAACGCCGACCACCCACGCCATGACGCGGTAGCGCGTCAGTGCACCGGACATCAGTCCACCATCTCTTCCTCGTCGGCACGCTGCGCCTCGACAGCCCGCTGATCAGCCATGACCTTGTACCAGAACCACCACACGAAACCGATGAAGACCAGCCACTGCACGGAATAGGCCGCGTTCTGCCAGTCGAGGTCCTGCTGCCGGTGGGCGACGTCCCACTGCCAGCTCGCCATCCGCACGAACACCAATGTGACCACCAGGCACAACAGGTGCCAGGGGATCCATCGGGGTTGCAGGATGAAACGGGTCATCAGGTCGAAGCGGGCTTCTCGGTCGTGTCCTTGGGTTCATCTTCCGGGAAGTCCACTCGCTTCAACTGCTTACGCATCGAGCGCATGAGGAAGAAGCCAGCCACCAACAAGAAGATGAAGACGACCAGCGCCGCCATCCCGGGGCCGACCGTGTTCGGGTCGGGCAGTTCGCCCTCCGCGAGCGGAATCATGGGTCCGAGTCTACGCCGGATGTCGCCACACCGAATCCGGCGGTGGTCGCCGGCTCCACCGAGTGCTGCAACGCTGCAGCCTCGCCGCGCGAGTCCATGACTTGACGCGACCCGCGGTCGCTCACCGAAGGCCGGCGAACAGGTCGTCCTCGGGTCCGTCGTAGGGCAGGACACTCACCGCGAGTTCGAAGTCCTCGGTGGGCCACACCTCGCGGGCGACCTCGGCAGGCAGCGCGAACCAGTGCCCCGAGGGGTCGATCTGCGTCGCGTGGGCTTTGAGCGCCGCATCCCGCACGTCGAAGTAGTCCGCGCACTGCACCCGGGTGGTCACCCGCTGTCCGTCATCCGGGCGTTTGAGGATGTCGTCGATCCACTGGGCGTAGGGCGAGTCGAACCCACGGGCGATCGCTGCCTCATGCAGAGCCAGGACCTTCTGCTTGTGGAAGGTCTGGTGGTAGTAGACCTTGCTCACCTGCCACAGCGGAGCGGCCGCGGCGACTGCGGCCATCGTGACCTCGTGACACCGGATGTGATCCGGGTGCGGGTATCCGCCGTTCTCGTCGTAGGTGGTCACGACGTGCGGACGGAACTCGATGATCTGCTCGACCAGCGGGGCAGTCGCCTCCTCGAGGTCGATGGCCGCAAAGCAGCCCGGGGGCAGTGGCGGCGGCGGGTCACCCTCCGGGAATCCCGAGTCCTCGAACCCCAGCCACGCATGTTCGACGCCGAGGATGGCCACAGCGCTGGCCATCTCCTCCCGACGAAGCTCCGCCATGCGCTCGGGGTCCACGGTCAGGGTGGGGTTGAGCACATCGCCACGTTCCCCGCCGGTGCACGTGACAACTTTGACGCGCACCCCCTCGGCCACGTACTTGGCGGTGCTCGCCGCCCCCTTGCTCGCCTCGTCGTCGGGGTGAGCGTGCACGTGCATCAAGCGCAGGCCGTTGTCCACCCGACCACGATACGCATGGCCGGGATGTTCACGGCACCGTCAGCCCGCTCATCGGTTAGTCCCACGCCCATCCGTTAGTCCCACGCCCATCCGTTAGCCAAAATCCTGCGCGAACCACCAACCGGAGTGCACAACCTCTAACCAACAGACGGACCTCTAACGTCCGCGGACTCAAGACCGCTGGCCCTCCCGCCCAGCGCTCTCACCCATCGACGACGCGACGGGATGGCTCAGCGGGAGAAGGGCCTTGCCGGAATCCGCGTGCGTAGTCCGGCGTCTTACGGGCACAATTGGTACAAACGGCCCTCCGGTCCTCCCATGAGACCGGTGGGCCGATCCATCGATGAGGAGACACCGTGAGCGAGCAGAAGGTCCACTGGCTGACGCAGAACGCCTATGACCGGCTGACCGAGGAACTCACCGAGCGCACCGAGGTGACCCGGCCCAAGATCAGCAAGGCCATCGAACTGGCCAGGGAAGAGGGCGACCTCAAGGAGAACGGCGGATACCACGCCGCCAAGGAGGACCAGGGCCGCAACGAGGCACGGATCCGCGAACTCAAGTACCTGCTCGAACATGCCCAGGTGGGCCGGCCGGAGGACACGGCAGAGGGAGCGGTCAGCCACGGGTCGACCGTCACCCTCGAGTTCCCGGGCGGTGATCAGGAGACCATGCTGGTCGCCTCGCGCGAGGAGAAGGCCCACACCGACCTTGAGATCTGCTCGCCCGACTCACCGCTGGGCCGGGCCCTGCTCGGCCAACACGCCGGCGCAGAGGTGTCCTACGAGTTGCCCAACGGACGCACGATGGCGGTCAAGGTCGTCGAGGTGCACGACTGAGGCGTCGGCCTACTGGACGACGGGAAGTCCCTCAGCCTGCCAGCCGACGATGCCGCCGTCGAGGTCCTGGGCGTTCTCGATCCCGGCTTCCTTCATCTGGTCAAGAGCGACCTTCGAACGGTTGCCGCTGCGGCAGTACACCGCGTAGGTCGCCTCCGGGTCCAGTTGCGACAGACCCGTCGCGAACGTGGGCGACTCGACGTCAAGGTTGACGGCGTTCGGCAGGTGACCGGAGGCGTACTCGGCCGGGGTGCGGACGTCGAGGACGACGACCCCCGGCTCCTGGGTCAACTGCTCGAACTCGGTGGGGCCTACGGAGGTGGCCGTGCCAGAGGAACACCCTGCGACCGTGAACGCCACGAGACTGATCAGAACAAGAAGTACTTTGCGCACACTTCAGCATACCCCCTACCCGTATAGGTATGTCTAGTTGCCCAGCCAAGGGGTAGCGCACGCCATGACTCACTCCGCGCAGTTGCTCGACACCTTCCCCCATCAGCCGATCCCGGACCGCACCGCTCTCATCGCATGTATCGAGGCCAGTGCCTCCTGTGCCCAGGCATGCACCGCGTGCGCCGACGCCTGCCTCAGCGAGGACGACGTGGCGATGCTGGCCGACTGCATCTCCACCAACCTCGTCTGCGCCGATCTCTGCGCCGCCACCGAGCGCCTCCTGTCCCGACGGACGACCGCCGACGCACGGCTGATCAGGGCCATGGCGACCACATGCATGCTCGCCTGCCGGATCTGCGCGGTGATGTGTGAGCGCCACGCGACCCGCCACGCCCACTGTCAGATCTGTGCCGAGGCCTGCCGGGAGTGCGAACAAGCCTGCCTCGACCTGGCCCGCAGCATCGAGGTCTAGATCACCCGACCGTCACAGCCAGGCCGTCGGCCTGGAGCGCAGCGACCAGTTCGCCGGTATGGTCGGCGCCCCTGACCTCGACCTCCACGACCACCGCACACTCGTCCACGTGCAAGCGCGGGTCGACCCGGTTGTGCGAAACGGTGACCACGTTGGCCTTCATCTCAGCGATCCGGGCGAGGAGTCGCTCAAGGGCACCGGGGGTGTCCGGGATCCGCGCCGAGATCACCACATATCGCCCGGCCGCGACGAGCCCACGCTGAATGATGCGCAGCAACAGCAGCGGGTCGACGTTGCCCCCCGACAGGGTGATCACGACCGGCGGTTCGAAGGCTCCCGGATCGGCCAGTACGGCGGCGATGCCTGCGGCGCCTGACGGCTCGACCACCAGTTTGCTGCGCTCCAGACAGGTGAGGACCGCACGCGCGATCTGCTCGTCGTCGACCGTCACGATCTCGATCCCCGCCTGCTGGATGATCGAGAACGGCAGGGAGCCGGGCTTGGCCACGGCGATCCCGTCGGCCATCGTGTTCATCTCCAGCAAGGGCACGGGGCGCCCGGCTTTCAGGGATGGCGGGTAGGAGGCGGCCTGCGCCGCTTGGACACCGACCACGCGCGCGTCCGGGACCGCAGTGGAAAGGCCGAGATGAACTCCGGCGAGCAGGCCTCCGCCGCCCGTGCACACGACGACGGTGCGTGCCTCCGGGTGTTGTTCTGCGATCTCCAGACCGACGGTCGCCTGTCCGGCGATGACATCGGGGTGGTCGAACGGATGGATCAACTCCGCGCCGGTGGCTTGCGAGAACTCCGTCGCCGCCTGCAGCGCGTCGTCCACAGTCGTCCCGCTGAAGCGCACGTCGGCGCCGTACGCCAGGGTCGCCTCGATCTTCGGCAAGGTCGCGCCTTCCGGCATGAAGACCGTGGCATCCACCTCAAGTAGTGAGGCTGCGAGCGCGACACCTTGAGCGTGATTGCCGGCGCTTGCCGCAACCACCCCATTGGCCCGCTGCGCGGACGAAAGGCCCGCGATGCGGTTGTACGCGCCGCGCACCTTGAACGATCCGGTGCGCTGCAGGTTCTCGCACTTGAGATAGACCGGGCCTCCGACGAGTTCGCTGAGCCACCGCGCGGGTACCGCGGGCGTGCGGAACACAACCGGCTCCAGGCGGGCTTCAGCCTCGGCGAGCGCGCCGGCATCGATCACAGTTCACCCTCATCGGGCGGATGTGCCAGCTCGGCCAGCATCTTGTGCACCTCGCGGGTCATCGGGTCGACTCCCGCGATCTGCTGTGGTCGCACGGCGACGTGATGCCCGACGACGGCACGTGGACCTGCACCGATGGCCACAACGGTCGCAGTCTGGTAGTTCAGGCAGATGTCGCCCCCGAGTGGCGCCATCTCCGCCTCCGCGAAGAACCCCGTCACCGGCACGGCGAGGCGCCCGTGCGCCACCGCAGCATCGTGATCACGGTTGCCGAACATGAACCGGCCGCGGGTTGTGGACGAGAACATCAGCGCCCCCTCCAACCTGGAGCCCATCCGTGCCGCGACACCTTCGAGGGTGACGTTGAGATCCTCATCAGCGGCCACTTCATCGCGGACGTGGAACTGCACAGTCGCACCGACCGGGACCGGTGCCACCATCTGCAGCGCCCCTCGTTCGCCCTCCGCGGCTTGGAACTCGTGGATCACGAAATCCCCCATCCGTGGATCCTCCGAGTCCACCGCCACTCCGAGTTGCATGCCTCCGAGAGCAAGCGCACGATCGGGCTCGTCGAGAGCAGCCACGATCTCCTGTGCACGCAGCGCGGCCGGGCTGCCGGCCAACGACTTGAGCAGGAAGCCCTCCGCGTCCGTCACCGTCAGCACCGGACCCACAGGCCGGCAGGCCGGGCTGGTCAGTGTGGTCACCTCCACATGGCCGCCGAGCATCACCCCGATCGCGCCACGGTTGTGGATCCGGCCGTCGAGCAGGAACCTCGTCGCGCGCGCCGGGGCGGGCCCGGACGCGACCGCACCGACGACGGGAAGACTGTTGAGCAGGACGCGGGCATGGGCCGCGAAGTCCGTGGCGGGGAACGACCAGGGATCCGTGAACAGCAGCGCGATGACGTCATCGCGGCGCCTTCCAGGCAGCCCCACGATCTGGTGGCCCTCCGGATCGGCCATCACTTCGAGGTGGAAGGACCGCGCACGTAGACCCGGGATCCGGGCCGCCCACACGGCCACCGCGGTTCCCTCGTCCGTGCCGCGGCCCGAGGCGATGACCCCTGAGGCCGACGTCCCCAGCACGGTGGCCGAGGGGAGTTGGGCATGTGCGGTCAAGAGGGCTTGCTCCGCGTCCTCAGCATCGCTGGCAGCGACGAACACGAAGACGAGGTTGGGCGTGGACCCCAGGTGCATGAGTGCCTGCCGCACCGCCTTACGCGCCAGCGCCGTCATGTCCACTGGACCAGGCGCGGTCGCGACCGCGAGTCCTTCTCCAACCAACCCCACTCATGCATTCTGACCGATCACTGGCCGTGGCGGGGCATGTGGGAGGCATGGACACACGCAGCGTGACGGGTCAGTGATCACGCACCTTCAGCTTCGCGACCATGTAGACGGGATCGCCCTGCGCCTGCGCATCGACCCGGTAGCGCATCCCGTTCATGCTCACCTTCGCCTTGCCGACCGCCACCTTGCACGAGGTCTTCGCCAGTTCATGCCACGACCCGGCCGGGCGGCGCACCGACCAGGCGCACTTCGAGAACGACTTCGGGGCCCGCAGGACGAGGCGTTCGCCACGGTGCAGACGAACGTGCACATGGCCCCACGACACCGCCGCCGAGGCGCTCGGGGCGGGGGCTTCACCCGGCTCGTCGGGGATGACCGCGCCACTGTGAGCGGCCACCGCGCATGATGCGCACACCAGCCCAGCGCCCGTCGCGGTGTCCACACCTGCAGCGTCGATGTCCTGCGCGGTGCCGGTCAGCAGGCCCAGCATGTCGACCTGGCGGGAGAGATCAACGGCCCGCACCAGTGCCGCCACCCCCGCAGCGAACGGTGTCGCCATCGACGTTCCCGACTCATAGGCGTAGTCGTCGCCGGGCAAGGACGACAGGATCATCGTCCCCGGGGCGGCGATGTCGACGTAGGCGCCGCGTGTCGAGAAGGACGCAGCCTGGTCCTCCGGCGTCGTGGCGGCCACAGCGATGACCCCAGGCAGCGCCGCTGGGTATTCGGGGGCCGCCCCGGGTCCGCTGTTGCCTGCCGCAGCCAGGACCGTCACGCCCTTCTGGACCGCGTATTCGATCGCCGCCTCCTGCGCAGAACTCGGTATGGGGCCACCCAGACTCAGGTTGATCACCAGCGCGCCGTGATCGACCGCGTAGATGATCCCCTCCGCCACGTCACTGGCGTAGCCGGCGCCGTCCTTGTCGAGCACACGCACGGGCAGGATCTTGGCCTCGGGCGCGACGCCCACTCCACCCACACCGTTGTCGGCCGCGGCGATGATCCCTGCCACGTGCGTGCCATGTCCATTGGGGTCGATCCCACCGCCAACCACCGGGGTCCGGCCCGAGAGGTCCACACCGGTGAGGACCTGCCCAGCGAGATCCTCATGGCGGGCATCCACACCGGTGTCGACCACCGCGACGGTGACTCCCGCACCCTTGGTGACCGACCAGGAGGCTGAGGCCTTGACCGCGTCGATTCCCCACTGCTCGGACATGTAGGGCTCGGTCACGACAGTGCTGTGGACGCGCGAGTCGAGCTCTACGCTGCGCACATCCGGGTCGGCGAGCCGGCCGGACACCTCATCGAGGGCGTCGGCACGGCCGACGACCGCGGCGACCTCGATGACGGGACCTTCGGCGGTATCGACCACGGAGACCACGCGACCGGCCTCGCGCACTCCGAGATCCTCCACGACCGCGGCCGCGCCATCGTCGCTCCAGGCGGGGGACGCCGGAACGGTCAACAGCGCCATTGCGGCTGTTGCTGCTGCCCAACGTCCTGTCGAAACCATCTGATGCCTCCACAGAAGGCATCGGCGTTGGACCATTCGGGTCGCTATTGGCAGCGCGGATTAACCCATTCGGAGTAACGGATGGTCACGTCCGAGACGGTTTGCGGAATACTGGCGGGCCTCGTATCGTTAGCAAAGGTAATGAGTATTGCTAATGATGTCGCCGCACCGGAGGAGAACTGTGCCCAGCAACGCTTCGGATCTACGGATCGCGGTCATGCGCCTGGCACGCAGGCTGCGGACCGAGCGGGCCAGCGACACGCTGACGCCCAGTCAACTGGCGGTTCTCGCCACCCTGGTGCGCGAGGGGCCGCTGTGCCCGGGCGACTTGGCCGCCGCCGAGCGGGTGCAGCCGCCGTCGATGACGCGCATCCTGAACAGCCTGCAGAACGCGGGCATGGTGAGCAGGACCAAGCACCCCTCCGACGGACGCCAGGTGCTGTACGCGGCGACCGGGGTGGCCGAGGAACTGGTGATCCGGGACCGGGAACGCCGGGACAACTGGCTGTCGCAGCGGCTTCAGGACCTGTCGCCGCAGGAACGGGCGACGCTGGAGGCCGCGATACCGGTGCTGAACCGGCTCGCTCTGGGCTAGCCAAGACCTTCTCCGCTCTGCGGGTTCCCAACTACCGCAGGTACGCCACCGGGGCGCTGGCCTCG
Source organism: uncultured Micrococcales bacterium (assembly GCA_937952095.1). Lineage (GTDB taxonomy): Bacteria > Actinomycetota > Actinomycetes > S36-B12 > UBA10799 > JADKAV01. Next base: position 7,630 of record CALFYG010000216.1, on the reverse strand, counting down.
AACGCGGGGACCTGGATGCACCGCATCGCGCAGTCGTGGCTGGTTCTGGAGATCACCGGCGACGCGCGGATGCTCGGTTTCGTCGTGGCCGCCCAGTTCGCCCCCATGCTCTTCCTGGCCCCGTGGGCCGGGGTGCTCGCCGATCGCTACGACCGGCGGCGCTTGCTCCAGCTGACCCAGATCGGCATGGGCCTACAGGCCTTGGCCCTGGGGCTGCTGACGCTGTCCGGACATGCCACCGGCGCACTCGTGCTGGTGTTCGCGGCGATCCTCGGTGTCGTGACGGCACTCGACGGTCCGGCCCGGCAGTCGATCGTCTCCGACCTGGTGCCCTCGGATCAGGTGGTCAACGCCGTCGCGCTGAACAGCGCCAACTTCAACGCCGCCCGGCTGGTGGGCCCTGCCATCGCGGGGTTGATGATCGCCGCTTGGGGACCGGGGTGGGTGTTCCTGGTCAACGCCGCGACCTTCGCAGTGATGTACCTGGCGCTGACACGCATCCACCTGACCCACCGGGAGGGCAGCCGCCGGGCCGGCGGTCTGCGCGACGGACTGCGGTATGTGCGGGCGCGCCCGGACCTGTGGTTCGTCATCGCCACCGCTGGCGCGGTCGCGATGCTGGTGTTCAACTTCCCGATCACGATCGCGCTCATGGTCTCCAACGAATTCGCCGCGGATGCCCGAAGTTACGGGATCCTGGCGTCGCTGATGGCAGTTGGCTCATTGGCCGCCGCCCTCATCCAGGCCCGCCGCGGGCGCACGGATCTGAAGTTGGTCGCGGTGGCGGCCGTCGCGGCCGGTGGCGCAGTGATCCTTGCTGGACTGATGCCCACTGTTCCGACGTTCGCCGCGGCACTTGTGGCCTGCGGGGCTGCGGCGCTGACGATGATGACCGGCGCCAACTCCTACCTGCAGACGCACACGGATGCCGAGCACCGGAGCCGGGTCATGGCCCTCTACATGGCGGTGTTCTTCGGTACCACCCCCGCGGGCGCGCCGCTGATCGGGATGCTCGCGGATGACTTCGGACCCAGAGCCGCGATGGTGCTCCCGGGGGCAGCGAGCCTGGTCGTGACGGCGGGCCTGGTCGCGGCATTCGTGTGGGCCCGGCGGCGCGCCTGAGACGGCGAGTGTGACCTCGTTGCTGCCCCGAAACTGCGAGTGTGACCTCGTTGCTGGATTTCGGGCTGAGAACCAGCAACAGCGCAACATTCGCGATGCAGCGGTCGCAACAAGGTCACAATCGCGCTGAGATCTGCGTCCGCCGCGCAGCCCCGAGCAACAGCCCGATGCCGCCAAGCACGGCGGCGAAGACCATGAGATACAGCGGGATCTCCGTGGGGATACCCAGGTGCACGGTGATCCCCAGGATCTTCGACAGCCCCAGTGGAAGCAGCGCCATCTGATTGTTGAACGCCGTCAGCGCACTCTCAAGCCCGGACCAGAACATCAGGCCTCCGAGTGCCAACATCGGGACTGCCACGGCCACCAGCACTCGCCCTGTCGCCCGCAGCCGGCCGCAGCCGTACGCCGTGCGCATCACCACATAGGTCACCCAGAACAGCCACAGGAAGAGCGCGAAGCTCACTGGCACGTAGATGTTGCGGAACTGCTCGTCGGTCCAGAACCGGTACCAGTAGGACAGCGGCCCCCGCAGGAGGACAACGAGGCTGAGTAGCAACGTCTTCCACAACAGCGCGGCGCCTGCCCCGGCGTACAGAGCGAACGGGTTGTGCCCCCTGATCAGCACCCGTGCAGTGAGCACGAACAGCGCGATGGACCCCACGGTCGCCAGCAGATAGGTCCACGACAGCCAGCCCGAGAACGACCCTCGGCTCAGGATGAGGAGCACCGCCGGCATGAGCCAGACCAGCAGACGGGCACCCCGCGGCCGATCCGGCTCACCGACCAGCCGCCACGGCCGGGTGGCCCCGATCCACAGCCCCCGCGCCGCGAGACCGAGCGCCCCGCCGCGGCCCTTGCCGAGGAGCCCGAACGCCAACAGACCGAGGATGCCGACGATGACCACGGCGGTCACCACCTGCGACGACCTGGTCCGCTCGGCGTGCGCGAAGCCGGCCTCTGCGGCGAAGAACGAGTAGGCGGGCGTGTCCAGATCCTGGCCGTAGGTCTCGACGTGCGCGGCCACCGCCGTCTCGTAGGCGGCCTTGTTCACCTCCCAGGCGTCCCACGCGGCCGGATCGCCGGTGTCGACCCAGTCGTAGTACGAGAGGAACGCAGCACGGTAGGCGGCCAGCGTCGCGAAGAGGTCGGCCTCGTACTCCAACGAGTGGATGAGGCGGTCGCGCAGCGCGGGATCCTTCCACGCCTGGGGATCCGTGCTCTTCGCCTTGGCCAACATCTCCTCGGCGGCCGCCTGCGCGTTCTGCGCGCCCGTGATGGCCTCGTCGATCCGGTCGCGGGACGCGTTGTGGATCACGCTGAGCGCCGCGGTGTCTCCGCTGACGATGTCCCACTCGAAGATCCACATCATGGGCGGCGGCTCAAGACCGAGGGCGAGCACCCGCTTATCGGCGTACGGCGGGATGTAGAGGCCCTCCTTGGCCACCTGCCGTGACTGCGCGAAGATCTCCTGGATCGTCTGGGCGGTGGCAGGGTCGTCGGTGAAGTTCTGCGCGATCCAGCGCTGATTGACGTCGGCAAGGTCGGCGTTGCTGTCCCACGCCAACTGCCCGGTGGCATAGACGTCGAGGTCGTAAAGCTGCCAGAAGCCGGTCTTCAGGTACAGCGACATCGGTCCTGCCCGCCAGGGCCCACCGTCCTGGGTCCACACCCAGACACCGACGATGTTCGGGTTCTTCTTCTCGAAGTCCTGCAGCGCTTGCTGATGGTCGGCCGACAAGTAGTTCGGGAAGGAGCTGAACGCCTCGAACTCGCGACGGGACTGGAACTCGACGATCCGCGGGTGCTCGCCCTGCTCGAGGGTGGGGTTCAGCGGCAGCCAGGAGTAGAAGTCCCCCTGGGTGAACTTGGTGACGACCACGAGGTTGTCGGCCGGGATCCCATCGAGCACGGTGTCGTAGGACGCCGGGTTGGTGTGCATGTCGCCCACTTCGCCCACGCCCACCGACCAGGTGCGGAAGTAGATGGTCTTGCCGTATTCGCCCGCGGTGTCTGTGAATTTGGTCAGCATGGTGCGCACGGAGTCGACGGTGGTCACCGCGAGCGTCGAGAAGTAATCCCAGCCCGGGCTGTTGTAGACGGTGCCCGCCTCTCCGATCCGGATCATCAGGCCGTCGACGAACGGCATGTTCTCGAAGAACTCCTCGAGGCCCGCCTGATAGAGCTCCCAGAGCCGCGGATCATCGACGTCGAAGCCGCCGAGTTCGCGCTCAACGTAGTCGTTGAGCGGGCCGGTGTTGGCCAGCATGTCGGTCTTGAATACGACCTGCATGCCCATCTCGTCGGCGTACTTCCACATCGCCCCGAACTGCTCGACCATCGCCTCGTGGCGCGCGCGGTAGGGGCTGTCCTCGGGGTAGATCTGATACCCGTCACCCACCTTGTCGAAGTTCACGTATTCGAGGAAGCCGCTGACGATCACACCGTTGTAGCCGTAGGCGCGGATGTGGTCGATGTAGTCCTGCCATTCCCGGGTGACCTCGGCCAGCCCGGCGGGGTCGACCCACGGCTCCTCGGACAACACGACGTCGGCGAACTGGCGGGAGTTGTGCGAGTAGTCCTCCTGCTGAGCCCAAGCCGCCGGGTCTGGCTGCACTCCGACTGCGCCGTAATCGGCGAAGCGGTACTCGAGTTGTGGGACCACCGGCGCCCCCGGACTCGCGGGCAACTCCTGACCCGCAGCCACTGAGTCGGCGGCGGCCAGCAGACCGTTGGCCATTCCCTGTCGCCCGGCGCCGTTGACTCCCTGGTCCCACATCTGGAATCCCTGCGGCGGCAGATCCTTCTCGCGCACGACGAAGTCTGCGGACCCGGTCACAATCTTCGGACGTTCTCCTACCGTGGCCAGCGCATCCTGGAAACGTTCCACCGCCATCGTCAGTAACGCGTCGTCCGCGTACCCCTTGGGCATGGCGATGGTGGCGATGTCGGGCGGCTCAGCGGGCTGTGTCGGCGCCGAAACCGGCACCACCACCTCCTGCGGAATCTGCTTGGTGTCGACGGACAACGCAAGCAGACCGTTGGTCGCCGACGCGACACCGAGGCCGACGAGCAACGCGATAAGGGCATAGATCACGGACGGGATCCACCATCGCCGACGTGCGGTCACGAGTAGCAGAGTAGATGGTTCGCCACTGACGTTGATGCCCGTTTGCGACGTTGTTGGCACCCGCGACGCCCGGTTGCGACGTTGTTGCCCTTTCAGGGCACCTGTGGCGACAAAAACGTCGCAAACCAGCGCAGACCGCGACAACAACGTCGCAACCGATCAGCGCACTCGGCGGAACCCGTCGTGCTCGCCCAACGCCGGCACCTCCCCGGCCACGAAGTCCGCCAGCAAGCGCGTGCACAGCGCCCGTGCGGCATCCGGCTCGTCGCCTCCCCCGCACAGTCGCCGCCCCAGCGACCTCGACCTGCCCTGCAGCATGTCGGCATGGCCGAGGTCGTGCACCACGATGTGCACCGCCTGTGGGGTCGCCCGGGCGAACTGCTCGTGGTTGGCTCCCACCGGGGCGCACGCGCCGCCGACCCCAGCGCCAATGATCCAGGCCGGACCGTGGTAGGCACTGGACAGGCGGGTGGACAAGTCCGTCTGCGGCCTGCGACCCTGCCCGTCCACCGGATCGAGGAGAAAGAGCCCTGCCACCCGCGCCTCGCCGGCTGCCAACCAGGCGGCCTGACCACCTCGGGAGTGACCCCCGAGAAAGACCGGGCCGGAGACCCCGCATGCCAGTTCTGCGGCGTCCGCCGCCTCCTGCCGGACGGAGTGCTTGCCGCGCAGCGCACCGAGTCCTCGCGGATACAACTGCGGCACGAGCAGTTCGACCCCGCGGTCGGCCAGTGGTTCCAACAGTGCGTCGTAAGACTTGGCACTGGCCATGAACCCTGGCAGAAACACCAGTGTGCATTCACGCCGCGGCACCGGCCGTGCCCTTCGGGAGTGTCTCCGGCATACGGATGGCGAGCAGCAACGCCAGGGCGGTGACGACCGCCCCCGCCGAGAACGCGATGTGGAAGCCGGCGGCGTCCAGCAGCAAACCAGCGACCAAGGGCCCGATGATCGAGCCGACGTCGGACATCATCTGGAATCCCGCGACCACCGAACCGCCGTGATGGCCGCGCGCGACATCACCGACGATCGCGGTGGGCGAGGGGCCGAGGAAAGCGCCTGAGATCCCGGCAACGGCCATTGCCAGTAGGAACAACCCGACGTTGGGCGCGATGGCAAGCATGACAAGCGAAAGCAGGCCGACCCCCAGTCCGATGGTCAATGCCGGCTTGCGACCCCGGTGGTCCGCGGTGCGACCGCCGATCGCCAGCAGGGCCGCCTGCAGGCCGGCAGCGACGACGAACCCGACGCCCGCGAGACCGGGCCCTTCTCGCAGTCCCTCCACCACGAACAGCGGGACGAGCGACGAACGCAGACCGAAGAACACGAACCCGTTGGCGAAGTTCGCGCCCAGCGCCGCCTGATAGGCGGGCAGCCGCAGGGTCGGGAGGAACTTGATCGGCTCGGCATCAGCCGGGGTGTCCGGCTGCTCGACCTGTTCGAGCCGGGGCAGCAAGGTGATCGCGACGATGAACGCGGCGAGCAGCGTGCCGGCATAGACGAAGAACGGCGCCCTGATGGATAGCCCGATCACCAGCCCACCGACCGCCGGGCCGGCGACACCGCCGATCAGGAATCCGGCCTGGAACGCGCCCGAGGCGCGACCGCGGTACTCGGTGGGCGTCACCCTCAGCAGCAGCGCGGTGGCGGAGATGGTGAACATGGCCGAGCCGGTCCCACCGACGCCGCGCAACAGGAGCAACTGGACGTAGTCAGTCGCGAAGCCTGCCGCCAGACTCGACAGTCCCACGATGGCCAGGCCGGTGGACATCACGTTGCGCTCACCGAAGCGGTTCACCATCCAGCCCGCGGCCGGGCTGGACACCAGTCGCATGAACGCGAAGACGCTGATCACGGCACTTGCCGCGAATGCGGAGACCCCGAAAGTGCGGGCGAACAGGGGGATGGCCGGGATCACGATCCCGAATCCGAGCGCTACACAGAAGGCGATCGCGGCGAGAACCGTCACCTCCCGCGGCAGCCCGCCGATCCTCGGCACCCACAACTTCACGCGTGCCACTATCGCAGCCGCTTTCGCGCTGCCCCGAACTGGGCGAGACTGGGTGCATGGACCTGCGCGACTTCTTCAGCAGCAAGCGGACAATGGTGAACCCGGAGAACGCGATGCCGGACCGGCCGGACTACCCGTTCAGCGTTCCCGATCAACACGTCGTCCTGGGCACCCCACTGCACGCACCCTGGCAGGACGGCGTTGAGGTGATCTATCTGGCGATGGGCTGCTTCTGGGGAGCCGAGGAGTACTTCTGGAAGACGCCGGGTGTGGTGTCGACCGCGGTCGGCTACCAAGGCGGTTTCTCAGCGCACCCCACGTACGAGGAGGTCTGCACGGGCCGCACCGGTCATACCGAGACCGCACTGGTCGCCTACGACACGGCGGCGATCTCAACCCTGGACATCCTGCGGATCTTCTGGGAGCACCACGATCCGACCCAGGGCTACCGGCAGGGCAACGATGTGGGAACCCAATACCGCTCTGCGATCTTCTGGACGACCGACGAGCAGCGGGCGATGGCCGAGAAGACACGGGACGCCTACCAGGAGGTCCTCACTGCCAAGGGCGTGGGCGAGATCACCACGGAGATCGCGCCGGCGTCAGAGCACCCCTTCTACTACGCCGAGGACTACCACCAGCAGTACCTGCACAAGGTGCCCCACGGCTATCGGTGCCACGCGAACACGGGGGTCGCACTGCCGTTGTAAGCGTGCCCCTCCTGCCACCTGATCGCAGATGACGACCCAGTCAACTGCAGGCGCCCGGTTGCCGGTCTGAATGGGCACGCGCCACCCAACAGCGTTTCGCGCGCGTCCAGATCACTGGGCCAGCAGCGCCTGCATGGTGGTGATCTCTTCCTCCTGTCCGGTGATGATGGCGTCGGTGACGGTTGTAACTTGACTGCTGTTCGAGGCCTGGGCCTGTTGGGCCATCGAGATGGCGCCTTCATGGTGCGCGATCATCATGGTCAGCCACATCTGGTCGAAGTCGGTTCCGCGAGCCTGCTGCAGTTGCTGCATCTGCTCGGCGGTCATCATCCCCGACATAGCTATGCCGCCCATGTCGTGACCGCTGTGATCCATCCCTGCCATGCCGCTGCCGTCGGTGGCGCCAGGCATCGCGGTCGGCGCACCCCACGCCTGCAGCCACTGGGTCATCTGCTGGATCTCAGGGTCCTGCGCCGCCTTGATCTCCTGTGAAACATAGAAAGAAGGAGAATGAGAATGAGAAATGTGTCCTTGTTGGAGAAACATGAAACGAACCCAGCACAAGCGTGTGGAAAAAGAAAACAACAAATCGAGATTATATTCTTCCTCACAAACCTGGAGCAAAGCGTCGCTCTCGAGCTTGAGCTCGTCCACACG
>CALFYG010000215.1 GCA_937952095.1 uncultured Micrococcales bacterium | reverse complement strand
GCGGAGCGATCCTGATGGCGATCAGCAACTCCGAGGGCCAGTTGGTCCTCGCCACTGGCAACAAGAGCGAACTCGCTGTGGGCTACTCCACGATCTACGGCGATGCGGTCGGTGGATTCGCCCCCATCAAGGACGTTCCGAAGACCCTGGTCTGGGAGATGGCGCGATGGCGCAACGAGTCCGCCGCGCGGGCCGGCCGCACCGGGCCGATCCCGCCCAACAGCATCGAGAAGCCGCCGTCGGCGGAGTTGCGTCCGGGCCAACTCGATACCGACTCATTGCCGGACTACCACGAACTCGACCGCATCCTCGAGGCCTACGTCGGTGCGGACATGGGCGCCACCGAACTGCTCGAGCAGGGTTTCGACCCGGCACTGGTGTCGCGCATCGTGCATCTGACCGACGCCGCGGAGTGGAAGCGGCGGCAGTACCCGCCCGGGACGAAGATCACCTTCCGGGCCTTCGGACGCGACCGACGGTTGCCCATCACGAATCAGTGGCGCGAGCCCCTGGCCTGAGCAAGCCGGACAGCACGAGGTCGACCACCTCGTCGATCGGCACCTCACCGGCGGAGGATCCCCTCGCCCGGTGCATGCCGACATGTATCGCCGGGGCGCTCAGGCACGTCATCGCCACATCGATGTCGATGTCTTCGCGCAGTTCGCCCTGCGCCCGGCCGCGTTCGAGGACGGCCTCGAGGGCGACCCGGCGCGGTCGCACCACATTGCACATGTACAGGTCGCGCAGCTGTGGGATCTGCTGCATACCGACCAGCCACGTCGGTGTCATACCCGAGGCGTGCGCGTTCGAGATCCACTCCAGCAACGTGATCAGTGCCTGCCTCACCGGCAGGTCCGACACATCCGGCATGTCCTCGTTCACGGCGGCGAAGCCCGCTGCCACCAACTCCTCACGGCACCGGTAGCGCCGATAGATGGCGGCCTTACCGACTCCGGAACGCTCGGCGAGCTCCTCCACCGAGAAGCCGGCCGGTCCACGTTCGGCCAGCAGAGTCACCAGGTGCTCGGTCAAGGCCGCATCGATGCGAGGGTCCCGTGGCCTGCCGTTCATGCCTTGCCGTCCACCTCACCGACGGCGGGCTCCCCCTCGAACTCGTCGGGCGACAGCACGTCGTCGATCTCCGCCTGTCCCTCGTGACCACCCCAGGCGGCGTGCTCGGGCTGCGCTGGCAGACGCCAGAGCAACACGACAAGGGCGATCAGGATCAGCAGTGCCGAGCCGATGGCGGCCATGTGGAAGGCGGTCATGAAACTGTCCACCGCCTCCGCCTGGATGGCAGCCGCCTGTTCAGGGGTCAGCACGCCCGCCCCGACCGCGCGAGCGGTCGCCTCGTAGGCGCCACCGATGGAATCGGTCACCGGCCCCTGGAGCGCGGATGGCAGGCTCGAGGTGCTCTCAGCACTGTCCATGGAGTTGCTGTAGGACACTGCGACCAACGAGGACAACACCGCGATGCCGATGGCCGCGGCCACCTGGCGCACGGTGTTCTGCACGGCCGAGCCCGCGCCGGACTTCTCCGGGGGCGTGGCCAAGGTCATCCGTGTGGTCGACGGCGCGATCACGTTCCCGAGACCGAATCCGAGGAAGAACCAACTCACCAGCAGCACCCAGGCGGGACTGTCCGGCTGCAGCAGTGCGATCGAGACGAACACCAGACCAGCGAGCACCAGTCCGAAGGTGATCACTCTGCGGGCGCCGAACCGTTCGACCATCTTCGCGCTGCGAGGCGCGGCGAGGAGTTGTCCGACCGCCACCGGCAACGTGAACGCGCCGGCTTCCAGCGGACTGTAGCCGCGCACGAGTTGCATGTAGAAGGCGAGGAACAGCAAGGAACCGGTCATCGCGGCAAATGTGAGCGACACCGTGGTCAGCGACGCGGAGAAGGAACGGATCCGGAACAGCGACATGTCCAGCGACGGATGGTCGCTCCGGACTTCGAGCCATACGAACAGCACGAGGATGGCGAGCCCGGCCAGGATCGCCCCTGCCACGTCCCAGTGCAGCCAGTCCTGCGTGTCGCCACCGTGCTGGATGCCGTACACCAGCAACAACAAGCCTGTGATGCTCAGGACGAGACCCAACGGATCCAGTCGACCGGGGTTCGGGTTGCGCGACTCCGGCACCAGGATCGCGATGCCGATCACCCCGGCGATCACGATCGGGACGTTGATGAGGAATACGGACCCCCACCAGTAGTGCTCGAGCAGGAAACCCCCGAGCAGCGGGCCGATCGCCACGGCCCCACCGACCGCGGCCGCCCACATGCCGATGGCGCGCCCCCGCTCGTGAGGAGGGAAGACGACCGTGATGATGGCCAGGGTGACCGGAAGTACGGACGCCCCGCCGATCCCCATGAATGCTCGCGCGAGGATCAGCTGCATGGGATCGTGCGCGAAAGCGCTCAGCGCGGAGGCCAGCCCGAACAGCAGCAGACCGATGATCAGGATCTTCTTGCGGCCGTAGCGGTCACCGAGCACACCCCAGGTGAACAGCAGCGCGGCGAAGACCAGCGTGTAGGAGTTGATCGCCCACACGATCTCGTTCTGGGTCGCGCCCAGATCCTCCTGGATCGTTTTCAGCGCCACGTTCAGCACGGTGTTGTCCAGCACGACGACCATCAGGCTCACTACGAGCACCGCGAGGATCTGCCAGCGCCGGGGATGGCCGGTGTGTTTGTCGTCCATGCCGTCAACCTTTCGATACGAAACTGTTCCGTATCGTAGCCGCTTCACCGCCGGCGTCAAACACGTCCCGCACACCCTCTTCTCGAAACCACCCGGGGTATGTCACCATGAATTCGTCCGGGGACTCACCGTGAGCCTCGAGGCTGGAGGTAACCCTCATGTCCGAATCCCTCTACGGCCCTGCCACAGGTCGTCGCGTGACGACCAAGGACCTCGCCGCCGCCAAAGAGCGCGGCGAGAAGTGGCCGATGATCACCGCATACGACGCGCTGACCGCAGGACTGTTCGACGCGGCCGGCATTCCCGTGATGCTCGTGGGCGATTCCGCGGCCATGGTCGTCTACGGTCACGACTCGACCATCCCGGTCACGGTGGACGAACTCATCCCGCTCGTCGCCGCGGTGGTGAGGGGGTCACAGCGCGCCATGGTCGTCGCGGACCTGCCCTTCGGGTCCTATCAGGAGTCCCCGCAGCAGGCGCTCGCGACCGCCACCCGGTTCATGAAGGAGTCCGGCGCCCACGCCGTCAAACTCGAAGGCGGCGAGCGGGTCCTGCCGCATGTGGAGTTGCTGACCAGCGCCGGTATCCCGGTCATGGCCCACCTCGGGCTCACCCCGCAATCGGTGCACCAGTTCGGCGGCTACAAGGTGCAGGGACGCGGGGAGGCCGGCCAGCGGCTCATCCTCGACGCCAAGCACATGGAGCAGGCCGGCGCGTTCGCCACTGTTCTGGAGGTCGTGCCCGCGGATCTGGCCGAAGCGGTGACACGCGCCGTCTCGATCCCCACCATCGGTATCGGCGCAGGGCCACACACCGACGCTCAGGTGCTCGTGTGGCAGGACATGATGGGCCTGACTCCGGGCAAAGCCCCGAAGTTCGTCAAGCAATACGCGGACTTGCGCTCGATCATGACGGACGCGGTGCAGACCTGGGCCGGTGAGGTGGTCGCAGGTACCTACCCGGGTCCGGAGCACGAGTACCACTGAGACGCCCGCACCGGCGGTCTAGCCCTTCTCGACGTCCCGCTTGAGCCGTGCGGCAGCCAGGCCCACGTTGGTACCGGAGGCGTAGGCGGCCGCTCCGGAGAGGACGGTGGCCGCAAGGATCCCGAATGATGTGATGACCGCGCGGGTCCATTCCGTGTTCCCGATCAGCGCCCCACCGACCGTCCACACGATGGCAAGCACGCCGACCACGGCCACGGAGTAGCCGAGCCAGACCAGGAAACGCTCCACCTTGAAGGCGTGCGCGATACGACCCTCGACGTCGTCGGGACCGAACCAGGCCATCAGGGAAGGTCCGTGACCCGGATTCCGGCATGCACCTTGTAGCGCCGGTTGATCGAGATGAGGTTGGCGGTGAGGGACTCGACCTGCGCCGCATTGCGCAACCGACCGGCATAGACACCGCGCATCCCGGGAACCCGGTCGGCCAGCGCGATCACCTCATCGGTCGCCTCCCGGTCGTCGCCGAGGACCATGATGTCGATGTCCAGGTCGTGGTCGAGGTCCGCGAGGAGAACCGCGCTCACGTGGTGGAACGCGGCGACCACCCGTGCGTCGGGGGCCAGTGCGGCAGCCTGCTGTGCCGCGGAACCCTCCGGCACCGCGATCGGGAACGCTCCCTGCTTGTCGAAGCCGAGCGGGTTCACACAATCGATGAGGATCTTGCCCGCCACAGCCGGCGCCACCTCGGCGATCGTGGCCGCATGCCCGTCGTACGGGACCGCGACGAGCACCAAATCCGCCTGACTCGCGGCGTCGAAGTTGCCGGCGCCTCGGACGCCGATCTCGTCGGCGGCAGTCTGTGCACGATGGGGGTCCCGGGAGCCGAGAACCACGTCGAGCCCACTGACTGCCCAGCGTGCCGCCAGGCCCTTGCCCTGCGGGCCTGTTCCACCGAGTACAGCGATCGTCGTCATGGCCGTGAGTGTGCCAGATGCGGTCGCGGCCGCCTCAAGCCCATCCGCCACGCCTCAGTCGACGTCGTCGCCGAGATCGACCTGCTCGCCCTTGTCACCCCACTCGTTCTCGCCCGCATCCCACTCCTCGTTGCGCTTGCGGGCGATCTCGAAGGCGTGCGAGGCCTGCTCCTCGGACTCGTACGGGCCGAGCCGCTCAGAGTTGGCACAGCCCTTCTCCGGCTCCACACGGTTGTGGACCAGGCAGTAGTACCACTTCATCTCTACCTCCGCACTTGGTTCTGTTGGCATCTTGGCACCTAGACTGACTCCTATGCCCCTCGCCCCCGGACGGATTTCGCCGACACGGCCCGTGCCGGCCATGATCGAGCGTCCTGAGTATGTCGGGCGGCCGATGCCGACGCCTTACCTCGGGCCGGAGGTGAAGGACGACGAGACCATCGCCGCAATGCGGGTGGCGGGGCGGATCGCCGCGCAGGCGCTGCAGGAGGTGGGCCGCCACATCGAGCCCGGCGTGACCACCGATCGCCTGGACGCGATCGGCCACGAGTTCCTGTGCGACCACGGGGCGTACCCGTCCACCTTGGGGTACCGCGGCTTCCCGAAGTCGCTGTGTACATCGCTGAACGAGGTCATCTGTCACGGCATCCCGGACAGCACGGTGGTTCAGGACGGGGACATCGTCAACATCGACATCACCGCGTACATCGGGGGCGTGCACGGGGACACCAACGCGACGTTCCTCGCCGGCGACGTCGACGAGGAGTCCCGCCTCCTGGTGGAGCGCACCGAGCAGGCCACCCTGCGCGCAATCCGCGCCGTTGCACCGGGCCGCACCCTCAATGTCGTGGGGCGGGTGATCGAGTCGTACGCCAAACGGTTCGGTTACGGGGTCGTCCGGGACTTCACCGGGCATGGGATCGGCACATCGTTCCACTCCGGGCTCATCGTCCCCCACTACGACGACCCGTCGGCCTCATTGGTCCTCGAAACAGGCATGACGTTCACGATTGAGCCTATGCTCACGCTCGGAACCATCAACTACGAGATCTGGGACGACGGCTGGACTGTCGTCACCCAGGATCGCAAGCGGACAGCACAGTTCGAGCACACGATCCTGGTGACGCAGACGGGCTCCGAGATCCTGACCACGCCGGAGGGTTGAGATGACCGAGAGCCCGCACGCGACCACCACATGGCCGCCCGATGTCCTGACCCTCGCGATCGATGTGGGCGGTTCGGGACTGAAGGCCTCCGTGCTCGACGTCAACGGCCAGATGATCGCCGACCGGGTGCGGATCGAGACCCCCTATCCCTGCCCCCCGACCCTGCTCGTCGACAAACTCACCGAATTGAAGTCGCAGCTGCCGGAGGCCAACCGGGCGTCCGTGGGCTTCCCGGGGTTGGTGCGCAGCGGACGCGTGCTCAACATCCCCTCGCTGTCGCGCCTGGAGTACGGAGGCCCGCGCGATGAGGGTATGGCCAACATGTGGCACAACTACGACCTCGCCACTGCGCTGGCGGATGCGTTCGGCATCCCGGTGAAGGTCGCCAACGACGCCGACGTGCAGGGCTGCGCGGTGGTCGAAGGCACCGGGTTCGAGTTCGTCATGACGCTGGGCACAGGCTGCGGCACGGCGGTGTTCCACGAGGGGCAACTCCTGCCCCACATGGAACTGTCACACGCCCCGTCGGGCTTCGGCGGCGACTTCGACGACTACATCGGCAACGCCACCCGCAAGGAGATCGGGAACAAGCGCTGGCGCAAACGGGTCGGCAAGGCCATGAAGACGTTCGACGACTTCCTGTTCTTCGACCGCATCTACATCGGCGGCGGCAACGCCAAACACCTCAACGTCACCGACCTGGGCCCGAAGGCGAAGATCGTCGCGAACACCGCGGGGATCCTCGGCGGGATCCGCATCTGGGACATGGAGCGCTAGAACCGGCGACTCAGCGCTCGAGCGCGTCCACCAGTTTCTGGTTGATCCGGCCGAGTTCGGCGAACTCCTCCGGGGTGAGCACGTCCACGATGCGCCGTCGGACGCTCTCCACGTGCTTGGGGGCGGCCGCCACGAGCCGGTCGTAGCCGGCATCGGTGAGGACTGCGAAGAACCCCCGGCGGTCCTGCACGCACTCCTGCCGGTCCACGAGCCCGGCTTTGTGCATCCGGTCGATCTGGTGTGACAGCCGACTGCGGCTCGACAGCGTGAGTTCGGCGAGTTCGCTCATCCGGATCCGTCGGTCCGGTGCTTCCGACAGACGCACGAGGATCTCGTAGTCGGGAAGAGTCAGTCCGGTCTCATCCTGAAGATCCCGACCGAGATGGTGCTGAATCAACAAGGTGCCGGAGATCCACGATCGCCAGTAACCCTGTTCAGTCACAGTCAGCCACTTCGTCATACATTCAACTATACCCGCTCCCGGTATACGGTTGGTCGGGAGCGGGTCGCGCGCCGTTTCCGCGTGTGACCACAGGCCGGGAGAGGAGACGGACGTGCCGCTGCCGCAACTCGGCGACCGGGGTCAGGGCTGGGTCTGGGGGCAATTCCTGCTGGCTGCTGTGGTCATCCTGGTGGCCCTCGTCGGCCCCCGGTGGACCTGGCCGGGCGCCTCCTGGCTCGGCGGCGCCCTGGTGATCATCGGGGTGGTCCTCGGCATGTGGTCGCTGCGCTCGCTCGGTGAATCCCTGACGCCGTACCCCCAGCCGAGGTCTCGGGCCACTCTCGTCGAACATGGGCCCTACCGAGTGGTGCGCCACCCGATCTACTCCTCGATCCTCATCAGCTTGTTGGGCGTCAGCGTTGCCGGATCCCTGTGGGCTCTGCTCCCCCTGGCCGTGCTCGTGGTCTGGTGGCTGGGCAAAGCCAGCGTGGAGGAACGGTTCCTGCGGGAACGCTACCCCGGGTACCAGGACTACTGCCTGCGGGTGCGCCACCGGCTCATTCCGTGGGTTCTGTGACCCGATCGAAGCGGATCACCGCACTCGCGTAGTCCCCTTGCAGCCACAACCGCAACCCCCGGTTCATGAGGTACTCACCGGACGCCTCCCGCTGCTGCCAATCATGGGTGAACCGGTAGCGGGCCTGCGGGTCGAGCCCCCGCAGCCGCACCGTCGTCGGCTTGTGCCCCAGCCGGCTCGACGGCAAGAAGGCGAAGAGCACCGCCCCCTCCGGCGAGGCGTACTGGAACAGCCGGTAGTCGTTCGCCGAGGGATTCTCCAGCCGGTGGAAGGCGACCATCAGCGGCCGCAACTGCTTGTACTCGGCGACGAACCGGGCGGAGGCACTGAGATCCTCCTCACTCATGGCCGTCAGGTCACATCCCACCCCGAGGCTGCCCATCATCGCGCTGTGGAACCTGAACTGCAGCGGGATGCTGCGTTGGGACAGGAAGTTGGGAACGTCGGTCACCCAGGCCCGCATGGCCCGGGGCGGGTAGATCAGGGAGTAGGCCCGCTGGATCTCCAGCCGGTCGAGGGCGTCGGTGTTGTCGCTGGTCCAGAAGTCGTCGAACACCCCCAACGCTCCGAAATCGATCCGTCCCCCGCCCGATGCGCATGCCTCGATGAGGACACCCGGGTGACGGCGCTTGATCTCGTCGACGATCCCGTAGAGAGCGGCGATGTGTCCGTACCAGACGTCTCGTTGTGGACCCACCTGCGACATCGGCCGGTTCGCGTCCCACTTCACGTAGTCGATGGCGTTGTCGCGCAACAGGCCGTCGAGGGTCTCCACGATGAACTCCCGCACCTCCGGCAGGGTCAGATTGAGCACGTATTGACCACGCGCCTGATCCACTTCTCGGCCGGGCTCGGCATAGATCCACTCGGGGTGAGCGGCGAACAGATCGGAATCCGGGTTGACCATCTCGGGCTCCACCCAGATTCCGAACTGCATCCCGGCAGCCCGTACCGCGTCGATGAGGGGTTGAAGTCCCTCCGGAAACTTCTCTGGATCGACCCACCAGTCCCCCAAACCGTCATGGATTCCGCCACTGTCGTCGGGGTTGCGCCGGCCGAACCAGCCGTCGTCGACCACGAACAGCTCTGCGCCGATCTCCGCCGCCCTCTGTGCCAGCGCGATCTGCCCCTCTGCGGTCACCGCGAAGTTGGTGGCCTCCCATGAGTTGTAGAGCACCGGACGGACCGCCGGCGACATCAAGGATTCACCGAAGGCGTGCATGACCTGGCTCATCGCGTCGAGGCCCTGGCTGCTGTGAACGGCCACGACCTGCGGGGTGACGAAGGGCACGCCCGGCTCGAGCGGGAGTTCGAGATCGTGATCGTTGACGCCGAGTTGCAGGAGGGTCTGGCCGTATTGCGTCTGCTCGACCACCACTTTGGTGTTTCCGCTGAACGCCAACGCGGCGGCCCACACGCGACCAGCGGTCTCAGTGGCGTCGCGACTCAGCACGGCGTAGGGGCTGTGGTGGTGATTCGAGATCCCCCGCCGGGACTCCAGAACGACCTTCGTGGACACCGTCTGGACGACCTCCTGCTGCTCGGCGCCCCAATGCCCGGCCACATTGCGCAGTTCGAGATCGCGGAACGGCACATGCAATTGCGCCGACGCCACCGACTCGATGGTCACACCTGGGACCGTGCTCGTGATGCTGGCCCAGCGCAGGAGCGCATCGATCTGCGGCAACACTCGGTAGTGCAGCGCCACCTCGAGACCCTTCGCGTCCTCCAGCACCACCACGAGATCGTCGTCCTCGACGCTGTGTCCCCGGTACCTCAGATCCAGTTCCCGGCCTCCGTCCGGGAACCGCACCCGTACTGCCGCCTCGTTGTAGCGGAAGCGGCCATGGCAGGGGTACTCCTGCACCACGATGTCCTGGAGAAGGTCGTTCGTGGACAACTCCCACAACGGCTCGACGATCATGTCATCGGCGCGCACCGGTCCACCCCAATGCAGGTGACGCAACAGACCCTCAGCAGTCACGCAGAACGCGTACGCCGTGCTGGCCGTGTGCAGAACGAACAGCGGATGCTCGCCTTCGATGATCTCGACACTCATGATCCGAATCTAGTGATGTGGGCGTGCGTGATGTTGATGGCAAGGGGACGCCGGTTGACTGACGGCGAGGGAATAGATTGTCGAGCGTGGCGAACACCCGGGAGACCCGCCAACTCAACGCAATGGCCGTCGGCTTCGGCGTGGGTTCAGCCCTGTTCGCCGCAGGCGCGATGCTGTCGGTCATGCAGGCTGACGTGGTCTTCACCAGTGTCGTCTACGCCCTGGGGGCCGTCTGCTTCACGACCGCCGCCGGAGTCCAGTGGAGGTCTGCCGCAGACCATCACCCACCCTCCCGCCTCAAAGATCCGGACTGGATGAGCGCGGCCATCCAGTTCGTCGGAACCCTCTACTTCAACGTGATGACGATCCGGGCCCTCATCCTGTCCATCGACGCCACCTCGGTTTCCTACGACGCCGTCTGGCAGCCCGACGTGGTCGGCTCCCTGCTCTTCCTGATCTCCAGTTGGGTCGCCTGGCACCCCATCGCCCGCGAACACCGCCATCACCTGCTGCACGGCCGCTCGCTGCTCATCTGCTGGGCGAACATGCTCGGGTCCGTCTTCTTCGGCATCTCAGCCGTGGGCGCGAAGATGTTGCCCGACGGCACACTGCGCAACGACGGCTGGAACAACTGGGGCACGTTCCTCGGGGCGGTGGGCTTCTTCATCGCAGCGATGGCACTGCGACCCACGGGCCCCGAGCGACGGGAAGCTGCGAGTGCCGAAGCCGCCGGTTAGCCGCGATCCCAGTCCTTACCTCGCCCCGGGTTCGGCGAACGCCGTTGCTTGTCGTGCTGCTCGTCGAGCCTGACATTGGGATCGATGCGCGGGTCGAGCTGGGCAGGGCCCCAGACGAACAGCGCGCCCTTCTTCAGGTTGTGTTTGACGTCCTGCCAGAAACTCACAGCGTCGCCCCTGTGTCCGGAACCGGCGTCAACGGGACCTCCATATCCAGCGGAAGCACCTCCGACTGACCCGACATCACCAGTCGCCTGACCGCGTACGCGCCGCCGATCACCGCCAGCAGCAGGACCACTAATCGCAACACCTTCATCACTTCTCCTCTCAACCGCTTTCGCCGATCTCCTCAGGCGCGGGTTCGCCCCGCGGCACCGACGAACCCTCAGGTGGCTCGTCGGTCTGTGCCGGCGGCGCCGCCGGACTGTCGGTGGCCGGGCCTCGTGGGTCCGCACCACCTTCCGACGCCCAACGGCCCGTGTCGGCGGCATCCTGTCGATCTGCTGTCACGCCACCCATCTGCCCGAACGCGGCCGCTTTATGCCATCCCGCTCGAGGTGTAGGCCCACATCGACCGGGTACAGGCCCCATGAATCCAAGGAAAGGTGAACGAATGAGTTTCAAGGACCGGGCCAAGGACACCGCCAGAGACGTCGGCGAGAAGGCCAAAGAGGCTGCCAGCGACGTCAAGGACGATGCGGCCCACGCCGCCGACCGGGTCGGCGACAAGAGTCAAGAGATCGGCGAGAGGATCGGTGACCGCGCCGAGGACGCCAAGCAGAGCGTCCAGGACAAGGCGGACCGCAACCTCGACTGACCCCACGGCCCAACGCCGCGGCAGTTCTGCGCATGGCTGCCGCGGCGTTGCCGTGCCTCAGAGATCAGCGAGGAACCGCTGACATCCGTCGACACTGTCGGAGCCGAAGACCCCACAGTGCTCCAGCCCGCGCACGAAGTAGTTACCTGCCATCCGGCGCGCCCGTGCGCGGGCATCGGCGATGTCCGACACCGGATCCCCTTGGCGCAGCTCCGCAAGCATCGGAGCATGCGCGGCACAGTCTTCGGGCAGGTCCGCACCGCTAAGCAGTGCCCGCGCGATGGTCTCGAGTTCACCCTCGAGCCGGCCCGGAAGCACAGCAAGTCCCATGACCTCGATGAGCCCGATGTTCTCCCGTTTCACCGGATGGATCTCGGCGTGGGGATGGAAGATCCCGTCCGGGTGCTCGTCGGAGGTGCGGTTGTTCCTCAGAACCAGGTCCATCCGCAGCACATCCGACTGCCTGCGGGCGATGGGGGTGATCGTGTTGTGCGGGGTCTCTCCGGAGAACGCATGAACCCCTCGGTCCGGATCCGAGTATTCCCGCCACGCGTCGAGGATGCGGTTGCTCAGTGCCAGAACCTGGTCATCGGGACCCTGCAGCCGAAGCACGGCCAGCGGCCAGTGGAGGACGTGGACCTCCACCGCGCCGAGCGTGGTGGACCAGTCGCTCCGTGCGCGATCCATCGCGAACTCATAACGGCCGCCTTGGAAGTGGTCGTGGCTGAGGATGGAACCGCCCACGATCGGCAGGTCCGCATTCGAACCGATCAGGTAGTGCGGGAGGGTCCGCGTGAACTCCGCCAGCCGCAGGAAGGTGGCGTCGTCGATGCGCATGGGTCGGTGCTCATCGCTGAGCACTATGCAGTGCTCGTTGTAGTAGCGGTAGGGCGAGTACTGCAAGAACCAGGGCTCCCCCGCCAACTCCAGGCCGATCAGTCGCAGGTTCTGCCGCGCGGGATGATCGGCGCGCCCTCGGTATCCCTCGTTCTGGGGGCAGAGCAGGCATTGCGGGTATCCGGCACCCGACGATCCAGCGGCGGCGGCGATGTCCCGCGGGTCCTTCTCCGGCTTGGAGACATTGATGGTCATGTCCATGACCCCGTAGTCCGTGGCCTGCTGCCAGGAGATGTTGCGGTCGGTGCGACCGACGCGGATGTAGTTGCTCGCCACAGCCTGGTGGTGGTACCCGTGCGTGGCCCGCACCGGATCGTGACGGTAGTCGGACCAGAACGCCTGCTCGACCACCGAGGGCGGCGGCACGAAACAGCCCATGATCGCCGTGTCCCACAGATCGCGCTGGGTCACGGTGTCCGGCGTGATCAATCCTCGGGCTGCCGCGTCGTCGAGCAGCGGCGCCAGGAGCTCATCCACCTGCGTCGCAGGGTCACCTCTCCCCTCAGCAGCGAGGTCGTAGTCGTCGATCCGCAGCACCTCGAGGATCCGGTTGCGCACATACACCCGGTCCCGGGCGACGATGAGGCCTTGCGCCTGGCCGTAGTCGAGCAGCGCCCCGAGGGCCGGTTCGATCACGGCGCCATCTCCCGCGCACCATCGGCACTGGCAACCCTGTGGAACGTGGCAGCGCGGCCCGTGGAGCCCGCATAGCGCCGTCCGACCGCGTCCGTGAATGCATCGACCATGTCCGGTCGCACAAGGTTGACAGTGCAGCCACCGAAGCCGGCGCCGGTCATCCGGGCACCGATGACCCCCGGCGCCTCCCACGCCGCCTCAACCATGGCATCAAGGGCCGCACCGGTCACCCCGAAGTCATCACGCAGCGATTCGTGGGAGGCCCGCATCAACTCACCCATCGCCACCAGATCGTGCTCGCGCAGCGCTTTCGCGAAGGCGAGCACGCGGGCCTGCTCGGTGATGACGTGTCGCGTGGGCGCGCGCAACTCCTCGGGCAACGAGGCGACCGCTTCGGCCACTCGGTCGAGCGGTACGGCGACCAGCGGCTGCCCCAACAATGCCTGGGCACGCTCGCATGCTGCGCGCCGCTGGTTGTACCCACTGTCGGCGAGTTCCCGGCGCTGGTTGGTGTTGGCGACGATGACCGCGACGTCGTCGGGAAACGGGATCGGCGTCACCTGCAGGGTGGCGCAGTCGATCGCCACCGCATGCCCTTCGACTCCGGCCGCGATCGCCAGCTGGTCCATGATCCCGCAGGCCACGCCGATGAACTCGTTCTCCGCCGCTTGGCCGATCAGGGCGAGCTCGGTGGCGTCCAGGCCCGCACCTGTCACCGCATTGAGAGCGACTGCCATCGCCAGTTCCAGCGACGCCGACGACGACAGCCCGGCACCGTTGGGGATGCTCCCCCGGACCCGGACCTCCACACCGGGGACATCGATCCCGCGTGCCCGGAACGCCGCAGCGACCGCGACCAGGTAGTTGACCCAGTTCCACTGCTGCTGAACGGCCGTGGCGTCGACGTCGGCGACCACCTGCCCCACCTCGGGGAAGTTCTCCGACGAGGCGACCAGCGCACGATCACTGCGCTCGTGCAACCAGAGGTCCGTTCCCCGATCGATGGCCATCGGTAGCACGGTTCCGCCCATGTAATCGATGTGGTCACCGATGAGGTTCACACGACCGGGGGCGTGGAAGTGACGCATCCCCCATATCTAACGCATCTCGACGGGCGTCACCCGACGAACACCGGGCCGCCTCCGGCGTGGAGATTTCGCCATGGTCGGCCGAATGCGCAAGATGGGATCATGAGCCTCAGCGAATTCGGCACGGATTTCCTCTGGGGGGTCGCCACCGCGGCCTACCAGATCGAAGGATCCCCGGACGCCGACGGCAAGGGACCGTCGATCTGGGACACCTTCACCCACCGGCCCGGCAAGATCGCCGACGGCAGCACCGGCGACATCGCCACGGACTCGTACCGCCGCTTCCCGGAGGATGTCGCCCTGGTCCACTCCCTGGGCTTCGGTGCATACCGCTTCTCGCTGAGCTGGCCCCGCATCCAGCCCGACGGCAGAACCATCAACCGTGCCGGTCTCGATCACTACGAACGAGTCATCGACTCCTGCCTCGGCGCGG
The DNA here is from genome assembly GCA_937952095.1 of uncultured Micrococcales bacterium. Lineage (GTDB taxonomy): Bacteria > Actinomycetota > Actinomycetes > S36-B12 > UBA10799 > JADKAV01. The sequence goes on along the minus strand of CALFYG010000215.1, from coordinate 17,930 downwards.
GCATCGAACCCTGGGTCACGCTCTACCACTGGGATCTCCCCCAGGCCCTCGAGGATGAGGGCGGCTGGACGAACCGGGCGATCGTCGACGCATACGCCGAGTACGTGGCCGTTGTCGGCGACACGCTCGGCGACAGGGTCACCAACTGGATGCTCTTCAACGAGCCCCTCAGTTTCACCATGCTCGGCTACATGCTGGGCGAGCATGCACCCGGGCGCCGGGGGCTGAACAACTTCTTCCCCGCCATCCACCACGTCCACCTCGCGACGGCAGCCGGCGCGACGGCCCTGCGCGCCACGGCCACGGACCCCGTGGTGGGAACCACCCACTACCTCACCGCGGCCAAGGGCTCGGGCCCCGGCCCGAATCTGGCCCAGCGCGCCGAACGTGCCGCGAACGCCATGCTCAACCGGGCGTTCCTCGAGCCCGGGCTCGGTCTCGGGTACCCGGTCGACGACGCACCCATCCTGCGGATGATGCGTCGCTACATCCAGGACGGCGATCTCGAACGGTGCGAAGTCGACCTCGACTTCATAGGGGTGCAGTACTACACCCGACTCCGGGCACCATTCCGTCCGATCCCCGGCCTGTGGACGATCCCCGGGTTCGGTGACGATCCTGACGTCGAGAAGACCTCGATGGGCTGGGAGATCCGCCCGGAGGGGCTCGGAATGGTGCTCGACATGGTCAACGCCTACGACCGGTTTCCCCGCATCGTCGTCACCGAGGGTGGAGCCTCGTTCCCGGACCGGCTCATGGCCGAGCGGGTGCGCGACTCCCGCCGGATCGCCTACTACGAATCCCATCTCGCCCAAGTGCGGGCCGCGATCGACCGTGGAGTGCCCGTCGACGGTTACTTCTGCTGGTCGTTGCTGGACAACTTCGAATGGGCGGCCGGCTATGAGCCCCGGTTCGGGCTCGTCTACGTCGACTACGAGACTCAGCGGCGGGTCATCAAGGACAGCGGCTACTGGTTCGCCGAACAACTCGGTGGGACGGCGGTACCCCCGGCATGAGGACCGGCGCGGCCATCGCCGCCTGCGCCGTGCTCGCGGCGGCGGCCTGTAGCGCCCCAGCAGCAGACGCCGGTTCGGTCCCGCCGAAGCCGACCTCGTGGACCACCGGCGCGTGGAGCACCGTCTGCCAGTACGACACCGATGTGGTGCCCGAACTCAGCGGCCTCGCGCCGTCGGTGCGACACAAGGGCGTGCTCTGGGCCATCAACGACAGCGGCAACGACCCCGTGCTCTACGCGATCGACGCGTCTGACTGCCGGATCCGAGGCCGGCACACGCTCACCTCCTCCAACACGGACTGGGAGGCGCTCGCCAGCGGCCGCAACGCCGCGGGGCAGCCGGTGCTGTGGGTGGGCGACATCGGCGACAACCTCGCGGCCCGCAGCAGTGTGCGTGTCCTCGAGGTCCGGGAGCCGGCATTGGGCGTCACCTCCGGCGGCGCAACGGCCCATGACTTCGCCTACCCTGGCGGACCGCGGGACGCCGAGGCCCTGATGGCCGACCGCGACGGGGAGTATCTGTACGTCATCGCCAAGAGCGCCACTGGCCCGCTGTACCGGATCCCCGTTCGCGACGGCATGGTGCGCGCGAAGAAGATGGCCAGGACTGTCCCCTTCGCTACGGACGCCGCCTCGGGCCCACCGGGCTACGCCGTGCGGGACTACACAGGAATCACCCGCTACCGCAGCCCGATCCCTGGGACCCGACTGGGACGCACCACCCCACCCCTCCTGCGACAGGCTGAGGCAGTGGCCTTCAGCCGATCGGGCAGGTGGCTCTACACAGCGTCGGAGGGCGACAGCCGACTGCTGCGAGCGCGAGTGCAGCAGCGGTAGGTCGGGGGCATCAGAACTGCTAACGACAACCATTTTCAGTAGTGCTAACCTCGACCCATGAAGAAGACCCTGCTCACGATCGCACTGGGCGGCCTGGTGCTCGCCGGCTGCTCCAGCAACGATCAACCTGCGGCCAGTAGCGCCAGCCCTACCGATGGACTGACCGTTGTCGCCTCCCACTACCCGGTGCAGTTCCTCGTCGAACAGGTCGGCGGCGATCTCGTGAACGTCGAGACACTGACTGCGCCTGGGACGGAACCACACGATCTGGAGTTGACTCCCCAGCAGGTCGCTGAGGTCCAGGAGGCGGCGGCCGTCTTCTACATCGAGAGCTTCCAACCGGCCGTGGACGACGCCGTCGCCGAGTCCTCCGGCGAGGTGATCGATCTTTCCGCGGGCCTGCCACTCCTGGAGGGTGAGGAGCACGACCACGCTGAGGGCGAGGAGCACGCCGAGGGTGAGGAGCACGACCACGGTGGCATCGATCCGCATGTCTGGCTGGACCCGGTACTGATGCAGCAGATGTCGACAGCCGTAGCGGACGCGCTTGCCGAGGCGGATCCCGCCAACGCGCAGACCTTCCAGGACAACGCCGCCGCTCTCAACGAGGAGCTGGCCACCCTCAACACCGACTGGGCGCAAGGGACCGCCAATTGTGAGATCGACACCCTGGTGGTCAGCCACGAGGCGTTCGGCTACCTGGCCGCGCAGTACGGCTTCGAACAGCGTGGGATCTCCGGTCTCACACCGGAGAACGAACCGAGTGCTGCTGCCATCGCCGAACTCGCGGAGTTCGTGAACGCCAACGGCGTGACCACCGTGTACACGGAGACGCTGGTGGACCCCGCCGTCGCTGAGACCGTCGCTGCCGAAGCCGGCGTGCAAACCGCGGTCCTGGATCCGCTGGAGGGTCCCCCGGCCGAAGGTGACTACCTGAGCGCCATGCGGGATAACCTGGAGACTGTGAAAGCCGGTCAGAACTGTTCATGAGCGTGGTCCGCGCGTCCGGCTTGGGCGTCAGTTTCGGCCAGCCGGTCCTGCGTGACGTCACCCTCGACATCGGCACCGGTGAGTTCGTGGCCCTGATGGGCGCCAACGGCACAGGAAAGACGACGCTGGTCCGCTGTCTGCTGGGGCTGCTCAAGCCGGATTCGGGACAGGCCTGGCTGTTCGACACCCCGCTGCCCCGCTTCCGGCAGTGGCCCCGGGTGGCGTACGTTCCGCAGCGATTGGTGGCCAACAGCGCGGTGCCGCTCAGCGTGGAGGAGGCGGTGCGCAGCGCCCTGACCTCCGCCCACCACCGGTGGCGTCCGTTGAATCGGGAGGAGAGGAACCGGGTGCGGGCGGCGCTGGAGCAGGTGGGCCTCGCGGACCGCGCTCGCCACCGTCTCGAGGACCTGTCGGGCGGACAACAACGACGCGTGATGATCGCGCGAGCGCTGGCCACCCGAGCGGAACTGCTGATCATGGACGAACCCACGGCAGGCATCGATGCCGGGGAACAGACACGCCTGGCCGAGCACATGTCGTCACTGCATCGGCAGGGGGTGACGATCCTGCTGATCACCCACGACCTCGGTCCGGTCGCGAGCCTGGCGCAGCGCGCGATCGTCCTCGGGCCGCCCTCGACCCGGTCGGTGCGTTACGACGGCCCCACCCCTCCTCCCCCCCAATGGACCGAGCACGTATGGCACCACAGCCACGACACCCCGGAAGACACCGGACTCCTGGAGGGGCCGTGAGCTGGCTGGATTTCGATTTCATGCGCAGAGCGCTTCTGGCGGCCACGGTCATCGGGCTCGTCGCGCCGGCGATTGGGGTGTTCCTGGTACAGCGTCGCTTGGCACTCCTCGGCGACGGGATGGGCCACGTCGCCCTGACCGGTGTCGGTCTGGCCTTCCTGACCGGGACCGCGCCGGTGCCGACGGCACTGGCCGTCGCCGTCCTCGGCGCGATCGGGATCGAGGTCCTGCGAGCACGAAGTCGTTCTGCAGGTGATGTCGTGCTCGCTCTGGTCTTCTACGGCGGCATCGCGGGCGGCGTGCTGCTCACATACTTGGCGGGGAACCGCGCCGCGTCCTCACTCAACCAGTACCTGTTCGGAGCGATCACGACCGTGTCGGGTGCCGATCTACTCTGGCTGGCTGTCGCGGCACTCATGGTCCTGGGTCTGTTGGCGGTGTTCGGCCGCGAGATGTTCGCGGTGGCCTTCGACCCAGAGGTCGCGAAGACCCAGGGGATCCATACACAGCTGATCAGCACCCTGATCACGGTCCTCGCCGCGGTCACGGTGGTGATCGGCATGCGCACCGTGGGTCTGCTGCTGGTCAGCGCGATCATGATCGTGCCGATCGCGGCCGCCCAGCAGATCAGCTCCTCCTTCCGAGGCACCGCCGTCGTGGGCGTGATCATCGGGGTGGCCTGTGCGGTCGGCGGGGTCATCGCCAGCTACTACGTCGACGCCCCGTCCGGGGCGACAATCGTGCTCCTGACGCTTGCCTGTTTCCTCATCACTTTGCCCCTCGGGGCCCTACTGCGGAGGTCGACATGAGCCAGACCAGACGACGCACCCGGCAGCGCGACGCCGTGGCCGCGTTGCTACAGCAGCGGGAGGACTTCCGGACCGCCCAGCAGATCCATGCGGATCTTCGAGAGGCCGGCGACGACGTGGGGCTGACGACTGTGTACCGGTGCCTGGCAGCCATGACCGAAAGTGGTGAGGTCGATATCCTGCTCGGTCAGGACGGCGAGGCCCGCTACCGCGCCTGCAGCACCGGCCATCACCACCATCTGGTGTGCAGGTCGTGCGGCTTCACCGTGGAGGTGACAGCGGCCCCGGTGGAGCGCTGGGCGCGTCGAACCGCTGAGGAACACGGCTTCAGTGACGTAACTCACACGGTCGAGATCATCGGCCTGTGCGACACGTGCGCGACCTCCTGATCCTCAGCCTCCGCGGCGGTTAGCGTCGAGAAGTCCAAGGAGGTTCTACACACATGGCGAACAAACTCATCGCCGAATTCATCGGCACCTTCCTCTTGGTGTTCCTCGCAGTCGGCGCCGCTGTCAGTGGCATCAAGTCCGTGGGAATGCTGGGAGTGGCGCTGGCTTTCGGCATCGTGCTGATGGCTCTGGCGTACTCGATCGGCCCGACGTCTGGCTGTCACGTCAATCCCGCGGTCAGTCTGGCGTTCTGGCTTTCGAAGCGGCAGTCCGGCAAGGAAGCCGGCCTGTACATGGTCGCGCAGTTCCTGGGGGCCGCCTTCGGTGGCTTCGTGCTTTGGGTCCTGGTCAACTCCGGTGGGGTCGCCGACCAGACCGGCGGGCTGGGCACCAACGCTTTCGGCGGCGACGGCCCCAACGCCCTCGGCGCGTTCCTCACGGAAGCACTGCTCACCGCGGCATTCGTCGGGGTGATCCTGCTGGTCACCGACCACGCCGCCGCCCCCGGATTCGCGGGCATGGCGATCGGTGGCGCACTGGCCGCCGTGCACCTTGTGGGCATCCCGCTCACCGGCACCTCGGTGAACCCGGCACGGTCCCTCGGCCCGGCACTGTTCGCCGGTGGCGAGTCCCTGCAACAGGTGTGGCTGTTCCTGATCGCACCGTTCGTGGGCGGGGCGATCGCGGTGCTCTTCTGGAAGATCACGCGGCCCGCTGACGCGGTCCTCAGTGACGAGGGCACCGAACAACTCGGACGCGAAGGCGACTGAACGCGCGACGAAGGGGCCGCCGGGATATGGGCCGGCGGCCCCTTCGTCATGTCGGACGCCTAGCGGACGGATCCCAGGGACGTGAATGGCCCCTGGCCGCAGGGGTAGTCGAGGCATGTCCCCAACAGTGAAGGAGGTAGATGATGACTACCGCACGCGACATCATGACCCCGGACGCCCGGTGTGTCTCGGAGACCGACGACCTGGTCACCGCAGCCCGGAAGATGGCGGAGTTGGACATCGGCGCCATGCCGATATGTGGACAGGACAAGAGGCTCAAGGGGATGCTCACCGACCGCGACATCGTGGTGAAGGTGCTCGCGCAGGGCCGCAATCCCGCCGAATGCACGGCCGGCGAGTTGGCCACCGGGAAGCCGGTGACGATCGGCGCCGACGACGAAGCCGGGGAGATCCTCAACACGATGAGCGCGAACCGGGTCCGCCGGCTGCCTGTGATCGACGGCCACGATCTGGTCGGGATCGTGGCCCTGGCCGACGTGGCGAAGGCCCTGCCGGACAAGCCGGTCGGAGAGGTGCTCGAGGCCATCTCCGCGTGACACATGGACCGCAGCGGCCCGCACATCCTCCTCGCGCGGGCCGCTGTCCCGCGTCAGGCGACCTTGCGGCGCCAATCCCCGGTCGAGGCCTCGGTTCCGATCACGATCCGCGGGTTCGCCGCAGGGTCGAGCCACCGCACCGTTGCTCGCATCTGGCGCAGCCCCACGGCCACACATCCGGCGGTGGGGCGCCCGCGCTGCACATGAAGGAAGATCCCGCCGCCTTTGCGGGTGTCCGCGGGCACGCGTGCGCGCCATTCGCCGGACCCGGGATCCCGATAGACAGCGCCTGGCAGGTTGTAGCCGATGACCACCGCGAGTCGGTAGGCACGCCCGTACGCGGCGAGGCGTTCGGACCATTCACCATCGTCACGCCACCGCGCCTTACTCCCCCGTCGGCTCTGCAGGACGTTGTAGGTCCGCGGATCCCGCGGGTCGTAGGGCCAGTACGAGGATCCCGTGATGCGGTGGTAGGGCAAGCGCACCGACCCCCCAGGGCCGCGACCGAAGGCGCGCGGCAGGCTGAAGACCCCGGCCGGTGTGGTCCCGGTGTTCTGCAGACGCTGGCGGGCGGGCGTCTGTCCGTTGGCACCGAGCCACGCCCGTTTGGCGCGTCCGACCTGTTCCCACCCCGTGGGTGACCACTCGAAGCGGCGCATCTGGGCCCGCGTACTCGTGCGATAGGGCGCAGAGACCACGATCACCTGTCGCGTGTCCGGCACGGACAGTTCGACGACCGGCGCCGGCGGACCCAGGAGCAGCGCCAACATGCTCCCGAGCCTACGCCGGGCCTTCCGCTCGAGCCGGTCCGATCGAGGCGGGTTATCGTTGAAGAAATGGATCTCAATCTTCCCCGTTCCGCCGTTGACCCTGTCGTGCGCGAAACCCGCACGGCCTACCGTTCCCTCATGGGCGGCGGTTTCGCCGATCTCCGCCGGATGCCCTCCGAGGTGATCTTCGACGAGCCGAAGTGCACCGTGCACCGCTACGAGCCGACCGCTCCTGCGGACCCGGACGCGCTGCCGGTGCTCCTCATCCCGCCCATGGCCGCCACACCCGTGTGTTTCGACCTGCGCCGCGGTTGCTCCATGGTCGAGTTCCTCCTCGACACCGGTCGGCCTACCTACCTGGTGGACTACGGCGACATCAGCACCCTGCGCGACCAGGACCTCGGACTCGAGTTCTGGATCGACACGGTCCTTCCCGACGCCATCAACTCCGTTCTGGCCGACTCAGGCGCCCGCGGGGTGCATCTGGTCGGTTGGTGCCTCGGGGGCATCCTCGAGATGTTCACGGCGGCGGCCCATCCGGACCTTCCGATCGTGAGCGTGACGTCCGTGGCCAGCCCCTTCGACTTCGGCAAGGTCCGTGTCCTGGGCCCGGTGCGGATCATGGAGGACCTCACCGGCGGCATCCTGACCACAGGCCTGGTCCGCGCGCTCGGCGGCATCCCCGGCAGACTGAACGGGCTCATCTACCGGTGGCTGGACCCGGTGAAGCAGATCAAGAAGCCGCTCCTGCAGCTGCAGAGTCGCGACGATCCCGACACCCTCGCCCAGATCGAGGCGGTGGACGTGCTCATGGACACCATGGAGGCGTATCCGGGCCGCAGCATCTCGCAGATCTACCATTCCCTGATCCGCACCAACCGCTTCTCGGAGGGACAACTGGTCCTCAAGGGCGGCCGTGTTGTGGAGCTCGATGACGTCACCGTTCCGGTGATGGCGATCGCTGGCACCGGCGACCTCTTCTTCGCACCACCCGCTTCAGCCCACCATGTGGGGACGCTGCTGACGAACAGTCCGTACGTGCGTCTGGAGACCGCACCGGGCGGGCACCTCGGGGTGCTCAGTGGCCGGTCCGCCCGGGAGACGACCTGGCAGTACGTCGAAGACTTCCTCGCCGCCAACGACGCCGCCTGACGATGCCCCGGGTAGCGTCCTGCGGTCTGACCACCCTGGACCTCGTGCAGTACGTCGACCACCTTCCGGGACCTGACGAGAAGGTACAGGCGCGCGAGGCACGCGTGGAGTTCGGCGGGCCGGCTGCGAATGCCGCATTCACGGCCCGTGCACTGGGTCTGGGATCCCGGCTCATCACAGGTCTGGGCTCGGGTCCGCTGGGCCTGGCGCTGCGTGACCAGATCACCGCGGCCGGTGTCGAGGTGGTGGACGTGCTGACGGGCCGCGAGTGGCAACCCCCCGTCTCCGCTGTCGCGATCACCGAACACGGCCGGGCGGTCATCTCGATGAATGCCGTCAGGAGTTCGGCCGCAGCGGTTCCCGAAGGCGCGCTGGACGGCTGCGGGGCCCTGCTGGTCGACGGGCACCACCTGGCCCTGTGCATAGATGCGGCCACCGTGGCCCGGCTCGCCGGGATACCGGTGCTGCTCGACGGCGGCTCCTGGAAACCAGGACTGGAGCGTCTGATCCCGCTGGTCGATGCAGCGGTGCTCTCGGCGGACTTCGCGCCGCCCGAGCCGGTGGATTGGGGGTCGCGGCCCGTGGCCGTCACACACGGTCACCACGACATCCACTTCCGACAGGGTGCCGAGCAGGGCACGGTCGAGGTCCGGCCGGTGGCCGCTGGGCAGACACTGGGCGCCGGCGACGTGTTCCACGGAGCGTGGCTGGCGCACGTGGGCCGGTTCGGTCTGGACGACTTCGCGGGTGGACTGCGTTTCGCGACACGGATCGCCACGCTCTCCTGCCGCTTCCCAGGTGCGCACGACTGGGCCGAACATCTCTGAGCAGGCGTACCGTTGGTCGTGGGGAAAGAGGAGGGAAACACGATGTCATTGACCGAGATGGCACGCGACAAAGCCGAGAAGGAACGCGCGAAGGGGCAGGCCGCATTGGCTGAGCACACAGCTGAACTGGCGGAGGCCCAAAGCCGTCAGGAGGCGGCCCAGAAGGCGCTCACCGACAAGGCGCGCGCTGCGGCATCCGCCTCGGACGCGAAGATCAAGGACCTGCAGATGCAGTTGGCGGACGCGCAGGCGAAACTTGACGCGGCCGAGGGCTCGGCGGACCTGACGGAGGCCGTCACCAGCCCGGGCATCATCCGCGGTGTGACACAGCCCTTCCGGCAGGCGGCGGATGCCACCGTCTCACAGGCGCAGGCACAGGTGGATGCGCTGCAGGCTGAGATCTCCCAGGCCCAATCGCAGGCACAGACACCGCCTGCCGACACCTCACCGGAACTCGAGGCCGCGAATAGGGACGTGCAGGCCGCGCAGGACGCTATCGCCGCGGCACAGATGCGCGTCGACCTGGCGCAGAAGGCCCTCGACGCGCTCGATTGACTTGCCCCTGACGGCGTTGCTCAGTTCGGCGGGTCCACCGGTGGTCCGAAGTAGGCCAAGGAGTCCTGCACGGATCCCAGCCAGCGCATTGAACGTCGCAGACCATCGGCGGGTGCGACTTTGGAGAGGCTGCGCCCTGAACAGTACGTCGGGCCCGTGGCCAGCGAGTAGTCGAACGTGACCCGTGCGACGAACTGCCGCCCGCCCGCACGCCCCGTGGCGACCAGGCTCTGCCGGAAGTAGAGGGGCCCGTATCCGCTCTCCGGCAACTGTCGGATCCGCGAGGTGTCGACCCGGACCCGTCGCCAGGAGTTCTGCAGCGAGGCCCGCAGGGCCGACCTCTGCTGCGCGAAGTAGGCCTGCGTGGAAGCCGCGACATCCGCCCCCGGAGAGCACAGGACCGTACTGAATCCGTAGTCCAGGCTCAGCAATCCGTTGCCCGACTGGATGAAGATGCCGTTGGCGCCGTCCGCTGAGGTCCAGTTCCGTGGTCCCGCCCAACTCCAGAACTGGGAGTTCTGATGGTTGATGGAACGCGGAGGCAGTTCCCTGGGAACGATCGCGTGGACCGGACCGATCGACAGCACAGTCGCACCGGCAGTGGCCAGCACTGCTACAGCCCTGATCATCCGCTCACTGTACGGAACCACGGCGGCCGGCGGAAGCCCCCCGCCGTCATCCGGTCGTCTGTGAACTGCCGAGGAGAGCCTTCATCTGCTTCTGGATGAAACGGATCGCCTGCTTGGGCGCGACTCTGATCGCGACGTTCATGAGCCGTGCATCCCTGCCGACGAAGATGTGGAGCCGGTCGCGGGCGATGCCGTCCAGCATGATCTGAGCGGCATCTTCGGCGCTGGTCATCGGCATCCGCGAGGCGTCCCCCGGGGCCACGGGACCGGCAACCCCCGAGTTCTGTGTGATTCGGGTATTGACGGCACCGGGCATGATGACCGATACATGCACATCGGTCTCGAGCAGTTCCGCGTACAGCCCTTCGGTCAGCAGTTTCACCGCCGCCTTGCTGGCGCCGTACATGCTCTGGCCGGGGAACGGGAAGAAGCCACCCATGCTGGACACGTTGGCGATGTAGCCCTCGGGCCGGGCCAGCAGGACCGGAAGGAAGGCCTTCACCATGTGGATGGTCCCCATGAGGTTGACGTTGAGCACTCGCTCGATGTCGGGGTAGGACAACTCGGCCACTGGGACGAAGGGCTGGATGATCCCAGCGTTGTTGATGATGCCGTCGACCGTTCCGTGGGCCCGCTCGACCTGCGGTACAAGGTCCTGCACAGCATCGCGGTCGGTGATGTCGACGACATGGATCGACAGCCTCTCGGCGGCTTGCGCAAGAGCCACGGTCTCAGCCAGGGCGTCAGCCCGCACGTCGACGGCGGCGACACGTCCCCCGCGTCGCAGTAACTCAAGGACGAGTTCACGTCCCATCCCGTTGCCGCCACCAGTGACCACCCAGGTCGTGCCCTCGATCCGCATCGTGCCTCCCTGCCTCAACGGTACGCCGCATAAGTGGGCACCGGAAAAGTGTTGTTCGACGGGCCCCGGAGTGCTCTCATCTATGTGGCGAACGAACCTGACATCTACTGTTGCCTGCATGAGCAGCGACGCGCAGTTGGCCGACGGGCTGGCGTGCGACCCCTCTGGTGGTCTAGCGGCCGTCTACGAGGCCTACTCGGCGAAGTTGTACACGTATGCGTTGACCATGCTGCGGGACCCGGCAGCCGCGCAGGACGTGGTGCACGATGCGCTGCTGGTCGCGTCCGGATCGATCAGTCAACTGCGCGACCCGGCCAAGCTGCGCCCGTGGCTCTACGCCATCACCCGCAACGAGTGTCTGCGCACGCTACGCGGTCGCAACCGGTTCAGCGACACCGATGAGGTGATCGACGTGCCGGACGACAGCATCGACTTCGACGCGGGGCTGCGCAGAGAGGAGGCCTCCCAGCTGATCGCGCAAGGGATGGCCGTCATGAACCCGGCCGACCGGGACATCCTCAGCCTGGCACTGCAGCATGACTTGGACGTCGAGCGGATCAGTCAGATCACAGGGGCGAAACCCAACGCCCTGCATGCTCGGCTGTCGCGTGCGCGCGTCGGCCTGTCGGACGCCATCTCCGCACTGGCCCTGTACCGAACACGCGGCCGCGACTGCACCGCGTTGGCCGCCATCGTCACCGACCAGCCGCTCTCGCCCTTGCTTCGCAAGCGCATCGCCCGGCACATCAAGGAATGCGCCGACTGCGAGCGGCGCCGGCGTGCCGCCCTGGCAGCACTCGGTCCCGCGATGGCGACACCGGTCTTCATCCCGCCACCGGCCGACCTTCTCTCGCGGATCCAGCACAGCCTGGGTCAGGGACAGGCCGTGCCGCATGCTCAGACCGCGGCCCCGTTCGATGCCGACGGCTTCCCCCGGCCACTGGATGCCCGGCGCTCGCCCGCGTGGCTTCTGCCGGTGGCGGCGGTGATCGCGGTCCTACTGCTCGTGGCGGTGGGGATCGTGGTCACCGGTGACCGTTCGCCAAGAGCTGCGAACGACTCGGGGACGATCATCGGCTCTGCGTCCGCGAGCCCCCAGTCGTCCTCGACCGGCTCGCCGAGCGTTGCGGCACCCGCTGAGGTCGAGTCGGACACCGACGCGGCGCAGCCCAAGACCCAGGACGACCAGCCCACGGTGGTGACAGGCGCGCCGACCGCCTCGCAACAACCCACTCCCCGCAGCACCGAAAAGGCTTTTCAGGAGAAGGACACAGGCACACGCTCGACGAATCCCAAGACGACAGCGACCCCGAAGACAACGGTCGCGCCCCCCGCAGCAGCCCCTCCCCAAGCGACCCCAGCAGTACAGGCTCCGGTCATCACAGGCGTGACGTTGGTCGACCTCGACAAAGCAGCCGACGGTGGGTTCACTCGATGTGATGGCTTCACATTGAAGGTCACTGCGTCAGTCAGCGGTTCCGTCGACACGGTGAGAGCGGTGATCGCTCCGCTGGGCTCGGCGATCATTCTGGCCGGCAACCCGCACGAGGGCACCGCCGCGCTGCCACCGGGCGATTACACAGTCTCGGTGGAAGCCAGCGGACCTGGCGGAACCACCACCCGGGACGCCGGTTCGGTCCTGCACATCTGCCCCGGCTGAGCGCACGAGGCGGACATTTCTGGTTGGCTGATCCGCCAACGGAGCCCTGCCCGACCCCATGTGGACGCCTCCGTGACCGTTATGCCCTGAAAGCGTGACCCAGAACGACCATGTGAGGTCGTCCATGGACATGGCTCAACCCCAAGTGTCCGGTGCGGCACCGGCTCACCACAGCGGCGTCTTGTCCGCTTCGATCGCGTCATCGAGGGTCCGCAGCAGACCCGCCCGCATCTTCACCTTGGTCTTGGCGTGTGCGGTCATGTTCAGTCGCTTCATGTCCTCGGCGACGGCCCGTGCGGCCGGCATGAGTTCGTCCGGGGCAACGACGGCGTCGAGAAAACCCGCAGCCATCGCCTGCTGCGGGTCGAACATCTCCGCATTGATGACAGAGCGGTTCAGGAAGGATTTGCGGAGCCGGTCGCGGGCGAGTTCGATGCCGACGTGGTGCATCGTCATCCCGATCTCCACCTCGTTCAAGCCGATGCGGAAAGGACCATCCACCCCGATGCGATAGTCGGCGGACAGAAGAATGAACGCACCCTTCGCGACGGCGTGCCCCGGGCACGCGACGATGATCGGGAAAGGGTGAGCGAGCATCCGTCGGGCCAGCGTGGAACCCGCCGCCACCAGCGCGATGGCATTCTCCGGGCCCGAGGTCATGACCTTCAGGTCGTACCCGCCGGACAGGATGCCGGGCCGGCCCGTGAGGATCATGATCGCCTCATCGGTCTCCGACCGATCCAGGCTTTCGTTGAGTTCAGCGATCACATCCGGGGAGATGGCGTTGACCTTGCCGTTGTTCAGGGTCACGGTGGCGATGCCGTTGTCGAGTTCGTAGCCGACCAAGTCGCTCATGTCTGCGAGCGTAGTCACCGGCGTCACCGCCTCTGACATGCCGGCCGAAAACTCTGTGGCCCCACCACCCATAGCGGCGGATAATCGAGGCCGATGAGTTCAGAGTCCGACACGTTCCGCGCCCGGGTCACGGCTGTGCACAAGAACCGCTGGGAGATCGACCCCGGCGGCTCTGCGGTACTCGGTGCCCGGATGGACGGTGCGCCGAGCGAAATCCCCGTGGTCGGCGACTGGGTGACTGCGGAAGTGCACGGCTCGCTGTGCCGGATCATCGGGCTCGAACCCCGACGCGGGCTACTGACCCGAAAGCGCCCCGGCGACGTTGCCCACGATGCGGTGGTGGAACAGCCGATCGCGGCCAATGTGGATCTGGCACTGCTCACCATGGCCGTCGACGACGACTTCAGCCTTCGCCGGCTGGAGCGTTACCTGACCCTGGCCTGGGACTCCGGCGCGACACCCATCGTGATCCTGACCAAGTCCGACCTCGCGCCGTCCGCCCACCTCAGCGATCTCATGACATCGGTGGACACGGTCGCTTTCGGGGTCCGCTGCATCGCGACCAGCACGAGCACCGGGGTCGGCCTCGATGAGTTGCGCCGGGCGCTGGAGCCGGGAATGGTCGCTGTCCTCCTCGGCTCCTCGGGTGTCGGGAAGTCCAGCTTGGTCAACGCATTGGCGGGCACCGACCGGCAGGCCGTCACTGATGTGCGCGATTTCGACGGCAAGGGCCGGCACACCACCACCTCCAGGCAGCTCGTGCCGCTGCCGTGGGGCGCCTACATCGTGGACACTCCCGGACTGCGCGAGCTTCAATTGTGGGCGGACGAGGAGGCCCTTGCGAGCAGCTTCCCCGACATCGCGGAACTGGCCGACGACTGCCGCTTCCGTGATTGCACCCATGGCTCGGAACCCGGCTGCGCGGTGCTTTCCGCGGTGGCCGACGGGAGCCTGCAGGAGGAACGGCTTGAGAACTGGCGTCGACTTCACCGCGAACTCACGTACCTCGCTCGGCGGGTCAATCCGGCGGCTGCGCGGGCCGAGCGCCAGAAGTGGAAGTCGATCGCTCGGGCCCGTCGCGCTCTGAACAAACAACGCCCCGACTAGCGGGAACCCCAGGTGACATCCGGGCGTCAGAGTGATCCACGCCACACCATCGACCTCGGGCTCGCCGACCGGTAGTCTGCGTCCACTCGGGGAATCGGGAGGGACAATGGTCCGCACAGTTGCCGTGCTCGCCGCCGTTGCAACCGGCTTGGCCGTCGCGCCCGCCGGTGCAGCACAGGCGCAGGAGCCATCCGCGGTGTCAGCCGGCACGAAGCCGGTACCCGCCGCGAACCACACCTCGCGGGCCGGCAACGCACCGCAGTGGGTGCAGTACCCGTACCTCTCCGGCGGCGACAAGGGAAAACTGACCGTTGTCGCACAGGTCTTCCTCGACCCCAAGCGCACCGGTAGCCGGGGTGGGTACAACCAGGACAAGGTGTCACTGCGAGTCGCCGTGGCCAAGAAGAAGTTCAGCAAGGTGAACCGGCCGCGCTCCGTCGAGGTGCTGACCAGCACGGCACTGCTCACCCGCACACAGAAGACCCGGAAGGTCAGCACTCCCGGGGTGATGACCATCAAGGTCCCGCTCAGCACCAAGGTGTCGAACAAGCTGCGCAACCGCGGCTTCGATGGGCGACGCGCCGCCCTCGCGGCGTCGGTGAGCCACCGCAAGGACACGAAGAAGGGCGGGTCGGCCCATGAACTGACCCAGGTGAGTGTGGGCACCCTGGTGAAGGGCAAATGGTCGACGGCGAAGGTACGACGGGCGACGGCTGCCGCGATTCAGCAGCGCAACGATCTGCGCCGCTCGTCCGCGCTGGGCGCCGACCTGGCCGATGCCACACTCGCCTCCACCCCCGACACGCCCTTCTTCAACAACGTCTATGTGCAGAACAACTCGCCGTTCCAGCAGCAGATCACGCTCCAGCCGGCGATCCAGTGCATGTACGCGGCGAACAGCGCGGGGCAGGCACCACCGCCTGCGGCACAAGCCACCATCAACGCCGCGGACACTGTGATGTTCCAGTACGCGCTCGTGGGCGGATGGCTCGAACCCTCGAAGTCCACCCCCGGTCTCTACGGCTGGGAGAAGGGCCTGAAAGCGCCGGGCAATCAGAAGACTCTGACCACCGACCTGGTCAACGCAGCGAATGCTGCCGGACAGACGGCCTTGAAGTCGGCGACGCGGGGGCGCAGCTACTCCCAGGCCGGGGCGGTCGGCGCCGTCGCAGCAGCCAGCGTCAAGTTCGTCCTGTCGTTCCTCAAGGGCCTGGACGCCAGTAAGTGCACCAACACCTCGGACTACCCGCAACTGTTCGGCGTGAGTACTGCGGTGACCGGCTTCGGGACGAACGGCGTGACCGACCCGACACAAGCGGCCCTTCCGGCGACCAACACCTGGGCGGGCACACCTGCTGCCGGCAACCAAGGCGCCGTGACAGTCACTCCGAACAGCGCGTTCATCACAGGCACGTTGCTGCAGGCCCTGGGCACACAGACCGACGCCGTCTACTACTGGAACGGCGGAGCGCCGGCGCCCATGGTCTCCCCCAATGCCTCCAAGGGCGCCTTCACCGGAGGTTCGGCGACGTTCCAGGGCGGACTCATGCAGTACGTCGGGCCCAGCCCCGGGTTCCCGTCGGGTGCCTACACGTGCTCGGACGGGCCGAACCTCCCACCCGACGATCAGTTCTGCAACTACACGACGTACGGCGAGATGTACATCCAACTCAGTTACCTCACGAACCCCGAGTACAGCGCGGGAATGCTCAACGAGGGCAGCGCCCCGGTCATGACTGCCTCTGTGGACTCCGAGGGCAACTACACGTTGAGCTGCGATCTGTCGCAAATGACCGCCACGTTGACGACGCCGTTCGGGTCCTCCGCACCGACCACCGTCGAGCAGAGCACCCTCGCGACCACACCCACCAACTCCTCCGGCACGCTGCCGCAGAACGCGCAATGGCTAGTGAACTTCTTCGGGGTCACGGCCGGAGGCGAGAGCACCTACATCAGCGAGTCCCTTACCCAGACCACCAACGGCATCACGACCCCGTACCTCTCGCCGAACGCGGCGAACCAGCAGGTGTCGATCCAGGCCGCGTCTGCCGGCGGCAGCCAAGCCGTAGCGCTCGGCACGATCACACAGGCCGACCTCGACGACATGGTCACCCTCGACGGCGAAGCGGCGGTCCCGACGCAGTTCGGCTGCACAGCCTCGCCGACGGTGAGTCTGCCCGGGCTCAGCATCACTGCTGCGGACGGCAGCCAGATCGCGAACGCCTACGGCAACCAGTGGCCCATGCCCACCCAGTCGGGCAAGGGGTGGCCGGTTGGCACCTACGGCAACAACAAGGCGCCGTTCAACTACAAGTGGCAGAGCTCGGTCAAGAACCTCAACGTGACGTTCCAGGGACCACCGCTGAGCGCCCTGACCGACGTGCCGTAGGCCCCAGCGCTGATCGCACGGTCGCCCTCACCCGTGGTAGAGGCTGACCTCTGCCGCCTTGACCACCAGAACGACGGGTTCGCCGACGCTCACGTTGAGACGGGCCACCGAGTCCGCAGTGATGTCCGCGCTCAGATCCCCCACGCGTATCCGGATCAGGTGTGCCTGCGGTTCGATCGAGGACACCGTGCCCGTGAAGTGGTTACGGGGGCTTCCCCCCGGCTCGCTGCGATGCAGTGCCACGGCTTCAGGACGGAAGATCGCCAGGGCCGGCTCGCCGGAGGTCAACGGCAGATCCGGCTCGCCGTGGATCACAGTGCCATCCGGGCCGGCCAGACTGTCGGGTCCGATCGCCACGCCGCGCACCATGTTCACGCCGCTGATGCTGGCGGCGAACTCACTGCGGGGACGCCGGAGGACCTCCTCGGTGGTGCCTTGCTCGACCACCCGCCCGGATTCAAGCACCGCCACCCGATCGCACAGCAGAACGGCGTCAAGGACCTGATGGGTGACGATGATCGCCGTGCGGTCGGCCAGGACTCTGCGCAGGGTCTGGCGCATCATTGCGGCGATCTCCACATCCGTGGCGGAAAGAGGCTCGTCCAGAAGGAGCAGTCGAGGATCCGTCGCGAGGGCGCGGGCGAGCCCGACCCGCTGCTGCTGCCCTCCGGACAACTCCGACGGCTTGCGCCCTGCCAGATCTGACGCGTCCACCTCGGTGAGCCAGCGTTGGGCCACAGCGAGCGCCTCCCCGCGCGGACAACCCGCACTGCGCGGGCCGAATGCCACGTTGTCGATCACGCTCATCCGCGGGAACAGCAACGAGTCCTGCATCAGCAGACCGATTCGGCGCTGATGTGGTGGGACCCGAACACCAGGCCCGAAAAGCACCTCGCCGTCGAGTACACAGTGCCCGGCGTCCGCTTGGACCAGACCTGCGAGCACGGCCAGCACGCTGCTCTTGCCCGAGCCGTTGGCCCCCAGTAGGCCAAGGGTCTGTCCCGT
>CALFYG010000214.1 GCA_937952095.1 uncultured Micrococcales bacterium | reverse complement strand
ATGAGTCGAGTGAGGACATGAACAGTGACTGGGAGGTCGGCGACGACCACTTGGCACAACTCATCGCCCAGAAGTCGTCCGACGTCCTGTGCCGGCTCGACGACACCGGCGTACACGTTGTGGGTGCGAAGCCAGGTGAAAGACCGGCCTTGCGATGGCGTACTCCGGAGGGCGCAGTCCGCTGGATGAGCGGAACCGGTATTCCGCAAACAGACGCGGACGGCCAGTTGACGGGGGTGGTTGTGACTCTGCGTGACGTCACCGAACTGGTAGACGCCCGTTTGGATGCCGAGGCCTATGCGCACCAGTGGCACGTGACCGTGGACAGCATGCTCGACCCGTTCGTCGTTCTCGAGGCGGTGCGCAACGATGCCGGAGAGCTCTACGACTTCGTCTTTACGATCGCGAACGCCGCCGCTGCCACCGACCAGAACGTTGCTCTGGAGGAGCTGGTGGGAAGTGAGTTCCTTACTCTGTTCCCGCATCTGAAGGATCAGGGGATCTTCGAGGCCTATGCCCATGTGGTCGATACCGGTGAACCGCTGATCATCGATGACACAGAGGTCTACAACGACGTGCTCGGGCAGACCAGACGGTACGACATCCGGGGCGCCAAGGCCGGGGAATCCTTGGTGTTGACGTGGCGTGATGTGACACGACGCCACGAGATGCAGAAGCAGCTCACTGAGCAGGAGACGGTGTACCGGATGGCCACGGAGAGCGCGTATGACGCGATTCTGCATGTGGACGGTGCAGGCAACGTCCTGTGGGCCTCGCCGTCATTCGAACAACTGGCCGGGTACACCCCTGATGACCTCGTCGGCAGGTCCGCGTTCGTCCTGGTCGCCTCTGACGATCTTGCGGAGATCCAAGCGGCGTTCGCGGAGGCGCTGGCCGGCCGGCCTGTCCCGCGCCGCGAGATACGCATCGTGATGGCCGACGGGACGCGCAAGTGGGTGACGTTCCGAAGTCGGGTCGTAGAAGCCGCCTCCGGAGGAACCGTCTCGCTCATGACGATGCTGCGCGACATCGACGATGAAGTGCGTGCCCGCCAATCGCTCGAGCAGAGTCTGGGTCAGGACCCTTTGACGGGGATCGTGACGTGGAACGTACTGCGGGCGCAGATGGGAAAGGGCGAGCGGCGTGCGACGGCATTGATGTGTATCAGCGTCGACCGGCTGCGTGCCATCAACGAGGCGGTGACGTACGCAGGCGGCGACGAGGTGCTTGTCGAGGTGTCGAAGCGGATCGCTGCGGCGATACCGGTGCAAGCACGCCTCGGCCGGATCGCGGGCA
The DNA here is from genome assembly GCA_937952095.1 of uncultured Micrococcales bacterium. GTDB lineage: Bacteria > Actinomycetota > Actinomycetes > S36-B12 > UBA10799 > JADKAV01. Next base: position 1,512 of record CALFYG010000214.1, on the reverse strand, counting down.
ACGAGTTCGTGGTGGGGATACCCGAACTGCGTGATCGGACTCTCCTTGGCCTGCTCGCCGAGCAGATCTCGACTGCAGTGGCCGAGCCGGTCACAGTCGCGGGTGAGGAGGTCTATCCGACGGTGAGTGTCGGCATCGCCCAGGCCGAGGTGCGGCCCGATGAGCTGCTACGTCGGGCGAGTCTGGCGATGCGTGCGGTCAAGGCCGAAGGGGGAGGGCACTGGTTGTTCGACGATCCGGTGGTTGCAGCCGAGGCCGAACGCCGGCTCTGGGTGGAATCCAGGGTTCGCAAGGCGCTGGCCGCTGGCGCGATCGTGCCCTGGTTCCAGCCAGTGGTCCGGCTGCACAGCGGGGAGCTCGTCGGTTACGAGGCCCTCGCGCGCTGGCCGCAGGGTGACGGAAGTGTTCTGCCACCCAGCGAGTTCCTGGCAGTGTCGGAGACCAACGGTCTCGTGGTGGACCTCGACTTCGCCGTGCTGCGGAAGGCGCTGTCGGCCATGGCGACCAAGCCCGATGTCACTGTCTCTGTGAACGTCTCGGCCCGCACGCTGGCCAGCCCGGATTACGTGGAGCGCGTCGGTGCCGTGCTCGACGAGACCGGCTACGACGCCTCGCGTCTGCGCCTCGAGGTCACCGAGACCGCCTTGCTCTACGACTCGACCCGAGCTGCCCGGGTCACAAGTGCACTGGCCATCAAAGGTGTGAAGTGGTGGTTGGACGACTTCGGCACCGGCTACTCGACCCTGACCCATCTGCGTGACTTCCCCATCAGTGGGATCAAGTTGGACAGGTCTTTCACGGTAGGCGTGGGCGAGGAGGATCTAGCGTCCACCCGCTTGGCCCGGGCGCTGGTGGGCATGGCGCAAGGCTTGGGTCTAGAAACGGTGGCGGAGGGTGTGGAGACACACATGCAAGCGCGCCTATTGCGCGAGCAGGGCTGGCAGAACGGGCAGGGGTGGTTGTACGGCAAGGCGGCACCGCTGACTGCGGATTGAGTACCTCTTACTCACGTCGGCCCGGGACTGCGTCGATTGACTGCGGTCATGAAGATACAAGTGCTTCTTATCTCATCTGCAATGGCTCTAGGCATGGCGTCCCCGACCGCGGCGGCGCTGTCTCTCGACCCGGAGACTACTGTGTCCGCGCCCGGACAGAACGTCACGTCCTGGGAAACAGCCGCCAGCCGTGACACTTCCCGCGCAGTCGCCTTGTGGCGACGTTTCGACGGCAGCCATGAACGGATCCAGGCGCGCAACCTGGAGGCGGGCACGTGGGGACCGACCGCGATATTGTCCCCGTCCACCGGGGATGGTGGGAGCCCACAGGTGGCGATGTCCGCATCAGGTACGACGGCCGTCGCTGTGTGGAAACTCGAGACCGGCGGCACATCGATCATTCAGGCCCGGTGGTTCAACAACGGCAGTTGGGGTCCACTTCAGCAGATCGGCTCTGACGTCGCGGCTGCCGATCCCGAGGTGGACATCACCGACGACGGAGACACCGCCCTAGTGG
>CALFYG010000213.1 GCA_937952095.1 uncultured Micrococcales bacterium | reverse complement strand
TCGGCGCCCCGTCGATCTCGACGGTGCCGCCCACCTCCACGGCGTCGATCAGGATGGCCTTCTGCTCCTTGATCCTGGCCTCGAGCGCCTCGAGTTCGGCCTGCAGGCGCAGCAACTCCTTGGCGGCCTGCTCCACGTTGTCGGTCATGCTTGCTCCCCCTTCTCCGGGATCAGGCCCAGGTCTCGTGCCGCGCGGATCCGCCGCGAGGCAGTGGGCTTGGTCAGATCGAGTTCCTTCATCACTGCCTTGAGCGGCAGCCGGCCATCTTCCAGGGCTTCCCGATAGACCGAGGCGGCACGCTCCACCTCGCCGGGGATGGTGGCGTGCTGTGCCTTGTGCAGGGCGTTGCTGATCTCCTCGAGGGTCTCCGCGATCTCCACCAGCGCCCCGGCAGCGGCACGCTCGATGAAGTCCTGCGAGTCCTCGCGCCGGTGGGCGCGGTCGGCCCTGGCCAGCCATTGGCGGGCACTGATGTTCATGCCGCACCGCCGCTGGTGGCGTCGAGGTAGTCGGCCATGATCGCCTTCGGGATCTGCCCGGACGGGGCGACCTCGTAGCCCTGCTCGGCGGCCCAGGCGCGGACCTTCTTCGGGTCGGCAGCCACCGGGGCGGCGCCCTTGAGCTGCGCCTCGATCTCGGCCAGCTGCTTCTTCAGCTTGTCGCGCTTGGCACGCAGGGCGGCCTTGGCTGCTCCTGCCTCCCAGGCGGCGTCCAGGGCGGCCTCGGCGGCCAGCACCTTCTGCGCGGCCTTCGCGATGCGCTTGTCCTCGTGGTCGACCAGCGAGGCGGCGGCAGGGCGCCCCTCGGGCACGGATTGCAGATTCATGGTGGGTTCCTCCCGTTGGGTTGATGGTGTTGCGATGGGCTTGGCGGCGGGCAGACCTGGCAGGCGTGCGGTCAGGTCGTGCCGGTTGTGGCGGGTGAGGTGTTGCGCGAGCGCTCCGGGGGTGGGGCTGCGGAAGCCGGTCAGTCTGGACAGCACCGCGTGGATGTTCGTCTCGCCGCTGCTGGTGATGAAGTCGACGTCGTCGCAGATGTCGCAGATCTCGCGACGGCCGGGCTTGCAGAAGCGCTCATGATTGGCCATGGCGATCCTCACCAGGTCGGCCGGCACGTCATCGTCGGCCACCACGATGGCCTCGCAGTCGCGGCAGATGGTGCTCATGACGACCCCTGCAGGTGGTCGGTGCCCCACGGCCGAAGCACCACAGTGGGATCGCCCCACTTGCGCACGCGGCGGTAGTGGGTATCGCAGTAGCCGCGGGCTCTGGCGGGCCTGGTGCAGTCGGGGGCGGCGCAGTTGACGCTCATCCGGCCGGCACATCCTCAAACAGGGCCACGTCCTCGGCCTGATCGGCGTCCAGCGACCTCAGATTCTTGATCGCTTGACGGAAGTACGACGGCTTCAGTTCGATGCCGACCCCGAACCGATCGGTCGCCACAGCTTCGTACACCTCGGACCCGACACCCATGAACGGGGTCAGCACCCGCTCGCCAGGGTTGGACCACAGTTGCAGGCAACGGTGTATCACGTCGAGTTGCAGCGGGTGCATGTGCTTCTCGTCGTCCTCGTCCTTGGACTCGCGGAACGGCAGCACCCGGCTGATCCGCACGTCATCCCAGAACGCGGAGGCGTACTGTCTCCAGATCCAGTGAGAGAATCGGTTCTCGGTCTGCTTCCCGGTCCAGTTGCGGTACGCCAACAACTCGGCCGGCATCTTCCGCTCCCCCGCGTATTCGGTGAGCCCTTGCGGGTGGGCGATCGGAGTCGGGTTGTCGCCCTTCTTGCGGAATACCAACAGATAGTCGGCGGAGGCCACTGAGCACCGCGACGAGTCGTCCACGATCGTCTTGTGGGCGAGGTTCTTCGCCATTGTCCGGTTGCGGACCCCCAGCGGCTCCTTCCATATGTGGTAGCGGGCGATGTACTCGAAGCCGTGCGGCTGGTGTGCCCGGATGATGTCGCCGGGGAAGTCGGTGAGCGCATCTTTGCCGGAGTTGCCAGTGGGCACGTCCATGCAGTGGACGGCGGTCATCCGTCCCGGCACGGTGAGCCGAGACAGTTCGGCGATGATGTACCCGTAGTGCTCGAAGAACTCCTCGTAGTCGCGGGCGTTCGACAGATCCCGCTCAGACGACGAGTAGTGATACAGCCCGCCGAACGGTGGCGAGTACACCGACAGGTGTATCGACTCGGCGGGGAACTGCGGCATCACGTCCATGCAGTCGGCTTGGTAGATGGCATATCGGTCGGTGATCAGTTGGTCATCCATGCGGGAACCTCCACAGCTCTCGGTGCGTACTTGGTCCGCTCCACGGCGAGAGCGGCGTTCATGTGGTCGATCAGGTGGTCAAACATTCGGTCGGCCTGTTCGGCCTTGCGTTGCAGGTTGTCGAGTACCCGCGACTGTCCTTCGGTGGTGATGAGGTCGACGACGACGGGTTGGGTTTGCCCGAACCGCCACGACCGGCGCACAGCCTGGTAGTACTGCTCGTAGGAGTGGGACGGGAAGAACGTCATGCGGTGGCAGTGCTGCCAGTTCAGCCCCCACGCGCCGATCTTGGGCTTGGTGACAAGCACGCGGACCTCGCCTCGGGTGAACGCCATGAGCTTTTCTTCCTTGGCCTCCGGCGAGTCGGACCCGGATACCTCTACAGCCCCGTCGATAAGCCGGGCGAGTCGGGATGACTCGTCGTTGAGGTGACACCAGGCCACTCCCGACTCAGCGTCGGCCAGAACGTCGGCGGCAGTCTCGCATCGTTCGTCGATGGTGCGGCGCAGCGCCTCGCGCTCCTCCTGTAGCCCGAACGCCGGGGCATCGAACAGCATGTCGGGGTGCGCTGTGCGTGCCTCGACGATGTGGACCCGGTGCTCCAGCGGCGGCAGGATGAACCCGTCGTCGTCGAACCCATAGTCGGACGGCCGGCGAATGGCCCGCGCCCACGATGACACCCACCGCCAGAACGGCGCCTCGGCGTGACCCTTGAACCGCCACGCCTTCTGCTCGAATACGCGTGGGGCTGCGTGCCCCTTCCAGTGTCCCTTGGTATCGCTGGTGCGGTTGTTGTTCACAAAGAAGCGGTTGAGCATGTCCAGGTGCCCCAACTCCCCCAGCGCCTCCGACGACGTGCCCAGTTCGATGTAGTCGTTCGGTGCGGCCGTCGCCGTCCCCAACAGCCGATACGGCATGCGCCGCAGGAACTCGGTGACCTGCGCCCGGCGCACACCGTCGAACGCTTTGATCGCACTCGACTCGTCGCACACCGCCCCGGCGAAGTCGTCCGGGTCGAACTTGTCGATCCGCTCGTAGTTCGTGATCGTGATCGACGCGGGGATGGACCCGTTGCGGGACACCGCGGCGTCGGCGCCGAACTTGTCGGCCTCCTGTTCGATCTGGAACCCGACGGCCAGAGGTGTGACCAGTAGTACCGGCTTCCCGGTGTGCTTGTGGACGTTCTGCGCCCACACCAACTCCATCGGTGTCTTACCCATGCCGCAGTCGGCGAACAGGGCGCCACGGCCCTGCCTGATCGCCCAGTCGACCATGTACCGCTGGAACCCGAACAGGTAATCGGGAATGTCGTAGGGATCGAACCCGCCCGCTGAGTCGAGCTGGGTTTTGTCGTGCAGGAAGTCTGCGTAACTCACATGCCCTCCAGCCATGCGACGGCCACTGCTGCGAC
>CALFYG010000212.1 GCA_937952095.1 uncultured Micrococcales bacterium | reverse complement strand
CTTCCGATCTTTACACGCCGGTCCCCTCGCTCGATCTCCGAGAGCGTTGCGTGCGACAACCTCAGACCCTCTGGCATGCGTGACGAAAGCTCCCGTAGCGAGATTTTGCGTCTTCGCCGCTCCATTTTCATCACATGGGCAACGGTCCACGACGTCCGACCAAGACCTCCGATCACGCCGCAAGTATGGCACATGTATGGAAATTCTGGACGCCGTGTCTGGTTTTTCCTTGCATTCTCGTCCACGTCGTGTAGTGTATGGATATTCCTTCCGAAACGGAAGGATTTTTCAGACGCATGACAGGACCTGAGCATGACCGAGCTGGAGAAGGCGATCGAGGATGAGGTGCAGCGGCGGTTGGCCGAGCGCGCCCAGCCCGCCGCGCCAACCGTCTACACCGTCGATGAAGCCGCGGCGGTGCTCCGAGTTTCCCGCAGCACCGTCTACAAGATGATCGGCGACGGCGAGCTGACGCCAACGCGGGTGAGTCGCCGCGTGCTGATCCCTGGCAGTGAGGTCGAGCGACTGCTCGCCCCCGCGCGCGGAGATCGGGTGTCGGCATGACAACCGCCGGGCCGACACGCCATGAGGTGTCCGCCATGACCGCCGAGATGGTCGTGAACGTCCTGTCGGCAATCCCGTCCCCGATCCCCCTCCCCACCGTGGAGGAAGTCGCCGCCTACCTGCGTCGTGACGTGCCGCAGTGCCCAGTGTGCGCCTGGATCGCGCCGCTCAACGTCCGCGACTGCCCGGCGTGCATGATCCGTGAGCGGGTCCCACTATGACCGTGAACCGCAGGGTTTTCCAAGAACTTGCAGCCGTGTGCGAGAGCGCGGAGGCACTGGACCGGCTCATCGTCTACGCGGCCATATCTCTATGCGAACCCGGCGGGCTGAGCACGCTGCTCGCCGCCGCGTACACCGGATTCGGTTTGAAACAGGCCCAGGACTCGATCGACTCCCTGGTGGCCGACGGATTCGTCGCTCCCGTCACCATCGGCAACTTCGCCTTCGACACCTACATCCCAACCGCCGCATAGGAGTCGAGAGGGGTGACTGGCAGGCACTGGGGTCCGAGCCCCCGGCACCCACGATCCGCACCGATTCTGTTGCGGGACAAAAGAAGAGCCGCCGCGCATGGGGATGCGACGACGGCGGCTCAACGAACAACTAGAGAAAGAGTAACACCATGAGCACGACCCTGGAACTCGTCGGCGAGCTTCGTCCCGAACTCGCCGACCCCGACCGCGAACACCTGGCGTCCGAGATCGACGCCCTGGTGCAGCAGTTCGTCCCAGCGACGGTGGAGATGGTGGAGTACACCGTCGTCCACTACCGCCTGTGGGTGAAGGACCGCCGCGCCCGCAGCGGCTACTCGCCGGGCGCGCGCAGGTTCAAGGTCTTCACCCCCGACGACGAGGCCGCGCTGGATAATGTGCGGACCGAGTCGGGGAAGCTCTACGAGGGTGTGGTGTGGCGGGGCTCCGCGCCGGACACCCTGGACGGGCTGACGGAGCTGGATGAATCCGCCCGCCGTGCGGCAGAGGTCCACGAAACCTGTCGTGGTCTCAGCGACCACGGGCATGACTATTTTCTGAAAGTCTTTGCTCCGCATACGAATCCGCATACAGACCTGGTTGCCGACATCACTCCCCATGATGTCATCGCCGCGCTCAAGCGCAAGCCAGCGCGCGATCTGGCGGCGCGCTGGGGTCGCTCGACCTCGCTGATGGAGCTGACCCGCGAGGACACCCGCTACGTCGTCGATGCGCTGGCGCGACGGTCTCGGCTGCCCGGTGAGCTGGACGGACGGGAGACCACCGAACTGGCCGAGCGCGCCCTGGCCGCGCATCGGGACGGGGTTCCCGTCGAGGACTTCATCGTCAGCGAAACGTCCGGCGTCTAACAGACACCGCAACACACCAGAACTTCCCGCCTACTCGCGGCGGGCGAGAAAAGGAAACAGCATGCCTATCAACCCCGACCACACGTACACCATCGTCGCCGATCCCGAAGACGACGACTTGAGTTATGTGCTCAACGAAGACGGGATTCCGGTCGCCCGGATGTCGGACAACAAACACGCCATCGACGCCTTCACCGCGCTCACGTGGGGGGTGGTGAAGAACCCCGGTGATCCCGTGACGTTCCAGACCGTGGAGGAGGCCGTCCCTGGCCAGGCCGAGCGGTCCTGGCAGCGGTTCGAGCTGGTCTAGATCGGGAGGGCGACTGGCCGACACCGGGGTTCGAGTCCCCGGCGCCCACCATGCCCGCCGACGGCGGGCAGCGCGAAACCCCTTGGCTAGAAGGGGAATCGCTGAAACAACGATGTGCATATGGAGGCACACATGTCCGCTGTCACTGGAGACTCTACCGGGTTTGCCGACGTTCTCGCCGATTGGCTGGACGAAGGAATCCCGCTCGACCCCGGCCGGGTTCCGGGATCGTCGATCTGGCCCGAAGCCTTCGCCGCCTTGACGTCGGAGTATGACGCCCTGCGGACCGCTTGGGTCCAGTCGCAAGGCTGGCTCGGCACCCCGTCCGCGCATCCGAAAACTGAGATGCTGCGGGACGAGCTGGAAATCTGGGCCTGGATCACGATCAAGGGCCAGTTGCTGCGCGCGGCGGAGGAGTACCTGAGCGCGGAGGGAGCGGCGTGATGAAGACCATGACCATGACCAAGACCGAAGATGCGTTGGCGGCGTTCACCGCAACGGTGTCGCACCTCGCCGAATCGGGAGCCGGAGGGAAGGGATTGTCCTACAGGTTCGCGTCGGCGATCGCGGACCTGGCAACCGGCGTTGCGCCCCGCGTCGCGGTGCTTCACCGGTTCGACCCGACATTTGGGCGCTACAGGTGCACACCGCACTTGTGGATCGCGGACCGGCTGCCGGTGTTCACGGCCAACGTCGCCAGGGCCGATCCTCTGCTCTGCGCGGATCGCGACGCCATGGTGATCGAGGAGACCATTGCGGATGCGCACCCGGCGTGGTTTCTGACTACCGCTCTGCGGATGAAGCGGGTGCCGCCCTTCGTGTCCGGGATGCGGATTGCGCGGGTCGGCTCCGCACGCGAGATGACCGAGTTCGTCGAGGCCGTGAAGGCTGCGGCGTCGGGCCAGGCGGCGGTGGCATGACCGCCGTTCAGCAAGTGCTCGCCGCCCTGGCCGAGCACGGCGTTGAAGCCACGGTCTTGACCGAGGACGAAGCCCAGGCCATCCTGGCCGAGATCCGCGACGAGTAGATCACGCAAGAGGCCCCCGGACCGAGTTGGTTGGTCCGGGGGCCTCTTGCGCGCTACGGTCATGCCGACGGCTGCTCCTCTGGCTTCGGCAGTCCGTCAAGGTAAGCGTCGATGCACTGCTGAAGGATCATCAGCGACAGCGGCGTGACCTCCTCGGCGTCCGCGTCCTCAGTCAGGGTGCCGTCGGGGAGGAGGAACCCTCCGGTGCTCAGTGCCACCTCGATCCAGAACCGGTGCAACGCCTTGAGGGTTTCGAGCGCGTCCACGAACAATGCCGGGTCGAGGTCCGAGTCGGGATCGATGACGAACTTGATCAGCTCGTGCGTGACGGCGTGCCGATGCGCGTAGATGTCATCAAGCCGGTCTGCCTGCGCTTGCGTGATCGCGTCGCAACGCACCAACCACACCAGTGACGACTTGAACCCGTTCTTCGGCACAAGCGACAACACTTCGGTCCGGTACCGCTGCTGCTCCTCGGCGGTCATCTCGCCGTCGGGGCCGATCCCGATGCGGTAGAAGTCCCGAACCTTGTCGAGCACCGCATCCTGGATCATCTCGTGCGTCATCTGATAGAGCGCCGCGAACCCGAGTGTGGCCCGGATGTTTTCCGGCTGGAGCTTGGCTTCGATCCGCAGCCGGTACCCCTCGGGGTCGTCCTGGTAACTCATCGCTCGATGAAACCACCGGGGCCGACAACATGCGAGCGGGTTTGGGCAGTGGAGCTGCCTGTCCGGCGGTGCCGAGCTAGTCCACGGCGATGCGCGGCCGGGCCGCGCCGGGTCAGGCGGAGACCGTGAAAGCTAGCGTTGCAGCCGTGCCTCACAACCACGAAACCGCGGATATCGCAGCCCTCGCTCTGACTCTCGTTGGCGCATTCAGCATCGTCCAAGAGGGGGTCGACAACCTCGCCCAGATGTACGTGTCCCGGCGGGCGAAGGGGCTGGAGCGTTTCCTCGCCGACCAGAACGCGATCAGCCGTATGCGCGATAATCAGCGCCCCCGGCTCGTCCTCGATATAGCGGCGGATTTGGAGTGCCCAAGCGACCTGTCGATGTTCACCGACGTCTTCTACCGAGTGAAGAAGACCCGCGACGCAATCTCCCACGCTGCGCAATTGTCGTCGATCGACACCGACACACTCAGCCTGACGCAGACCATCTGGGTACAGGCCAATGACATCGAGAGAGCCCCCGTCACCGTCACGAGAGCCGAACTGCGGGTTCGGATAGCCGATGCTCGTTGGCTTGACCAGCACATCCGTTATGTGCTGCGCGGCGGTGGCGGGCTTACGACTGCCATTTACCTCGGTGAGCGCCCCATAGCAGTTTGCGAACCGCCGAGAGACCCAAAGGATTGGGACGGAACGAGTTTCGTGTTCCTGGACGAGGAACCTCGCGAGGGGTAGGTGAGGTTCAGGCGGACGCACCCACCAACGACGCCTTGTACTCGCGCACCGCGCGCCGTTTCTCCCTGCGCGCCGCCCGCTCGGCCTCGCCTTCCAAGTCCAACGGCTCCAGATTCTCGGGGTGCTCGTGGAGCATCGCCCACTTCGTGACATCCGGCGGCGGCGTGCGCTCTGTGGGCCACTGGATCGAGGCGTTCGGCTCTTCCTTGCCGCTGGGCTTCACGGTGATCCCGCTCAGCAGCTCCAGCCGCTTCGCCGTGACGTCGATCGCGGTCGGGATACCGACGGCCATGCCGCCGACTGCGGCGAGCGCGATCACCTGCCGTCGGAACGGGTAGGAGATCTCCCTCTCCGTGTCTTTCGACACGTACGTCGGCTGCTTCACGCCCCACACCCGCTCCACCTCGCGCGCAATGTCGTCCATCACTGACGGCCTGGCCCGCGTTGTGCCCACCCGTCGCGAGGTCTGGCCGTCGTGCAGCCACTGGAGCACCGTCGGGTACGGGAACTCGGCCACTGGGACGGCCGCCGCGTGCAGGCGGTCGCCCGTGCGCAGGGCGTTGTATTGCTGGCGCAGGAACAGCGGCACTTCCACGCCGCTCGACTGGAACTTGTCGTAAGCCTCGATGATCTTGTTGCGGTCTGCGATGCCCAGGTTGAGAATCTGGGACATGTCGATCACGTCGCGCCCGTTGATCGTCCTCACACACCCGTAGAGCATCAGGGTGTTCAGTTCGGCCACCGACTTGTTGCCAGCGGCGGCTGCGATGTTCTTCTGGGTGACACCGGTCGGGAGCCGGACCTCAGCGACCCCACCCTTGCGGAGCGGCACCGTGAAGGAGCGGTCGTGGACAGGGTCGTCCAGGTACTTGACCGGGATGTCCTCAGCGATGTTGATCGCGGTCTCCGTGGACTCCCCGCAGAAGGGGCACTCCAGGCTGAACTCAAGTTCGGCACCGAAGGTGACCTCCCTGATCTTCATCAGGAGCAGGTCGCGGTCTGCGGCCAGCAGGGCCTCGATGTCCTCATTGGTGGCCTTCTCCCCACCGATGCTTTCAACACCCCGGCTCAGGATGGCGATCATGGCCTTGGCGACGTTGGGGGCCTTGACGATGATCTCCTCGTCGCGCCCGTTGAGTTCCCGGACGGTGGCGGTGTCGATGATGCCGGTTGGGTCGAGCAGGCCCCCGACCAACTTGACCTCACCGTCCACCGGGTGACGGGTCGGCGGGGCCTCGACCTCAGCCTCGACTTCGTCGGCCTGGGCCTGAATCTTGTTGACCTCGTCCAGGGCTCGCTGGACCGACATCGGGTCGGTGTCTGTGCTAATCATGGTTCTCCTTGTGGTTAGTTGTCACCTTTGTAGGCGGCAAGTGCATCTGCTGACTTCCAAGTGTCTGTCCATTCGACGTGCATGCCCTCGTGAACTAAGGTCATCTGCTCGATGATCAAAGCCGAGTCGCCTGCGTTCAGGTCGGAGTAGGACAGGGTCGTGATCCAGGCCTTGGACAGTAGGAAGGACAGGGCGGCGTGGTCGTTGTTGACCTCAGTCCCGAAGATGCGCTCCCCGTAGAATCCGTCCTTCTCAGCCTGGCTCGCCCCACCCTTCTGGGCCAGTGACCCAGGGTTCGGGTGGGACAGGACATCGATACGGACGGCGCACCGGAAGTTGCCCCCAGGGGCTCCGTACCCGGCGTTTCCGACCGTCCCGGTCAGCCGCCGCAGCCACTGCCAATTCTCCTCATCACCCAGGAAGATGCCCTTCTGGAAGGTGATCGGGGAGTACGAGGCGAGGCCCGGCAACTGGTGGGTGATGGTGTTCATGCCTCCCTCTTGCAGGGGGATGGAGGTCATGGTCATCGACATTCCGGTGACCGAGGTGAACCCCATGTAGGCCGGGAAGGCGTCCGCAGCCCAGGAGTTCTCGTCCAGGCCGTAGGGCTTGATCTTGACCCGGAACCGGAAGTTGCGGATCGGGTCGAGGCCATCGTTGCGGCTGTTCGGGTCGTGGAGCATGTGCCGGGCGGCACCGTTTGACCCTGGGGAGTTGTCCCCGGACGAAGCGGAAGAGCCCCTCAGTTCCTTTCGGAGAGCAGCCTCGTAGGCGTCCGGCCCGCCCATCGCAATGATGGCACGCCAGTCGCGCTTCGATATGCC
>CALFYG010000211.1 GCA_937952095.1 uncultured Micrococcales bacterium | reverse complement strand
TCGGTCTGCGTTGGCGCGACCTGTTCCTCAAGGCCGCCATGACCGACGAGGCGGCGCTCGCGGAACTGCGCAAGCTCCCTGGGCCATTGCGCCACCTGCCGGTCAAGGGCAAGGCCGACCCCGACCTGCGCAAGGCGATGGCCAACCGGTTCCTCAAGGACCTCACGACGTTGGACTGGACGGTCGACCTGCCCGATGCGCAGTACGACGAGATCCGCAACAGCGCCCTGCTCCTGGTCCCCGGCATGCTCACCGGGCTGCTGCATCCGGGCGCACACGCCTTCCCGACCGAAGCCGACGAACTGCAGGCGGAGCGGGGGTGGCGGTACTACCGGTGCGACGCACACACCCTGCGCGGATGCGACGCGAACGGCGCCGACATCATCGAGACCCTCGACGAGGGGCTCGTCTACGACATGGCCTCGCGTGAGCGCATCAACGTTGATCCCCCCACCAAGGTCTGGATGCTGGGCTACAGCAAGGGCGGCCCGGACATCATCCACTTCCTCGTGAACCACCCCGAATACGTGGATCGCGTCCAGGCGGTGTTCAGTTGGGCCGGCGCGATGGGCGGTTCATACACCGCCGACACGATCTACAGCCAGATCAAGGACATGGACGTCAAGTCCTCCACGGACAAGTTGTCGTCGGTGTTGTCCATGGTCAACCCGTCGGTCGTCTCCGCCGCGGGCCTGCGGCGCATGGACGAGTACGACGTCATCGGCGCGTTCCACGACCTGCAGACCACGACCAGCGAGCAGTACATCGCCGACCACGCGGCCTATCTCGACGAACTCGGCATCCCCTTCTTCTCCGTAGCCGGCGCGACCACCCCCATGGAGGTCCCCAACTTCCAGTTCGCCGACACGGTTCGGATGACGAAGTACGACGCGAACAACGACATGCAGCTGACGCAGAAGCAGGCGTCGCTCCCGATCGCGATGTCGACGCGCGTCGCGATGCTGCACGGTCACCATTGGGACATCGCCTACGCCCCGTTCCCTGCGCAGATGCGCGCGGCGAGCCCCAACCTCGACCACCCGTTCCCGAAGAAGGCCGCGCTGATCGCGAACTGGGAGTTGCTCGCCGAGATCGGCGTCATCGACTGACCCTTCCGCCTACCGCGAGTGCTGCACGGTTGCTGCCCGCCCACCGCGAGTGCTGCACGGTTGCTGATTCCCGGCCCCGAAACCCGCAACAACGCAACACTCACAGCCGGCCGGTGTGACCGCCCCGGCGGGCGTCCGCCGCCGCCTCCCCGTCGCTGGACACCGCGTGCACTCCCCCGAAGTAGAAGTCCTTGTGCCGCCAGTGCGAGACCGGTTCCGGCAGCGCCGCCAACTCGGCGGGCGGGAAGCCCGGCTCGATCTGCACCACGCGTGCGTTGTCGAGGTGGATGCGCGGGGCGTCGATGGCGTCCTGCAACGGAACCCCACGCAGCAACCCGCCGATCGTGCGGGTCATCGCGCTGCGGATGCGCTCGCTGCCACCGGTCCCGAGCGCCGTGACCACACCGTCGCGCACCACCAGGCTCGGCGCCATCATCGACCGGATCCGCGACCCCACCTGTGCGACATGGCCGTCGGGGTGCAGGTCGCTCTCGCCCATCATGTTGTTCAACTGCACGCCGGTGTCTCCGAGCATCACCCCGGAACAACTGCCGTTGGACACCGTCATCGCCACGGTCTGCACACCGTCGGTGACGCTGATGTGCGTGGTCCCGCGCACCGAGGTGGGCGCCAGGGTCTTGTTGTGATCGGTGGCATCGCGCAGGGCCTCGAGCAGGTCGAGGGCCGTCGGTTGCTCCGGGAGGTCGGCAAGTGCGTGTGCGATGATCGACCCTCCCAGCGACGGCGGCGGATTCGTGAACAACGTCCCGCCGGGCAGGTCCACGGCCAGCGGCTCGCGTTCGTAGACGGTGTACGCGGCGAGGTCGCCGGCATGCAGCGGCCCCTCGGCGGGCAGCGCGGACAGCCCCGCTGCGATCTCATCGAGGAAGTGGGCGTACGCAGGGTTACGCATCACGTCCCCCTCGCCGAGCAATCGCCCGCCGGGTGCGTAGATCGCCGCCGCCTCCGGCGTTGACGTGACGATGGGCCCGATCAACCGCAGCACCAAGGCTTGCTCCGCGGTCATTACGGCACCTGCGCGAACCAGTGCCTGCGCCGGCGCGAGCATGTCGGCGCGCTCCATCCGCCCATGTGCGGCGTGCGCATGCAACAACCCCGCGAGCACACCCGGCACCGCGACGGTGGAGGGCCCGATGCTGAAGTCCTGATGCGCCCCGGAGAACTCCACGGTGACCACCTCGTGTGAGGCGCTGTCGTGCGGAGTGGGTACGGCGGCGAAGAAGTCGATCAGGCGGGTCGTGGCATCCGGATCGCGCACCATCATGAACCCGCCCCCGGCAAGGCTGGCCAGCCCGGGTTCGGTGACCGGCATCGCGAAAGCTGCCGATACCGCGGCGTCGACGGCGTTCCCACCCGCGGCGAGCACGGCCATGGCCACCTCGACCGTTCCGGGTGCTCCGGCCGCCACCGCTGCGCGCATGCATCAAGGCTAGTCGAGGCACTACGTGTGAATACCTGTCGCCTTAAGGCACAGATCTTCACAAGCTGAGGGCGTCGGGCTGCCAGACTCGACGCGTGCTCAGCCTGCTGGTGTCGCTCGGCCTGCTCGGCCTGGCTGCGGTGGACCCGGTGGGCATCGCGGTTATGCCGTTGTTGCTGACGCAGGCCGACGGCATCCGCCGCAGTGTGTGGTTCCTGATCGGGTCAGCGATGGGCATCACCGCGCTCGGTGTGCTCTTCGCCATCGGAGCCGGTCACGTCATGCTGCGCGTGACGAAGGACTTCCCATGGTTGGAGCCGGCGATCGAGATCGCGTGCGGCGTGATCTTCGCGGGGTTCGGTGTGTACCTCTGGTGGCAGCGGCGACGCGGCCAGCAGGGTCCGGAGGTGTCCGACTCGCTGCGACGGCGACTGGATCTTCCGCTGGGCAGCCTCTTCGGCTTCGGCGTGATCCTGGTCATCCTGCAGAGCCTGCTGGACGTGGTGTTCATCGTGGCGATGGTGAACGTCGGCGCGAAGAACCTCCCCGTGTTCGAGGTGGTGGTGGCGGTGCTCGTGTACGCGACCGCCGCGCTGGCCCTGCAGATCGCCATCGTGACGGCCTACGTCTGGGCCGGACCGGAACGCCGCACCCGGGTCGCCGACACGGTGACCGCCTGGCTGGACCACTACGGTCAACTGGCCGCGATCGTCGCCGCGATCGGCGTGGGTGCAGTACTGGTCGCCAGCGGGGTGAGCGCCCTCAACGGGGGCCCGAGCCTGGGCTGAC
>CALFYG010000210.1 GCA_937952095.1 uncultured Micrococcales bacterium | reverse complement strand
GCCTTGACGTGGATGCCTCCCTCGCTTGCCCCGGAGCCGGCCTTCTGCGCTGGCCCGGGGCGCCTTTCTGACCTCCTGAAAGGATAAGCTGATGACCGTTCGCGCGAAGTTCCGATGCACCGAGATCAAACGCCAGACCACGAAGGTGCCTAACGGCAGTGGCGGCTGGAAGGATGGCGAGGTTCAGGCGATCACGCTGATGCCCGTCTATGGCAACGGCGACCCGATGGAGTTTGAGCGCCCGCGCTGGCACGCCGACCAGATCGTGGTGCTCGACGGCGGTCGGGTCGTGGGCGTGGGCACGCACGAGCAGTTGATGGACACCTGCGAGACGTATCAGGAGATCGTGTTCTCGCAGCTCACCGCGGCGGAGGCGTCATGAGCCGCCTTTGTGACGAAGTTGTGGCGCCCTCGAGGTGGTTTGTGACGACGTTGCGAGGTTCAGTGCCGGGAAACCCCGCACCTTCGTCACAAACGGGGTTCCGGGGGTCGCACCTTCGTCACAATCAAGAGGCAACAACGTCGCAAACGGGGGGTGCGTCATGGCGATGACGCGACCCGGCGCCGGCCCGCGCCCTGGGGGCGGTCCGATGGGCGGCGGCCCCGGCGGACTTGGGATGACCCTGCCTGCGGAGAAGGCCCGCAACTTCAAGGGCACGTTCCGCCGCCTCCTGCGCCGCCTGCACCCCGAGCGGATGATCATCGCGGTGGTGCTGGTCCTCGCGGTGGTCAGCGTGTTCTTCCAGGTGCTCGGGCCGTGGCTGCTCGGCCAGGCGACCAACGTGATCTTCGCCGGTGTGATCGGAAAGCAACTGCCCGCCGGCGTCTCGCAGGAGCAGGCCGTACAGGGCCTGCGTGCACAGGGCGAGACCCAGCAGGCGGAGATGCTCTCGTCGATGACCCTGACCGACGGTGTGGACTTCACCGAACTCGGCCGGATCATCGCGTTGGTGGTCGTCGTGTACTTCGTCAGTTCGGTGTTCTCGTGGGGGCAGAACTACCTGATGGCCGGCGTCACGCAGCGCACGATGTACCGGCTGCGCGAGGACGTCGACGTCAAACTCGGCCGGCTGCCGCTGAAGTACTTCGACACCCACCCGCGCGGTGACCTGCTCAGCCGCGTGACCAACGACATCGACAACATCGCCACCACGATGCAGCAGACGATGACCCAGGCGATCACGAGCATCATGACGGTGCTCGGGGTGCTGGGGATGATGTTCTGGATCTCCCCATTGCTGGCGCTGGTGTCGCTGCTGACGGTGCCACTGTCCTTCTTCATCACCTTGTTCATCGCCCGTCGCAGCCAGGGACAGTTCGTGGGGCAGTGGAAGTGGACGGGCAAGGTCAACGGGCACATCGAGGAGATGTTCACCGGCCACGACCTGGTCAAGGTCTTCGGCCACCGGCGGCAGGCGATCGAGGAGTTCGACGACGCCAACGAGCAGATGTACGCGGCGAGCTTCCGCGCGCAGTTCATCTCCGGGATCATCCAGCCGGCCATGATGTTCGTCGCCAACCTCAACTACGTGGCGATCGCGGTCATCGGCGGGGTGCGGGTGGCGTCAGGAACGATGAGCCTCGGTGACGTGCAGGCGTTCATCCAGTACTCCCGGCAATTCACGATGCCGATCACGCAACTGGCCTCGATCACCAACCTGCTGCAGTCCGGGATCGCCTCGGCGGAGCGGGTCTTCGAGCTGCTCGACGCCGAGGAGCAGAGCCCCGAGGCCGACGGTGCCGCGCTCGACCGGCCACAGGGACATGTGGAGTTCCGCGACGTCTCCTTCCGGTACGTCGAGGACACCCCGCTCATCCAGGACCTCGACCTCGAGGTGCAGCCCGGTGAGGCGGTCGCGATCGTCGGGCCGACCGGGGCGGGGAAGACGACGCTGGTCAACCTGCTGATGTGGTTCTACGACGTCGACTCCGGCGAGATCCGCCTCGACGGTGTGCCGACGATGCAGATGGCGCGTGACGACGTGCGCCGCGCGTTCGGCATGGTGCTGCAGGACACCTGGCTGTTCGCAGGGACGATCCGCGACAACATCGCGTACGGCGCCGAAGGTGCCACCGAGGAACAGATCATGGCCGCGGCGAAGGCGGCGCGCGTCGACCACTTCGTGCGCACGATGCCCGACGGCTACGACACCGAACTCGACGATGAGGCCTCGAACCTGTCGGCCGGCGAGAAGCAGTTGCTCACCATCGCGCGGGCGTTCCTGGCCAACCGCCCGATCCTGATCCTTGACGAGGCCACGAGTTCGGTGGACACCCGCACCGAGGTGTTGATCCAGCAGGCCATGGCCACGCTGCGCGAAGGCCGCACCTCGTTCGTGATCGCACACAGGCTCAGCACCATCCGGGATGCGGACATCATCCTGGTCATGGACGCGGGCCGGATCGTGGAGAAGGGCACCCACGACGAACTGATGGCGGCGCAGGGCTTCTACTACGACCTCTACCAGTCGCAGTTCCTCGCCAGCTACGACCAGGATGCGGACATCCCGGTGGGTTGAGGTGCCCGGCGGATAGGCCTACCCTCGCCACATGGAGCTCAGTTCATACATCTCGTTCACCGGTCAGGCCCGCGAGGCGATGGAGTTCTACCAGAGTGTGTTCGGCGGGGAGTTGCTGATGAACACGTTCGCCGAGTTCGGGATGGAAGGCGAGATCGCCGACCAGATCATGCACGCGTCGCTGGTGATGCCCTCCGGCCAGACGCTGATGGGCTCGGACACACCCCCGGGGATGGAGTACACAGAGGGCAAACGCGTGCGGATGATCGTGCACGGCGACGACGAGGCCCAGTTGCGCGAGTACTGGGACCGCCTCGTGGTCGGTGGCAGCGTGGAGACGCCGCTGGAGAAGCAGATGTGGGGCGACATCTACGGTGCCTGCACCGACAAGTACGGCGTCGAGTGGATGATGAACATCGCGCAGCCAGGCGCGTGACCCTCTAGTCTGTGCGGCATGAGCGACACCGCCGACGTACAAGTTGAAGCTCTCGCCGAGCCGGAGCGGAATGTCCGGGGCCTGTTCATGGCCGGGCTCGCCCTGGCCAACCTGGGCATCATGGTCGCGTTCTTCGCGCCCCTGCAGAACCTTCTGCCTCGAATGTCCGAGCAGATCTCCGGGCCCACCGGCAAGGAAGCCGCGCTGGCGATCGTGACCGGTGTCGGTGTGATCGGGTCGGTCATCGGGAACCCGCTGGCCGGTGCGCTGTCCGACCGCACCACCTCGCGCTGGGGACGCCGGCGGCCGTGGATGCTGGGCGGGTCGTTGCTGGGTTTCGTGGGACTGATCCTGTTGCCGAACATGAACACGATCTGGTCGCTGACCATCGCCTGGCTGGCGGTGCAGTTCGCGGTGAACGCCGCCTACGCCGGGCTGACCGCCACGATCCCCGACCAAGTGCCGGTCCGGCAGCGTGGTGTCGCCTCCGGTCTGGTCGGTCTGGCGCAAGCGCTCGGACCCGTGATCGGCGTCGGGCTGGTGACGTTCGTGGTGGTGTCGTTGGTCGGTGGCTCGTACCTCACCGCGGTCCTGTTCGTGGTGTGTGTGTTGCCGTTCCTGTTCATCCTCAAGGACCCGCAGCTGCCGGAGGACCAGAAGCCGCCGTTCCACCTTGGTGAGTTCATCCGCAGCTTCTGGGTGTCACCCAAGGAACACCCCGACTTCGGGTGGGCCTGGCTGGCGCGGTTCCTGGTTTCGCTCAGTGTCGCCATGGCGACTCTGTACCTGCTGTTCTTCCTCACCGACCACCTCGGCTTCGACGACGAGGCGGCCGGCCAGCGGCAGACGGTGCTGCTCGCGCTGTACGCCGGCGGCACGATGCTCACCGCGGTCATCGGCGGGTACATCTCCGACCGGATGGGCAAGCGCAAGATGTTCGTGATCATCGCCAGTTTCATCATGGCGATCTCCGGAATCATCCTCGCGTTCGTGCCTGATGATCAGAGCGGCTGGAGCCTGACCATGATCGCCGCCCTGATCCTCGGTATCGGCTACGGCTGGTACCTCGCGGTCGACCAGGCGCTGATCACGCAGGTCCTGCCCACCGCCGGCGACCGCGCGAAGGACCTCGGCGTCATCAACATCGCCAACTCCATGCCGCAGGTGCTGGCGCCGGTGCTGGCCGCGCCGCTGGTCACCGTGCTCGGCGGGTACACCTCGCTGTACCTGGCGACGGCGGTCATCACCGTGTTCGGCGCGCTGGCGATCATCCCGATCAAGTCCGTGCCCTAGGTGATCCGCTGGCTGTTCGCCGATCAACTCGGGCCGCACTTCCTCGACGACTGGGACGGTCGCGTCCTTCTGATCGAATCGCGGGCGGTCCTGCGGCGGCGGAGGTTTCACCGGGCCAAGGCGCACCTCGTGCTCTCAGCACTGCGCCACCGTGCCGCTGAACTCGGCGAGCGGGCGGTCTTCATCCAAGCCGACACCTACGCCGAGGCCCTGTCCCACGTGGATGAGCCGGTCCAGGTGATCCACCCGACCTCGCACGCGGCGCTCGAGTTCGTGCGCGGGTTGGGCGTCGAGGTCCTCCCGCCGCGGGGCTTTGTCACCAGCGGCGAGGAGTTCGCGCAATGGGCAGGCCCGAGGCCGCTGTTGGAGCGCTTCTACCGGCGGGCGCGGGTGCGCACCGGGATATTGATGGATGGCGGCGAACCGGTGGGCGGACGGTGGAACTTCGACGCGGACAACCGTGAGCCGCCGCCGCGCGGGGTCACGAGTCTGGGGGTTCCGGATCCGTGGTGGCCGACCGAGGATCCGATCGATACCCAGGTGCGCACGGACCTGGGCGGGGTGGAGTGTGTGGGCGACGATGGGCCGCGGCGTTTCGCGGTGACGCGGGCTGAAGCGCTGGCGGCGCTCGAGGTCTTCCTGCGCGACCGGTTGCCGGACTTCGGTGCGCACGAGGACGCGATGCTGGCCGCTGACGCGTGGATGGCGCACTCGCTGTTGAGCGTGCCGCTCAACCTCGGGTTGCTGGATCCGCTCGAGGTGGTGCAGGCGGCTGAGGCGCGGTACCGCGCGGGGCAGGTACCGCTGGCTGCGGCTGAGGGCTTCATCCGGCAGATCCTCGGATGGCGCGAGTACATGTGGCACCTGTACTGGTCGTTGCCAGAGGACTATCGGGCGAGCAACCACTTGGCTGCGCATGAGCCGCTGCCGTCGTGGTGGCATGAGTTGGGGGGCTCGGACGCGCGGTGTGTGGACGTGACTTTGGCGCAGGTACGGCAGACCGGATGGGCCCACCACATCCAGCGGCTGATGGTGCTCGGGTCGTGGGCCCTGCAGCGGGGGTACGACCCAGCCGAACTGACGGACTGGTTCCATCGGGTCTTCGTCGACGGCTACGACTGGGTGATGCTCGGCAATGTGATCGGGATGTCGCAGCACGCCGACGGCGGCATGGTGGCGACCAAGCCCTATACGTCTGGCGGCGCCTACATCAAGCGCATGAGCGACTACTGCGGCCAGTGTCGTTTCCGGCCGCAGGATCGCACCGGGGAGCGGGCCTGCCCCTTCACGGCCGGCTACTGGGACTTTCTGGCCCGCAACGAAGCGGCATTGGCGAGCAACCACCGGATGAAGCAGCCACTGGCGGGAATGCGACGGCTCGCGGATCTGGACGAGGTGCGGGCGACGGCACAGCAGTGGCGTTGAGGGGGCGGCGGCGCCCTTTTGGTGAAGAAGTGACACGTGAGATGTCAGATCTTCACCAAAAGGCTCAGACCTTCAGCAGTACCTTGCCGAAGTGGCCGGAGTCGGCGAGCAGACGGTGGGCGTCGGCGGCGTCGGCAAGTGGGAGCACCCGGTCGATCACCGGCCGGATGGTCCCGGAGGCGTAGAGCGGCCAGACATCCCGCACAACCGCTTCGCAGATCTCGGCTTTCTGCTCGACGGGGCGGCTGCGTAACGAGGTGGCGATGATGGCACCGCGTTTGGAAAGAAGAGCCCCGAGATTCAGGTCGGCCTTCACCCCACCCTGTAGACCGATCACCACCAAGCGACCACCGTCGGCGAGTGCCCGCACGTTGCGCTCGAGGTACTTGGCGCCGACGACGTCGAGGATCACGTCGGCTGGGTGCGGCAAGGCCTCGGCGAAGTCCTGCTCGCGGTAGTTGATCAGTACCTCGGCGCCGAGTTCGGCGCACCGCTGCAGCTTCTCCTCGCTACCGGCGGTGACCGCGACATGGGCACCGATGGCCCGCGCCCACTGGATGGCGAAGGTGCCGATGCCGGATCCGCCGCCGTGGACGAGCAGCCACTCGCCGGGTTGCAGTCGGGCGGTCATCGCGAGGTTGGAGTAGACGGTGCAGGCGACCTCTGGGATCCCCGCCGCCGTGACCACATCGACTCCCGGTGGCAGCGGCATGACCTGTCCGCGCGGGACCGCGACCTGCTCGGCGTAGCCACCGCCGGTGAGCAATGCGCACACCGGTTCCCCGTCGAAGGTCCCCGACACCTCCAGACCGAGGATGTCGCTGGCGCCCGGTGGTGGCGGGTAGAAGCCCTGACGCTGCAGCAGATCGGCGCGGTTCACCCCGGCCGCGGTCACCTCGAGCAGCACCTCGCCAGGTCCGGGCGCAGGGGCGGCCACGCTGCGTAACTGCAGGGTCTCAGGCCCGCCGGGGGAATCGACCACGATCGCTTGCACGTTCACGAGGCTACGCCGTGTCACGCCCCCACTTGCGCCCCGGAGCAGTAGTTTGAGGACGACTCAACGGGAGGGTCCTCATGTCGAACGAATACGGCGAACCGGAGTTCCCCGGCGCACCAGAACCCGAGTTCCCGGGGGCGCCCGGGCCGCAGCAACCCCCGGCCGGTCCGCCGCCGGGTGGATTCGCACCGCCCCCCGGCGCCGCCATGCCGCCCCAGGGCCCCCCGCCGCAAGGCCCGCCGCCCGGGATGCCGCCGCAAGGCCCCCCTCCGCAAGGCCCCCCGCCGCAAGGCCCCCCGCCGCAGGGTCCGCCGCCCGGGATGCCGCCGCAGGGCCCCCCGCCCCAGGGCTTCGGACCTCCTCCGGGGGCGCAGCCGCCAGCAGGCCCTCCCGGGCAGTTCGGTCAGCCGCCGCAGGGCCCCCCGCCTGGAATGCCGCCCACCGACGAACCGCCGGCCTCCGGTGGTGGCAGTGGGGTCGGGTGGAAGGTCGCAACCGGCGTCTGCGCGCTGCTCGCCGCGGGTGCGCTCGCGTGGGGTTTCATGCAGAA
>CALFYG010000209.1 GCA_937952095.1 uncultured Micrococcales bacterium | reverse complement strand
GCCGCGGTCATGGACTCCATGCTCACGCCGCGCCAGTCGAAGTGGCACAATTTGCGCACGACCGACGAGTCCCTGAACCGTCAGTTCGCGGTGCAGGACTGGTTCTATCAGGTGAACAACATCCTGCACCAGATGCGCAACTCGCCGAAGGCCAACTTCGCCGGGCAGAACTACGAGCGATGGATCTCAATGGGCGCGTTCGGCACGGGCTCCTTGTTCATCGACTTTGCGGCCGGCGTGGGCCTGCGGTATCGGTGCATCAACCTGCGGGACACCTTCTTCCTTGAGAACCACCAGGGCATCATCGACTCCGTGTACCGCTGCTTCAAGCACACGGCGCGTCAGGCGGCGCAGCGGTGGGGTGAGCAGAACCTGCCTGAGAAGGTCCGCAAGGCGCTGGAGAACCCCAGCCGCCAGAACGAGCAGTTCGAGTTCCTGCATGTCGTGGCACCCCGCACCGACTACGACTCGGGCCGCGCAGACGCCCGGGGCAAGCCGTGGGCGTCCTACTACCTGTCGGTGGCTGAAAAGATGCTCCTTGCACCCGAGGGTGGGTTCACGAGCTTCCCGTACAGCATCGCCCGCTACGTCACGGCACCCGAGGAGGTCTATGGCCGCTCGCCTGCGATGACCGCGCTGGCCGACATCAAGATGCTCAACGAGATGTCCAAGACCGACATCCGGGCGGTACACAAACTCGTGGACCCGCCGATCCTGCTGCACGATGACGGCATCCTTGGTGGCGGGGCCACCACGATCCGCATGCAACCCGGTGGCCTGAACCCGGGTGGCGTGAACCGCAACGGTCAGCAGATGATCCAGCCGTTCACCACGGGCGCTCGGGTCGACATCAACGAGCAGAAGATGGAGCAGCGGCGCGTTGCGATCGACGATGCGTTCCTCGTGACCCTGTTCCAGATCCTCGTGGACACCCCGCGCATGACCGCCACGGAGGCGCTGATCCGGGCGCAGGAGAAGGGGATGCTCCTGACCCCGACCATGGGGCGTCAACAGTCCGAGGCGCTCGGGCCGCAGATCGAACGCGAACTCGACCTCCTGATGTTCCACCGCATCCTGCCGCCGATGCCGCCTGAACTCGTGGAGGCCGGGGGCGACTACGAGATCGTCTACGACTCCCCAATGTCCCGCATGGCCAGGGCCGAGGAGTTGGTCGGTGTGCAGCGCACCATGGAGTTGCTGGCCCCGTTTGCCCAGATCGACCCGAGCGTGCTCGACGTGTTCGACCGTGACGCACTGGCCCGTCTGACGGCCGAGGTGTCCGGGGTACCGACACCGGTGTTGCGCAGCCAGGAACAGGTCGATGCGATCCGGGCCCAGCGGGCTGAACAGGAGCAGGAGGCCATGGCCATTCAGGCGGCGCAGCCCATCGCTGGCGCCATGAAGGACGCGGCGCAAGCGAACCAGTTACTTCAAGGAGCATGATGATGACACATCGGTACATTGGGACGAAGGAAGTTGTTGCGTGGTCGGCACAAAAGGATGGCAAGGATGGGTATGGTGTCAAGTACGAGGACGGATACACATCGTGGTCACCAAAGGACCCGTTCGAGAAAGCATACCGGACCAGCGAGCCTGGTATGCCGCAATCGCTGACGTTTGGTGATGCGCTGCACTATCTCAAACTCGGCAATCGAGTTGCTCGTTCTGGGTGGAATGGCAAGGGCTTGTGGCTGGAGATTCAGCGACCTGACACACGCAGCAAAATGACACTAGCGTATGTGTTCCTGAATTACCCGGACGATGCACAGAACACACCCGGTGCTCGCGTCCCGTGGCTTGCCAGTCAAACGGATATGCTGGCCGAAGACTGGGCTGTTTTAGGCGCATGAACCTCAACCCCCTGACGCTCATCCGTGGCCGAGCCTACCGGGCCACGTTCAACAATCCACAGGGTCGCAAGGTGCTGGCCGACCTGCGGCGCTTCTGTCGGGCATCCGTGCCCACGGCAGACGTGAACAATGTCCAGACCACCTACCTCCTCGAAGGGCGTCGTGAGGTGTGGTGCCGATTGATGGCCCACTTGAACTTGACTGACGAGGATGTGATCAACTTGATTGAGGATTCCCCAAATGAGTAATGCTGCTGCCGCCCTGCTGGGCGATAACGGTGGCGCTGGAGCCGGTGCCCCCGGTGCTGGTGCTGCGCCTGCTGGTGTCGCACCCACGGCACAACCGAGCCCCGGCTCAGTCTGGACCGCTGCGTTCGACGAGGACACGAACGCCTACGTGAGCAACAAGGGGTGGAAGGAACCCCAGGACCTCCTGATGTCGTACCGCAATCTGGAGAAGTTTGCCGGTGGCGCCAAGAACCTTTTGGAACTGCCGCCCGAGGACGCCAGCCCCGAGCAACTCGATGCCTTCTACTCCAAACTCGGCCGGCCGGCGAGCCCTGACGAGTACGGCATCCGTCCACCTGAGGGTGCCGACCCGGAACTGACGAACTGGTTCAAGGGCACCGCGCACAAGCTGGGCCTGAGCGCCAAACAGGCGCAGGCACTCTACGGCGAGTGGAACGGCATGTCGGGCGCGATGCAGGAGAAACTCCAGGCGCAGCAGGCACAGGAGTCCGAGAAAGCCATCGGCTCGCTCAAGCAAGAGTGGGGTCAGGCATTCGACACGAACATCGGCGCGGGTCGCAGGGCCGTCGCTGCGCTGGGTCTGGACGCTGGAAAACTCGCGGCCTACGAGGAGAAACTCGGGACCGCCGAGATGCTCAAGCTCTTTGCGACCCTCGGGTCCAAGATGGGCGAGGATTCCTTCGCCGGAGATCGTGGCGAGGGCGGGTTCGGCACCACGCCGGCGCAGGCCAAGGCCCAGATCGCCGACCTAAAGCTGGACAAGGCGTTCATGGACAAGTACCTCTCGGGTGACAAGGATGCCGTGGGCAAGATGTCCCGGCTCATGGAGGCCGCGTATGCAGGCGGATGAGGTCCGCTTGCGTCTCATGGAGGTGCTGATCCCAGCGGCATCCAAGCATGGGATTTTCGGGGAAACGCCGACCATCGTGAACACTTGCACCCAACTCGAAAATTATGTGCTAGGATTACAACCAGCGGGGGAAGTACCGACCCCCGCTACCCGGAAAACACTGAGTCGGCCCGTCAGGACAACCGAGACTCAGATTCCCGGATTCCTTGACCCCACTCGTGGTGGATAAGTCGAACCAAGCCCTCGGTCACTTGTTTCAACTTTATTCGGAGTAACCACCATGAGTTTCCAAGTTACCACCGCATTCGTCCAGCAGTATTCGAGCAATGTCTCGTTGCTGCTGCAGCAGCGCGGTTCCAAGTTGCGCGATTGCGTGACAGTCGGTTCCTACACCGGCAAAGCAGCCAAGGCTGTCGAACAGATCGGCGCGGTGACGGCGCAAGCCCGAACCAGCCGCCACGCTGACACGCCCCTGATCAGCACCCCGCACGACGCCCGCTGGGTTTTCCCCGCGGACTACGAGTGGGCCGACATGATCGACGATCAGGACAAGCTGCGCATGCTGATCGACCCCACGAGCCCCTACGCCATGAACGGCGCCTATGCGCTGGGTCGTGCCATGGACGACCTGATCATCTCGGCCGCCCTGGGCACCTCGATGACGGGTGAGAACGGCTCCACCAGCACCGCGTTTGCCACCGCCACCCAGCAGATCGCCGTCGGCGGCACCGGCATGACCGTTGCCAAGCTGCGTCAGGCCCGCCGCATCCTGTTGACCAATGAGGTCGATGTGGAGTCGGACCCCCTCTACATCGCGGTGACCGCGGTGCAGATGGACAACCTGCTGGGCACGACCGAGGTGACCTCCTCGGACTACAACAGTGTCAAGGCACTGGTGCAGGGCAACGTGGACACGTTCCTCGGCTTCAAGTTCATCCAGTGCGAGCGCCTCGGCGTCGACGGCTCGGGTGACCGCCGCTGCATCGCCTGGGCCAAGTCGGGCATGCACCTGGGCATGTGGAACGACATCAACACGAAGATCAGCGAGCGTGCGGACAAGTCCTACGCCACGCAGGTGTACGTGAAGGGGACCTTCGGAGCCACGCGCACCGAGGAGAAGAAGGTCGTCGAAATCATCTGCGATCTGTAAGGAGCACACGACATGGCAACAACCTACGCAAACGAAGTCGCTGGCTTCGGCATGACCCCCGAGACCAAGGTCGATGGGGGCATCCACGGCGGGCGTCTGCGCCGCTTCCGCGCCTCGTTCACCATGGCCTCTCAGGCTTCCGGTGACACGATCACGTTGGCACGCATCCCCGCTGGCTACCGCTTCGCCTTCGG
>CALFYG010000208.1 GCA_937952095.1 uncultured Micrococcales bacterium | reverse complement strand
GCGGAGGTCTCGGTCAAACTGTCCGCGATGGGACAGGCGCTGGCCGGCGACGGCGAGAAGATCGCGCTGGAGAACGCCCGCGCCATCTGCGAATCGGCCACCGCCATCGGCACCACCGTCACCCTTGACATGGAGGACCACACCACCACGGACTCCACGCTGGGCATCCTGCGGGAGTTGCGCAAGGACTTCCCGGGCACCGGTGCTGTGCTGCAGGCCTACCTGTACCGCACCGAGCAGGACTGCCGGGATCTTGCCTACGAGGGGTCGCGCATCCGCCTGTGCAAAGGCGCCTACAAGGAGCCGGAGTCGGTGGCGTTCCAAGCCAAAGAGGATGTGGACAAGGCCTATGTGCGCTGCATGCGGATCCTGTTCGACTCCCCGTGCTACCCGATGATCGCCTCACACGACCCGCGACTCGTGGAGATCGCCGGGGCGCTGGCCACCCGTGCCGACCGGGCCAAGGGCACCTACGAGCACCAGATGCTCTACGGGGTGCGCCCGGACGAGCAGCGCCGCCTGGCCAAGGCCGGCGAGCGCATGCGCGTCTACATCCCTTACGGCGCCGAGTGGTACGGCTACATGGTGCGCAGGATGGCCGAGAAGCCGGCCAACATGGCGCTGTTCGTGAAGTCGATGACCTCGAAGAGCTGACGCGTCGGCCGCCGTTGGGGGGCGGCAAACGGCCCCCGAATCGGTGGCGGCGACCCCGGTCAACCAGCTGTCAGCCGCCGGCCAGTTCGATCGAGCGGTTGCGTGCGGCTTCCAGCGCAGACAGGAACGCCGCTCGGACCTTGTGATCCTCCAGCACCCGCAACGCCGCGGCCGTGGTGCCGGCCGGTGACGTGACGTTCTCCCGCAGCACGACCGGGTGCTCCCCGGTCTCGCGCAACATGGTGGCCGCGCCGTACACCGTCTGCAGGGTCAGTTCGGTGGCCAGCCGACGCGGCAACCCGAGCCCCACACCCGCCTCGATCATCGCCTCGACCGTGTAGAAGATGTATGCCGGGCCGGAGCCGGAGATCGCGGTGACGGCGTCCTGCATCTTCTCCGGGACCTCGACGACCTTCCCCACGCACGCCATCAGCCGCACGGCCAGTGCTACGTGGTCCGGGGTGCAGTGAGCACCTGGTGACACCGCGGACATTCCCTCGTCCACCAGCGCCGGAGTGTTCGGCATGACCCGCACGACCGGCATCCCGTCGGGCAGCAGGGCTTCCAACGAGGAGGTCGTCACGCCGGCCGCCAGGGATACCACCAGTGCGGTGGGCTTGAGGTCCGCGGCGATCTCCTCGACCACTGTGAAAATGTCCTGCGGCTTGACGACCAGCACCACCACGTCGGCCTCACGCGCCGCCTCGGTGTTGGTGGCGGTGTCCACGCCGTAGCGGTCCTTGAGTTCTGCCACACGGTCCTGGCGCTTGTCCGCGACCACGAAGGTGTCGCCCATGCGATCACCGCGCAGCAACCCCGACAGCAGTGCCTCACCCATGACGCCGGCCCCGATGACCGCAACCACACCCATGGCGCACACCGTACTGCAGCAGTGCGGGCGTCAGACGACCGTACTGACGATGGCGCAGTAGCAGATGATCGTGAGCAGGTCCTGGATGACCGTGGCGAGCGGTCCGGAACCGTACGCCGGGTCTCGTCCGAGCCGGGACAGCACGTACGGCAGGGCCATCGCGACCACCGAGGCCACCGCGCACGAGACGAACAGGGCCAGACCCACGGCGAGCATGATCTGCGTGTCGCCGAAGAAGAGGATCCCCACGGGGATGAACAGAAGTGCGACCAGGGTTCCGATGATCAACCCGGTCAGGGACTCCTTGGGTGCCACCTGCCGTACCCCCACCCCGACGCTCAGACCCCGCACCACCACGGTCTCCGTCTGCGTGCCGACCGCATCAGCCATGTAGACCACCCCGGGCAGGAAGAACGCGAGGATCACCTGCCGGCTGATGGCGTCCTCATACCCCGCGACGATGAAGGCCGAGGCCATCGCGCCTACGAGACCGACGAGCAGCCAGGGGATGCGGTGCAACACCCGCCGGCGCACGGATTCGATCGTCGCTGTGCGGACCTGCTGGGTGTCATGCACCACACCTGCCAGCCGCGAGAGGTCCTCCTCGTGTTCGACGAACAACACCTCGAGCATGTCGGCGGGAGTGACGATCCCCAGCAGCCGTCCGGAGTCGTCCACCACAGACAGGGCGCGGTGTCCCTTGCGGACCATCTCCCACGCCGCGACCTCCTGGTCGGTGTCGCGGTGCACCGACACCGGGGCCCTCATCAGCGACGCCATGGGCTGCTCGGCGTCGGCCGCCAGCAGGTCCTCGATGGCGACGGTCCCGGCGAGCACGTCGCCATCCATGATCGCCACGACGCACACCCACTGGTAACGCTGCCCGAGCAGGTGTGCCCGCACCTGCTCGACGGTCTGTTCCCGGCGTGCCCGCGGGATGTCGCTGGTGGCGTGCGCGAGCACCGACTCCGGTGCCGCGATGGTGTCGCTCATGGTGCCAGTCTGCTCCCGCGGCGCGCGTCGATCGCGTCGTGAGGATGCCCCGGGTTGATTCCGAGCACCTGTAAGGCGATTGTGGATAGCGTGTCGGACATGAGTCACCGCGTCGCCTTCGTGTGGGATGACGCCCTGCGGCACTACGACTTCGGGCCGGGCCACCCCCTGGCCCCGGTGCGGGTGCAGTTGGCCTACCGGCTGTCCCGGGACTTCGGCCTCCTCGACGACCCGAACCTGACCATGATCCCCCCGCTGGACCTTCCCGAGGGCCTCTTGCACAGCGTGCACTCACCGGACTTCGTGACCGCCGTCCAGCAGGAGACGGCCGGCAGCCATGGTCTGGGTACCGACGACGTCCCCACGTTCGCCGACATGCATGAGCACTCGGAACGTGTGTGTGCCGCGTCCTTGGCGATCACACAGGCGGTCTACCGGGGTGAGGCGGACCACGGGGTGAACTTCGCCGGTGGCCTGCACCATTCGATGCCGGACCGGGCGTCGGGGTTCTGTGTCTACAACGACCTTGCGGTGAGCATCAAATGGCTGCTCGACCAGGGTGTGGAGCGGGTGGCCTACGTGGATGTCGACGTGCACCACGGCGACGGTGTGCAGCAGCACTTCTGGGACGACCCGCGGGTGCTCACCATCTCCATCCATGAGAGCCCCCGCACGCTGTTCCCCGGGACCGGTTGGCCCACCGAGATCGGTGGCGAAGGTGCGGAGGGCACGGCCATCAATGTCGCCCTGCCCCCAGGCACGGCGGACAACCACTGGCTGCGCGCATTCGACGCCATCGTGCCCCCGGCGCTGCACGCCTTCCAGCCGCAGTTCCTGGTGTCTCAGCAGGGTTGTGACAGCCACTACATGGATCCGCTGGCCCACCTCTCCCTGAGCCTGGAGGGGCAGCAGATGTCCTACCACGCGCTGCACAGGCTGGCCCACACCTACAGCGAGGGCCGCTGGATCGCCACCGGCGGTGGCGGCTACGAGTGGGTGGACGTGGTGCCCCTGGCCTGGACCCACCTGTTGGCCGAGGCCCTCGACCGGCCGATCGATCCCACGCAGGCCACCCCGGACGCCTTCCAAGCGCTGGTGAAGAACGTCCTGCAGCGCGATCCGCCGATGGTCATGGGCAACGGCCGCGAGCCGTGGCTTCGCAGCTGGGAGACCGGGTACAACCCCGATGACCCCGTCGATGGTGCCGTGCTCGCCACCCGCCGGGCCGCCTTCCCGCATCTCGGGATCGACCCGGACCCGGATCCGATGTTCTGATCCGATTACCCTGTAAGGGATTCCAGCCAACGAGGAGGCCCGTATGGGTTCGGTGGTCAAGAAGCGCCGCAAGCGCATGGCCAAGAAGAAACACCGCAAGCTGCTGCGCAAGACCCGCGTACAGCGTC
Source organism: uncultured Micrococcales bacterium (assembly GCA_937952095.1). Lineage (GTDB taxonomy): Bacteria > Actinomycetota > Actinomycetes > S36-B12 > UBA10799 > JADKAV01. Next base: position 2,370 of record CALFYG010000208.1, on the reverse strand, counting down.
GTAACAAGAAGTAACGACGTATGGGGCAGGTCGTCCTGGTCACCGGCGTCTCCCGCTATCTGGGCGGGAGGATGGCCCAGATCCTCACGCAGGACCCAGGCGTCGACCGTGTCATCGGTGTCGACGTCGTCGCCCCGCGCCAGGAGATCGGCGGGGCGGAGTTCGTGCGGGCGGACATCCGCAACCCGATCATCGCGAAGGTGATCGAGGCGGCACAGGTCGACACCGTCGTGCACATGGGGGTGATCGCCACCCCCATGCAGGCCGGTGGCCGGATGTCGATGAAGGAGATCAACGTCATCGGCACCATGCAGTTGCTCGCCGCCTGCCAGAAGAGCCCCACGGTACGCAAGCTCGTGGTCAAGTCCACGTCCTCGGTCTATGGGGCAGGTCCGCGTGACCCGGCCATGTTCACCGAGGAGATGGAGCCCAAACACGCCCCTACCTCTGGGTGGGCCAAGGACAGCGTCGAGGTCGAGGCCTACGTGCGCGGTTTCGCGCGCCGGCGACCCGACGTGGGCGTGACCACTCTGCGTTTCGCGAACTTCTTCGGTCCCCGGGTCCAGACCCCGATGACCACGTACTTCTCGCTGCCGGTGATCCCCGTGGTCCTCGGCTTCGACGCCCGGCTGCAATTCATCCATGAGGACGACGGGCTCGACGCGCTGCGGCGCGCCACCGTCGAGGACCACCCGGGCACGTTCAATGTTGCCGGGGACGGCGTGATCCTGGTTTCGCAGGCGGCACGCAGGGTAGGCCGTCCCGTGTTCCCGATCGCCAGCCCCTTCGCGTTCGCCGTGGGCGCGACGTTCCGGCGCCTCGGCCTGGCCGACTTCTCCCCGGAACAGGTCCGGTTCCTCACCTACGGTCGGGGTATCGACACCACGCGCATGCGCACGGAGTTCGGTTTCGTGCCGCAGCACACCACCCCGGAAACGTTCGACGCGTTCGTCGAGGCCCACAACCTCAACCGGCTGCTGCCGGCCGAACGGGTGGAGAACATCGAGGACCAACTGTTGTCGCTGCTGACCGGAAAGGGTGGGGCCGGTGCCTGACGCGCGAGTGATCCCGATCAAGGGCAAACAGACCAAGAAGAAGAAAACGCCGGCGAAGAAGGCCACGCCGCGTGGGGGTTCGCGGGCCAGTCGCTCCAGCGCCGCCCCCGCCGTGGAGCCGGAGAGCCAGACCACGCCACTGCCGGGCACTGAGGAGCATGTTGACTGGGACACCCGGGTGGCCGGTGCGCTGGCCTTCGGGGCTGGCTGGCAGACGCAAGAATGGCGGTATGGGAAGCAGATTGCTGGCATCCAGGCGCAGCACGCCACGGCAGCGCTCAAGCGATCTGAAGCCGCCCGCACCGACGAAATACAAACCGCATTGAAGGAATCGACACATGCTGCAAACACGTCGAAAAACTCGGACGAATTCACCACATCGCAACCTGTGCGCGACGCCATTGCTCGCGCTGACCTTGCTCTTGCTGGCAGGCTGCGCACAGACGCCGAGCGCCGAGCCGCCACTTATCGCCAGATCGCCGCAGCCTGCACCACTGCCAGCAGCGGTATTGCGGATCGACTTGAAGCCCTCGACCGCCACATTGTCGAGGGGGCAACAGTGGTTGCAGAGCACCGACAAGCTCTTGTCCGAAGGGATTCGGAGGTGAAGCTGCTGCGCGGGCAGATTGACGCGGATCGGGCGTTGATGGCGCCGTGATGCTGCGGGCTGCGTAGCTTAAAAAGGACTGACTATGGCTGGATTACTGGACTTCGTGCAAGGCGCTAACAAAGCTTTTTGGGCCGGGAATCTTGGCGCGCCTATTGATATGGCAACGTTAGCACTAAATGGACTGATCGCTGGCGGTGGCTATGCGGGCCATAAAATTGGTCTGCTCTCTACCCCGCCAGGCTTGATTGAGAATCCGGTGGGAGGCAGCGAGTGGCTTGCAGACAAGATGCGTGGTGCGGGCCTCTTACAAGACAACCCAGGCAGTCAAGCTGATGCCTACGGGCAGGTTGCTGGTGGGTTGCTTGGGCCTGTGGTGGCGGCAAAATCTCCTCAAATTGCTAACGGGCTCCTGCGCGCATCTGCTAACTTGTCTGCTCCAACTGCGCTGAACAAGCAAAGCGGAGTGATCCTGGCAACTGGTTATACGCCAAAGTCAGGCTTGCCGGAGAGTATTCGGCGACCGTTGCGCCAATCAGCTCAAGTGAACTTACGACAGCGGGATGCGTTTCAACTGGTTGTACTGGCGCGTGCACTGTGGGCAGATCACGATTCATGCCAGCGTATTCGGATTGGCGGGTGAAAGGCTGCCAACCGCTTGATTGACCGAAGCTACCCGTCGGCGCTGAGTCAAATTGGCTGACAGCC